>NZ_JACLQL010000009.1:0-96976 GCF_016648635.1 Streptococcus sp. 21.1 | reverse complement strand
TCAACGTCATCAGCAACTTCAGAAGCACCATCAACTGTAGATTCAACGTCATCAGCAACTTCAGAAGCACCATCAACTGTAGATTCAACGTCATCAGCAACTTCAGAAGCACCATCAACCGTAGATTCAACGTCATCAGCAACTTCAGAAGCGCCATCAACCGTAGATTCAACGTCATCAGCAACTTCAGAAGCACCATCAACCGTAGATTCAACATCGTCTGCAAGTTCAGAAGTAGCTTCAACTGTAGATTCAACTTCATCAGCAAGCTCAGAAGTAGCTTCAACTGTTGACTCAAGTTCATCTGCAACTTCAGAAGCACCATCAACCGTTGATTCAACGTCATCAGCAAGTTCAGAAGTAGCTTCAACCGTGGATTCAACTTCAGAAGCGGCTTCAACTGGTAACTCAAGTTCGACTGTAACTTCTGAATCTTCTTCAACAGCAACTTCAGAGACAGGTTCAACCTCAGAAACAAGTTCTGAAGCTCCTGAACTTGAAAAACCACCGTATGCGCCTGAAACAAACATTGACTATGATAAGTTGCCAAAACCAACTTTGCCACCAACAGATTATCGCATGCACTCAGACCCACGATTTGTAGATGACAACGGTACCTATTACTACCGTGTGGCATTGACAGATGAAGATAATGCGCGTGGTATCGATGGTTACTACAAATGGGTTGATGGTAAGTGGAAACTCTACAATGGTACTGCCAATGATGACCCTGAGCTTGATCCAGATTTCCATAAACCAGCAGGAAACGATGAATACATGTACGATGACAATGCATCAAGTGTTAAATTGTATTCTGAAAATGTAGTTGGTACTGGTAAAGCTGGTGAAGCTCTTCCATTCCAAAATGTGGATGAATTCAAAGATTATGTTATTAAGAATCTTGCTCCAAAATTCATAGACAATGCTGGCTGGGATTGTAATGTAACTTGGGAAATTGAAGATGTTGACAACTTCAACGCTTCTAAGGGCAGTGCTTGGGCACGTGACTATGTTATTACAGCTAATCTCAAGAGCGGTGTTGACGACAGAAAATATAGTGATGTTGAATTTGGATATGTTAAATTTGTTTATCATGTAGAACCAACTGAAAATTCTGATTACGTTGAAGTGGACTCAGCTAAGACTGCTTTTAATGAAATCAATGCACAGCGTACAGCTGCCGGTTTGCCAGCACTTACATGGTCTGATGATCTTTACAATAGCACAACCCTTCCACATGCTAAAGATATTTCACACACTTACAACAGTGATGGCATTGTTTACCGTCGTGAATCTGATGGTTCAGTTGTAGCCAATAAATGGTTGAGTAGTGGTATTCGTGAACTTCTCATGAGTCCAGATGCTACTCAAGCTGCAGTGGCTTGTGTTGTCGCAGGTGATGGTACTTACTACTGGACTTTGAATTACCAATAAGAAGATGTTAAATTAATTGTCCCAATAATGGAGGAGTCTGAGGTTAGTCTTGGACTCTTTTCCTTTATCTATTGAACGTTTACGCTTTCAATATGGTATAATAGAGCCTAGAAAGAAGGCGAAAATATGCAGATTAAGAGAGTTCAGGATTATATCTCTAAAGAGTGGTTCGATGAAACCGATGGCTCCTATTTCGAACGACTAAATAGTCGTTTGCAGGTGCTTTTGAAAAAAGATTACCCTGATTTACAAGGACATGATTTCATTAGTAATATTAGCCTTTTGGATTATAGGTTAGTTTTTCTCGACGAGATTATCGCAAATGCTAATGAGAAAAATGAGCACGTGCGTGAAACCGTTCATGATGTGACCAAGAGTTTGCTCTACGAGGACCAGGATGTCCAGGAACAATTGGATAGTCGAATTACTTTTGGTCAAAAAGTGGCGGATGAAGTGGCCCGATTTGGTGGATCTTGGACTTTTATCTTGTCATTTGTTGCTTTTATGGCTATTTGGATGGGGCTGAATGTTGTTCAACCCTTTGGGATTGCCTTTGATAAGTATCCTTTTATTCTGTTGAATTTGGCCTTGTCCACTCTAGCTGCCGTTCAGGCACCATTGATTATGATGAGTCAGAATCGGGCATCGGATTACGATCGATTGCAAGCACGAAATGACTATAACGTCAATAAACAATCAAAGGAAGAAATCCGACTTTTACATGAAAAAATTGATCACTTGGTGCAACAAGACCAATCAGATTTGCTTACTATTCAAAAATTGCAGACAGAAATGATTATGGGGGTTAGCCAACAAGTTGAAAAAATGTCAGACGATATTCGTGTCTTGAAAGAAGAAAGACTAGAAAGGGAGTCTCATGGGAACGAAAAAAATTAATTTAGTTGTTGTAACAGGGATGAGCGGAGCAGGTAAGACTGTAGCGATTCAATCCTTTGAGGATATTGGATACTTCACTATTGATAATATGCCACCTTCTTTGGTACCAAAGGTTATCGAATTGGTAAAACATAGTGAAGAGACAGATAAGATTGCTCTTGTCGTTGATATGCGAAGTCGCTTGTTCTTCGATGAAATCAACGATATTTTGGATAAATTGGAAAGCAATGAGGAACTTAATTTCAAGATTCTTTTCTTGGACGCTACGGATGGTGAATTGGTTTCTCGTTACAAAGAGACACGTCGTAGTCACCCACTGGCGGCAGATGGCCGTGTTTTGGATGGCATCAAGTTAGAGCGTGAGCTTTTGTCACCGCTTAAGAGTTTGAGTCAAAACGTAGTTGATACGACAGAATTGACTCCGCGTCAACTTCGTAAGGCTATTTCTGAACAGTTTTCATCTGAGCAAGACCAATCTTCTTTCCGTATTGAAGTTTTGAGTTTTGGTTTTAAATATGGACTGCCATTGGATGCAGATCTGGTTTTTGATGTCCGTTTTTTGCCAAACCCTTATTATGATCCTGCCCTTCGTAACCTCACAGGTTTGGATAAAGAGGTTTTTGATTACGTCATGAAGCATGCGGAATCAGAAGACTTTTACAATCATTTGAAACAGCTCATTAAACCAATCTTACCTGGCTACAAAAAAGAAGGTAAGTCTGTTCTTACTATTGCTGTTGGGTGTACAGGTGGTCAACACCGTAGTGTAGCTTTTGCACATCGTCTAGCCCAAGATCTAAAAAATGATTGGACAGTCAATGAAACACATCGTGATAAGGATCGACGTAAGGAGACGGTGAATCGTTCATGAAAAAACCAAGAATTACAGTAATAGGTGGGGGAACTGGTATTCCAGTCATTCTTCGTAGTTTACGTCATAAGGATGTTGATATCACTGCTGTGGTAACTGTAGCTGATGATGGCGGTTCTTCAGGAGATTTGCGTGATATCATGCAACTGACACCTCCAGGGGATTTGCGTAATGTTTTGGTAGCTATGAGTGATATGCCTAAACTTTATGAAAGAGTTTTCCAATATCGTTTTGATAAAACCGATGGCGCTTTGGCCGGTCATCCACTCGGAAATCTAATCATCGCTGGAATTTCAGAAATGCAGGGATCTACCTATAATGCCATGCAGCTTCTGACGAAGTTTTTCCACGTCACAGGTAAGATTTATCCTGCCAGTGAGACTGCCTTGACGCTTCATGCCGTTTTTCAAGATGGTCATGAAGTAGCAGGTGAGAGTAGTATTGCCCAGTACGATGGCATGATTGAGCGTGTTTATGTGACCAATACCTATAATGATGAAGAGCCTAAGGCCAGTCGTAAGGTTGTTGATGCTATTATGAATAGTGATATGATTGTTTTAGGTCCTGGGTCTCTCTATACATCGATTTTGCCCAACCTGGTGATACCAGAGATTCGTCAGGCTCTTATTGAGACCAAGGCTGATGTCACATACATTTGTAATATTATGACGCAGTACGGAGAAACTGAGCAATTTTCAGATGCCGACCATGTGACTGTTCTTAATCGTCATCTTGGCTCCGATGTGATTGACAATGTCTTAGTTAACATCAAGAAAGTGCCTAAGGAATACATGGCTAGTAATAAATTTGATGAATACCTTGTTCAGGTTGAGCATGATTTTGAGGGGTTACGTCGTGAAGCTAAAACAGTTGTGTCTTCTAATTTTCTGCGACTTGAAAATGGTGGAGCCTTCCACCATGGTGACTTGGTAGTGGATGAGCTCATGCACCTAGTGAGGAACAAGTCATGAGTTTCACAATTAAGGTTAAAGAAGAGATAATTGCTGCTTCAAGCAAAGACAAGGCGGAATTGTCAGCATTGATTAAGATGTCTGGTTCAGTTGGATTGACCAATCAAGGATTGACTCTTTCCATCTCAACAGAAAATGCAAAGATTGCGAGACATATCTACCAATTAATGGAAAGTCGTTATCAGAGTAATCCTGAATTGAGACATCACAACAAGACCAATCTCAAGAAAAATCGCGTTTACACGGTTTTTGTCGCTGACCATGTCAATGATATTTTGTCCGATTTACAATTGGCGGATTCTTTCTTTGGCTTTGAAACAGGTATTGAAACATCAGTAATGGAAGATGACGAAGCTGGAAGATCCTATTTACGAGGCGCTTTTTTGGCAACTGGAACAGTACGTGATCCTGAAAAGGGACGTTATCAATTAGAAATTTTTTCCGTTTACCAAGACCACGCAGAGGATTTAGCTTCTCTCATGAAAAAATTTATGCTCGATGCTAAGGTTTTGAGTCATAAAAATGGGTTTGTGACCTATCTTCAAAAAGCTGAGGACATTATGGATTTTCTCCTTGTTATCGGCGCAATGAACTCTAAGGATGCCTTCGAAGAAGTCAAAATTATGCGAGAGACCAGAAATGATCTGAATCGTGCCAATAATGCGGAAACAGCCAATATTGCTAGAACGATTAGTGCTAGCATGAAAACAATTAATAATATTATCAAGATTATGGATACGGTTGGCTTGGAGATTTTACCGGTGGAGCTACGCCAAATTGCCCAACTCCGTATTGCCAACCCAGATTACTCTATCCAGCAGATCGCAGATAGTATAGAACCTCCTCTGACCAAGAGTGGTGTTAACCATCGTCTCAGAAAAATCAATAAGATTGCCGACGATTTGTAATTAGAAAGGAAGCTTTTATGGCTTGTACAACGATTTTAGTAGGTAAGAAAGCCTCATATGACGGCTCTACCATGATTGCACGTACTGAGGATTCTCAATCAGGCGTTTTTACGCCCAAAGAATTTCTCGTCGTGACCCCTGAAGACCAACCGCGTCATTACCAGTCTGTGCTTAGCAATTTTTCAATTGATTTGCCAGATAATCCTCTACGTTATACCTCTGTCCCAGATGCGCTTGGGAAAGACGGTATCTGGGGTGAAGCTGGTATTAACTCAGCTAATGTTGCCATGAGTGCAACAGAAACAATCACGACCAATGCGCGTGTTCTCGGCGCTGATCCTCTTGTTAAAGATGGTTTTGGAGAAGAGGATATGTTGACTTTGGTCTTGCCATATATCAAGACGGCGCGTGAAGGTGTCCTTCGTTTAGGAGAACTCCTTGAAACTTACGGAACTTACGAGTCTAATGGGATTGCTTTTTCAGACACTGAAGAAATTTGGTGGTTGGAAACAATTGGTGGTCACCATTGGATTGCAAGACGTGTTCCAGACGATGCCTATGTTACTAATCCAAACCAACTAGGTATCGATCACTATGAGTTTGAAAATCCAGACGACTATCTTGCCTCACCAGACATTCGAAATTTTATTAATAAACATCACTTGGATTTGACTTATTCTAATGAACACTTTAATCCACGTTATGCTTTTGGTAGCCAACGAGATAAGGACCGTCATTATAATACACCACGTGCCTGGGCTATGCAGAAATTTTTGAACCCAGAAAAAGACTATAATCCAAAATCATTCTTTATTCCATGGTGCCAAAAACCATACCGCAAAATTACAGTTGAAGATGTTAAATACGTTTTGAGTCTTCATTACCAAGATACACCTTATGACCCATATGGACCTCAAGGAGATGCGGTAAGTCAACGCCAATTCCGTCCAATCGGTATCAACCGTACTAGCCAAACAGCTCTCTTGCAAATGCGTCCTAACAAACCATCAGAAACGACAGGAATTCAGTGGTTAGCCTATGGATCAATGCCATTTGGTACAATGGTGCCATTCTGGACTCAAGTCGGAACAACACCTGCTTATTTCCGTCAAACGACTGATAAAGTGGATACAGGTAATTTCTACTGGAGTAATCGCTTGATTGCTGCTATCTGTGATCCTCATTTCCAACAGCATGAAGCTGATTTGGATGCTTATGTAGAAACAACTATGGCTCTTGGCCATGCTATGATTAATCATGTAGATACTGCTTTAGCAAATGGTGAGAGTATTGATTTTGAAGCTGAAAATCAAAAAATTAGTGATAAGATTCAGTCAGAAACAGATAAACTATTGGCAAAAGTCTTAGATGATGCAAGTAATTTGATGACCAATCGTTTTTCTATGAGTGATTAAAGTCATCAAAAAAGCCTTTCCATAAAATTGGAAAGGTTTTTTAGTATTGTAAACATTACTTGTTTTCTTTATCCAGTTTCGAGAGGAGCTGATAAAGCGTAATAAAGAAGAAAAGATTGAGTGAAATGAGAAGGCCTGATGCCCATGGCAAATCGCTTTCTAAATTTCGAAGAGGTGAATTCCAAGCAAAGTGTGCAGCAAAAGCACCGCAAGCATAAAGTATACCAATAAGACTGTATTTAGAATTAATGAGTTTTTGACGTGAACGCCATATAAGGACTAGCCCCATAGCGAGGAAGGATGTGTAAAGCCAGTGAGACGATACGGCACCAATAGTTCGACCAAGAATACCTGAAATTGTATAAGAAAAACCATCAGGCAAATCTGAAAGAATATAGGAGAAGTCTTCACTAATCTGGAAGCCAAGACCTGCCGTAATAGCAACAAGCAAGATCCCCTTGTAACTTTTCGTTGGTACCATATAGATAGCAAAGAGAAAAGCTGCTAGTTTTAGGGGTTCTTCAACTAGAGGAGCCATAAGGGCATCCTCAAAGCGGTAGAAGAAACTCTTTGAAGAAAGATGAGCAGTTACCCAATCGTGAGAAAAGGTATTGGCATAACCAGCTATCCATCCTGTTATAAAGAGTCCACCAATTAGAGCAAATATGAGAACAAGTGGTTTCACCTGCCATCTCTTGCCTAAGTACTGAATCAGAAATATTCCTGGTACGATATAACATAAGGCAATCAGTGTTGATAGTCCAATAATACCGTATGCCGAACCAGACAAAGCGCCTGAAGTGTATGATTGCGTATCATAAGTCAGGCCTATGGCTGAAAGCAATAAAAAAAGATATAGGATTAATTTTCGAAACATGTATAACCTACTTTCCAAATGATATTTCCAGTATATCAAATAATTCTTTCTCGCCGAAATATTTCAATTTTTTTATTTATGGACTTGCAAAATAAATGAAATGTGATATACTTAACCAGTAAACTATTAACTGGTTAAGTATTTTGAAAGGAATAACATGAAAAAGAAACGCATTTTTGGCCTAGCAGGATTAGCAACAGTTGTTTTGGCTGCTGGTGCAGGCATTTATTATACGACTAGTCACCACGGTTCAAAAGGAAATGGTGACTTGAAGGTTGTGACCAGCTTTTACCCTGTTTATGAATTTACCAAGCAGGTTGTTGGAGATGAGGGAGAGGTTTCTTATCTTATTCCCGCTGGTAGTGAAGCCCACGATTTCCAACCATCTACTAAGAATGTCGCTGACATTGAAAAAGCAGACACTTTTGTCTACCTAAATGAAAATATGGAAACCTGGGTTCCAAAAGTTGAAAAGTCTATCAACACAAAAAATACAAAAGTCATTAAGGCAAGTCAAGGCATGGTTCTTTTACCTGGAACAGAGGAAGAAGATCATGATCACGGTGGAGAAGAACATCACCACGAATATGATCCTCATGTTTGGCTCTCACCTAAACGTTCTCAAAAATTAGTTGAAACTATTAGGGACGGTTTGATTGCTCAACATCCAGATAAAAAAGCAGTCTTTACAACCAATGCCGAGAAATACCTTAAGAAATTAAAGACTTTGGATAAGGAGTATA
Organism: Streptococcus sp. 21.1; assembly: GCF_016648635.1. Lineage (NCBI taxonomy): Bacteria > Bacillati > Bacillota > Bacilli > Lactobacillales > Streptococcaceae > Streptococcus > Streptococcus sp. 21.1. Next base: position 88,860 of record NZ_JACLQL010000009.1, on the reverse strand, counting down.
CTGAAGCCTTTAGTCAAGCAAAACAGAAAAGTTTTGTTACTCAGCACTCAGCTTTTGCCTACCTTGCCTTAGATTACGGTTTGACACAGGTACCAATTTCAGGTGTTTCAGCTGAGTCCGACCCTTCTGCAAAACGTATCGCTAGCCTTTCTAAGTATGTCAAAGAATATGATATTAACTATATCTATTTTGAGGAAAATGCTTCAAGTAGTGTTGCTAAAACCTTAGCTAACGAAGTAGGAGTTAAGACAGCAGTTTTAAATCCAATTGAATCACTAACTAAGGAACAGTTGAAAAAAGGTGAAGACTATGTCAGTGTTATGACTGAGAACCTAAAAAATCTTCGTTTAACAACGGACGTTGAAGGTAAAGCTATCCAACCTGAAACGGGAAGTGATGACAAGAAAACGGTTCAAAATGGTTACTTCGATGACAAAGATGTTAAAGATAGAGAACTTTCGGATTGGTCTGGTGAGTGGCAATCGGTCTATCCTTATCTTCAAGATGGTACTTTAGATCAAGTATTTGAATACAAATCTCTTTTGAATAAGGATAAAACAGCACAAGAGTATAAAGAATACTACACTAAGGGCTATCAAACAGATATTTCTAAAATTGCTATTGACGGTAAAAAGATGACCATGACTTTCACAAAGAATGATGGAAGTAGTGTGACACACACTTATCGTTATGATGGGTATAAGATTTTGACCTATGCTTCTGGTAAAAAAGGTGTACGTTATCTCTTCACAGCAACTGATAGTCAAGCAGCAGATAACCCTTACCAGTATGTCCAATTTTCAGATCATCAAATAGATCCAACAACTTCAGCACATTTCCATATTTTCTTTGGAAATAGTAGCCAAGATGAGATTCTAAAAGAAATGGATAATTGGCCAACTTACTATCCTGGAAAACTTAGTGGCTTTGAAATTGCACAAGAAATGGTTAGCCATTAATACTAGAAATGCACTCATTCGTGAGTGTTTTTCTTTTTTTAAAAAATCTTTCATTTCTTAAATTCTTAGAAAATTGCTAGTGTCATTAGTTTTAAACAAAAATTTAAAGCATCGTATTTTTTCTAAAAAAATCCTGTAAAAAATTAAATAATTACTACATTTTTTCATTCTTTAGTGGTACAATAATAGTACGATTTTCAGATGACCAGGAGAGACCCATGAACCAGTATTTAGTAGCGATACATTATATTCAACTGCTTCAAGCAGAACTCGATATTCTAAATCATGATGCACGCTTGCTTTTTGATTTAAAGATTGAACCAAATCTTGCTAAAAGAGAGCTTGCTGACTTGAAAGTATCCCTATCTAAATTATCTGACAAAAACCTTTATATCGAAGGTACAATCTGGTATCAGCCAAGTTTGTTTGCAATTATTGATCAAAATTTAGGGGTTATTGATGACTGGCTCAAGGAATTAGATGACTTCTTTGAATTTACCTATAGTACAACAGTTTTCACTGTTTTGAAAGAAAATCAAAATCGAAGTTACGACTTATTACTTGGTCTCTATAGCCGTCTTGAATACGTTATTTCAGAAATAAAAAATTGCCGTTAGATGACTAACGGCTTTTAGTATATAGAAAAATTAGGTTCTATTTTAAATATCAAATAATTTGACAAAATACCCAAATGTGTGTAAAATAAAATTTGAAAATACTCTAATAAAAATAATGTTAAGTTAAAGGAAGATAATAACTAAGTGAGTAAGCAGGGGTTAAAATTGGGGGATTTTGTTAAATATTATTTGGTGAGCCTTGTGTCGCTGAGCTTTTTATGTCTTATTTTGTATGGGCTATATTCTTTAAACGGGCTCATTCCTTTTTCTCTAGATAGAGCTTCAGGTCTTGAAGTTAGGCATTATTCAGGACAGACTACCTCTTCTGTAAAAAAAGATGGTGATTATAAGGTTCAGGATATTAGTGGTGAAACTAAGAGCTACAATGTTGATTTGAAAGTAACAAACGATGGGGATAAGGTAATCCAAACCTATGTCTTTGAGTATAAAAAATGATTCTATAATAAAAACTCACAGTCTTAGTCAGATTGTGAGTTTTTTAGATGTCTTTTACCAAAGTCCTAATATCTTTTGCATGAGAAGAGAAGCAAGACTAATTAATAACCAGCAGACTCCTCCCACTAGAAGTGCTGAGCCTCCTTTAGTGATTAGTTTTTTGAGATTTGTTTGGAAACCGATAGCTGTCATTGCCATAATAATCATAAATTTTGAAAGGTCTTTTAATGGTGAAAAGACGGCAGGTGTTACACCGAGTGACATTGCAACAGTTGTAATCAGTGAGGCCAAAAGGAACCAAAGGATAAAGTTAGGCACTGCTTTGGTTAGCGAGAATGTTTCCTTTGTATTGTCCTTTCGAGACTGCCATACAGAAAGCCCAAGAGTTATAGGGATGATAGCAAGTGTGCGAGTTAATTTAACAATTGTTGCCTGCTCTAGGATAGATGTTCCATGTAAGCTATCCCAAGAACTAGCTGTAGCAGTTACAGAAGAAGTATCGTTGACAGCTGTTCCAGCAAATATGGCAAAGCCTTGATTACTAAGTCCCAACCAAGATCCCAAGTGAGGAAAGATTAAAGCCGCTAAGATGTTAAAAAAGAAAATTACCGAGATCGCTGTTGCAATAGATTCATCTTTTGCCTTGATTATAGGTGCAGTTGCAGCAATAGCAGAACCTCCACAGATTGAAGAACCAACCCCTACTAAAGTAGTAATTTCGCTATCTAGCTTGAATACACGATGGACGACATAAGCAGTAAGCAGTGCCGTAGTAATAGTCACTAGAATAATGGGAAGTGATGTTACGCCAACCTTAAAGACTTGAGAAAGGTTTAGCCCAAATCCTAGAAGAATAACGGCGTATTGTAATACTTTTTTAGATGTGAATTGCATTCCTGCTTTAAGTTTCTGAGAATCTCTTAGAATAATTCCTAGCAGAAGTCCTATAAATAAACCAAGGACTGGCCCACCAATAATAGGAAATAAGACTCCAAGAGTCCAGGCTACAAGCGAAATAAGTATTGCAATACTTATGCCAGGTAAGAATGATTTGATTTTCATTTTTCATCTCCTTAAAAATTACCCACATTGTATCTTATTATTTAGGATATGTAAAGGTGTTGTTAGGGATAGTTTTGAGGGGAAACTATCCCTATAACTTGCTAAGGAGTGTTATTTCTGATAGAATAGTATTAAAATATTATAATTGAAGATTTTATGAAGGAAGGGTTGTATGTATCGTCATTTAAAAAAGTATATGATTTTTATCGTAGGAGCTTTCATTTGTTCTCTTTTTTTGGTTCTAGCTTTTACAACAGATAGAAAAAATGATAACAGTGTTAATGCTAAAGCTGAAGCTGCCTACAATCAAACTACGACGGCTTTTATTGATAGTATCGGAGAGACTGCGAGACAGATTGGTCAAGATTACAATATCTATGCTTCTGTTCTAATTGCTCAAGCTATTCTGGAATCAAATTCAGGTCAGTCAGGTCTGAGTCAAGCTCCTTATTACAACTTCTTTGGGATTAAGGGCTCTTATAATGGCAACTCCGTTACTATGCGTACTTGGGAAGATGACGGTACAGGAAAGACTTATGAGATTGATGAACCCTTCCGTTCTTATGGAAGTCTGAGTGATTCCCTAGCAGATTATGCTGCTTTGATGACGTCATCTACTTATGCAGGTACTTGGAAATCAAATACAAGTAGTTATGCAGATGCCACTCAGGCACTGACAGGGACTTATGCTACAGATAGTCTTTACGCTTCTAAATTAAATAGCATTATTGCATACTATGGTTTGACTGCCTATGATCAAGCTCCAGTTACCCAAGCAACTGGTTCAACAAGTGGCCTTGTTTGGAACAGCTATAGAGGCTCATACACAGATGCTGATACCTTATCTATAGATGAAGCTTGGGCAAGCTATAAAAATTATAAATAATGATGAGAGTCGAAAGGCTCTTTTTTGTGCTTTCAATTGGATAGTTTTGGCGATAAAAAGTCCCCAACATTATGTGCTGGGGCTAACATCTATTAGTTGTCAAAAGTGACTTCTTTAACGAGGTTATCAAGGAATTTTTCCCCCATTTTAGAGAGGGTTGCCTTTTCATGCTTCAGGTAAACAATATCAATTTCATCATCAATATCAAGTGGGATAGAGACAATGTTATCACCATTCAAATTACTATTTAAAATACCTGTAGCAATGGTGTAACCATCCAAACCAATTAATAGGTTGAAGAGTGTCGCTCGGTCTGAAACCACGATAGACTTTTTATGGGGAATCTGAGATAGAATCTCTTCAGAATAGTAGAAGGAATTATGAATCCCCTGATCATAGCTAAGGTATGGAAAGTCTTCTAAATCTTCCAAAGAGACAACTTCATGCTTAGCTAATGGGTTTGACTTGCTGACAAAGATATGGGGTCTAGCTTTGAAGAGACTGGTATATGTGAGGCGGTTGTCATCAAACATCTTAGTCAAGACATCTCGATTATAGCTGTTAAGGAAGAGAACACCGATTTCTGAACGGAAGTTCTTAACGTCCTCAATGATTTCATAAGTACGTGTTTCGCGTAAGAAGAGCTCGTAACGTGTCATATCAGCTCTCTTGAGAAGTGAGACGAAGGCATTGACAACAAAAGCGTAGTGTTGAGAGGAAACACTAAACAATTCACGTGTTTCTGTGTGACTCTTGTAGCGTTCTTCCAAGAGATTCGTTTGTTCCACTACCTGACGGGCATAAGAGAGAAACTCAACTCCATCCTTGGTTAAAGTGATTCCCTTGGGGTTACGGATAAAGATATCAATTCCCATTTCTCTTTCCAAATCACGAACAGCATTTGAAAGACTTGGTTGCGTAATGAAAAGTTGTTTTGCAGCTTCATTCATTGAGCCGGTTTCGACGATTTTGATAATATAATGTAATTGTTGAATTCGCATAGCCTTATTATAGCATATTTTAAGGATTATTCCTTAGGATAAGAGACAAGTAAAAGGTCTTTTTAGGACTATACCAATTTTTATGCTTGACAATGTCAAATATATCGAATATACTGTCCTCGTTAAGCTTTTTAAAGAGCTTATTGACTATACCAATTTTAAATAAAGGAGACATGACCTCTTTGATCTGAGGTTATTATTAAAAATATGTGTGGAATTGTTGGTGTTGTAGGTAACACAAATGCAACTGATATCTTGATTCAAGGACTTGAAAAGCTAGAATACCGTGGTTATGATTCAGCTGGTATCTTTGTAGCGGGCGATGCATCTAGTCAATTGGTTAAGGCTGTTGGCCGTATTGCGGAACTTGCTGCTAAAACTGAAGGAGTAGAAGGCACAGCCGGTATTGGACATACTCGTTGGGCAACTCACGGTAAACCAACAGAGGACAATGCTCACCCACACCGCTCAGAAACAGAACGTTTTGTTTTGGTTCACAATGGTGTTATTGAAAACTATCTTGAAATTAAGGAAGAATACCTTGCTGGTCACCATTTCAAAGGTCAAACCGATACTGAAATTGCAGTTCACTTGATTGGAAAATTCGTTGAAGAAGATGGTTTGTCAACTCTTGAAGCATTCAAGAAAGCTCTTCACATTATCCGTGGATCATATGCCTTTGCCCTCATGGATTCTGAAGATGCCTCAACAATTTACGTGGCAAAAAACAAATCACCACTTTTGATTGGTCTTGGTGATGGCTATAACATGGTCTGCTCAGATGCCATGGCTATGATTCGCGAAACTAATCAATACATGGAAATTCACGATCAAGAGTTAGTTATCGTGAAAGCTGATAGTGTTGAAGTTCAAGATTATGATGGCAATGTAAAAGAACGTGATAGCTATACAGCTGAACTTGACCTATCTGATATTGGTAAAGGCACTTACCCTTACTACATGCTCAAAGAAATCGATGAACAACCAACAGTGATGCGTAAGCTTATCCAAGCCTATACAGATGACAAGGGGCAAGTGACTGTAGATGCTGATATTATCAAGGCTGTTCAAGAGGCTGATCGTATCTATATCCTTGCGGCAGGGACATCATATCATGCTGGTTTTGCTTCTAAGAAGATGCTTGAAGAATTAACAGATACACCAGTTGAACTTGGTATTTCTTCTGAATGGGGTTATGGTATGCCACTCCTTAGCAAGAAACCTCTCTTTGTCTTTATTAGTCAATCAGGTGAAACAGCAGATAGCCGTCAGGTTCTTGTTAAAGCTAACGAGTTGGGTATTCCAAGTTTGACAGTGACAAACGTTCCGGGATCTACCCTTTCTCGTGAAGCTGACCACACAATGCTTCTTCATGCTGGACCAGAAATTGCTGTAGCTTCTACTAAAGCTTACACCGCTCAGATTGCAGCTCTTGCCTTCTTGGCTAAAGCAGTCGGTGAAGCTAATGGTAATGAAAAAGCTAAAGCTTTCGACTTGGTACATGAATTGTCACTTGTAGCACAATCTATCGAATCAACACTCTCTGAAAAAGAAGTTATTGACGAGAAAGTGGCAGCCCTTCTTGCAGAAACACGTAACGCTTTCTATATTGGTCGTGGTCAAGATTACTATGTTGCTATGGAAGCCAGTCTTAAATTGAAAGAAATCTCATATATCCAATGTGAAGGTTTCGCAGCAGGTGAGTTGAAACATGGTACAATCGCTCTTATCGAAGATGGTACACCTGTTATCTCCCTCCTGTCTGATCCTGTTCTTGCTAGTCATACTCGTGGTAATATCCAAGAAGTGGCAGCGCGTGGTGCTAAAGTATTGACCATCGCTGAGGAAAACGTTGCTAAGGAAGGTGATGACATCGTTCTTAATAATGTTCACCCTTACTTATCACCAATTTCTATGGTAGTACCGACACAATTAATTGCTTATTTTGCGACGCTTCACCGTGGACTCGACGTCGATAAACCACGTAACTTAGCTAAATCAGTTACAGTTGAATAAAAATACTAACATCTCTTACATTGTAAGGGGTGTTGTTTGTTTTTCTTGTTTTCACCCTTGCTTAATTAAGTAATCTAAAGTAGAATAGTATTTATATCACAATTTTAGGAGAGAATTATGTCATTACCAAATTGTCCAAAATGTAACTCAGAGTATGTTTATGAAGATGGAATCTTGCTAGTATGTCCAGAATGTGCCTATGAGTGGGATCCAAACGAAGTTGCAGAAGAAGAAGGACTTGTGGTTCTTGATAGTAATGGAACACGTCTTGCTGACGGCGATACTGTTACAGTTATCAAAGATTTGAAAGTTAAGGGTGCTCCGAAAGATATCAAGCAAGGAACACGTGTTAAAAATATTCGCTTGGTTGAAGGTGACCACAACATTGATTGTAAGATTGATGGTTTTGGTGCCATGAAACTTAAATCAGAATTTGTTAAGAAAATCTAAAATAAGCTTTAGTGATGCTAGACTTAGGTATGGTTTGTTTCTCAGGACAGACTATTTAAGTCTCCTAGGAGTGTGATTATGAACTCATTTTGAAATTGGGTCTAGTCGCACTCCTTTTTACTATTTCCAAAATCTTATATCATTTTTTTTAAAAATTTGGTATAATATTCAGTAATACTAAATAATTATAGGAGTTTATATGTCATACGTTTTGGAAGTATTACCAGCCCTTTTGAACGGTGCGGTAGTCACACTTCAAGTATTTTTCATTGTTATCGTACTGTCGATTCCATTAGGGATTGTACTTGCTTTCTTAATGCAGATTAAATTCAAACCTTTAAATTGGTTATTAACCCTTTACGTTTGGATTATGCGTGGAACGCCCCTCCTTTTGCAATTGATCTTCGTTTATTACGTTCTTCCAAGCGTTGGGATTGTCTTTGATCGTCTACCAGCTGCTATTCTTGCTTTTACACTTAATTATGCAGCTTATTTCGCAGAGATTTTCCGTGGAGGAATCTTGGCTATTCCGAAAGGACAATACGAAGCAGCAAAAATGCTTAAACTTAGTCCTTTCCAAACCATCCGCTACATTATCCTTCCTCAGGTGGTCAAGATTGTCTTGCCAAGTATCTTTAACGAGATTATTAACTTGGTTAAGGATTCATCATTGGTTTATGTGCTTGGGGTTGGAGACCTTCTTTTGGAAAGTCGTACCGCTGCGAACCGTGATGCGACCTTAGCACCGATGTTTGTGGCCGGAGCTATCTATCTTATCCTTGTGGGTGTTGTGACTGTAGCTTCGAAAAACATCGAAAAGAAATTCAACTATTATAAATAGGAGACCTTATGTTAGAATTAAAAAATATTTCCAAGCAATTTGGTCAACACAAAATTTTTGATAAGTATAATCTGACAGTAGAAGAAGGAAAAATCTTGGCTATTGTCGGACCATCTGGTGGTGGTAAAACAACTCTTTTGCGTATGTTAGCAGGACTTGAAACTATTGATTCGGGGCAAATTATTTATGAAAATGAAGAGATTCCCTTGGATCAGATGGAAAGTCGTAACTTGCTAGGCTTTGTCTTCCAGGATTTTCAACTGTTTCCGCATTTGACTGTCTTAGATAACCTGACCCTTTCGCCAATTAAGACGATGGGAATGTCTAAGGAAGATGCCCAGAAAAAAGCCCAAACTCTACTTGACCGTTTAGGGCTTGGAGCACATGGAAATGCTTATCCGTTTTCTCTTTCTGGGGGACAAAAACAACGTGTTGCATTTGCGCGTGCCATGATGATTGATCCGAAAATCGTCGGCTATGATGAACCAACTTCAGCTCTTGACCCTGAGTTGCGTCAAGAAGTAGAGAAATTGATTTTGCAGAATCGTGAGACTGGGATTACGCAAATTGTTATTACTCACGATATGCAGTTTGCACAGCACATCGCTGATGAGATTGTCACTATCAATCCAAAATAGTGAGGATTTTCTATGAAAAAAATAGTGAAAACAGTTTTGCTAGCCTGTCTTGTCGTTTTGCCTTTGTTTGCGCTATCAGCTTGCAGCTCGCGCTCACATTTTGCAACTCAGAAAGATCAGTGGCAAACCTATACCAAAGAGAAGAAAATCAAAATTGGTTTTGATGCAACCTTTGTTCCTATGGGATATGAGGAAAAGGATGGTAGCTATGTTGGTTTTGATATTGATCTTGCAACTGCAGTCTTTAAATTGTATGGTATCGATGTCGAATGGCAGGCTATTGACTGGGATATGAAAGAAACAGAACTGAAGAATGGGACAATTGACCTCATTTGGAATGGTTACTCGGTCACGGATGAGCGTAAGCAGTCTGCGAACTTCACGGAACCTTATATGGTCAATGAACAAGTACTAGTAACCAAAAAGTCTTCGGGAATTGATTCTGTTGCTGGAATGTCAGGTAAGACCTTAGGTGCCCAAGCAGGGTCTTCCGGTTATGATGCTTTCAATGCTTCTCCGAAGATTTTGAAGGATATCGTTGCCAACCAAAAAGCAGTCCAATATTCGACCTTTACTCAAGCCTTGATTGACCTTGATAGTGGACGTATTGACGGTCTATTGATTGACCGTGTGTATGCTAATTACTACTTAGAAAAATCAGGGGTTCTGGATCAGTATAATGTTATGCCTGCTGGTTATGAAGGTGAAAGCTTTGCTGTAGGTGCTCGTAAAGCAGATAAGACACTGATCAAAAAAATCAATCAAGGATTTAGAACCCTTTATAAAAAAGGAGAATTCCAAAAGATTTCTAACAAGTGGTTTGGCGAAGATGTTGCCACAGACCAAGTTAAAGGGAAAAAATAGAAGGATAACAACATTCTAGAGGGGATGTTGTTATTTTTTGTGAAAAACACTTGAAATATAAGAAGTTATAATTTATACTAATGTTAGCTTATAAACTAACGAAAGGGCGAGCATGGGATATTTTGATTATTCAAGGGAACCGCAAAGTGATATTGCTTTTGTAGATATGAAATCTTTCTATGCAAGTGTGGAGTGTGTTGAGCGTGGACTGCACCCCCTTAAGACTTCTCTATGTGTGATGAGTAGGGCTGAAAATGCGAATGGTTTGATACTAGCCTCTTCCCCTATATTTAAGCAAGTTTTTGGCAAGTCAAATGTTAGTCGTTCTTATGACTTACCTTTTGATATTCATTCTCGTAAGTTTCATTATTATAATGCCAAAAAGCAGGGACTTCCAACGGATAGAGATTTTGTAGATTACATCGAATCTTGGGCCAAGGTTACCTTTATCGTTCCTCCTAGAATGGATCTTTATATAAAAAAGAATATCCAGATTCAACACATTTTCCAGAATTATGCCAGTGTTGAAGATATTCTTCCCTATTCCATTGATGAGGGTTTCATTGATCTCACGTCGTCACTGAATTACTTTATTCCCGATAGGACTGTTACTAGAAAAGATAAGTTAGATATGATTTCAGGGCGTATTCAAAGAGATATTTGGAGGGAGACAGGTATTTACTCGACAGTTGGAATGTCTAACAGCAATCCCTTATTGGCTAAGTTAGCTCTTGATAATGAGGCTAAACATACGGCTACTATGAGAGCCAACTGGTCCTATGAAGATGTCGAGACTAAGGTTTGGAATATTCCCCATATGACTGATTTCTGGGGGATTGGTAAGCGGATGGAGAAGCGGCTAAACAAGTTGGGAATTTGCTCCATTAGAGAACTTGCTAATAGCAATCCTGATATTCTTAAAAAGGAGTTAGGTATTGTAGGTTTAGACCTCTTTTTTCATGCTAACGGTATTGATGAGAGTAATGTTCATAAACCTTATAAACCAAAGTCACATGGCTTAGGAAATTCTCAAATCTTACCACGAGACTATGAGCGTCAAGCTGATATTGAATTGATTCTAAGAGAGATGGCGGAACAGGTAGCCATTAGGTTAAGACGAGCTCATAAGAAAGCTTGTCAAGTTTCCATTAGCATTGGATTTTCAAAGTTAGAGGGCAAGCGTTCGCTACAAGCACAGATGAAGATTGAACCTGCTAATAACACAAGGATATTAATAGGACATGTCATTGCACTCTTTAGGAAGAAATATCAAGGAGGGGCTGTTCGAAGTGTGAGTGTCTCTTATGCAAATTTTGTAGATGAAGGGCTTCAAATTCTTTCTTTATTTGATAATCCAGATGACATTGATAAAGAAGAAAGGCTTCAAGCAGCTATAGATAGTATTAGACAGGAATTTGGCTTTACGACCATTCAAAAAGCAACTTCTTTACAGGAGGCATCTAGGAGTCTTGCTCGAAGTAAGCTTATTGGTGGACACTCGGCTGGGGGATTAGATGGCTTAAAATGATAGACCGTAGTTACCTTCCCTTTCAATCAGCTAGGGAACATAAAGATAGGGGCATGATGAAGTGGATGGGCTTTTTCTTATCAGAACACACAAGTTCCCTACATGAAGATAAGACTAAAGAAAATCTTAGGAGTCATTTGGATGATTTAGAGAAGTTTATTTTATTGAACCAGCTTTATTCAGGTCAATTATTGGGAAGCTTCCAGATAAAGGATCAAGGTAGGCGCTGTAGATGTAGTGGCTATGTGGTTGACTTGGACTTTACTCAAGTTACTATAAAATCTTGCAAGCGACATAAATGTATTCGAACAAAGGATATATTAGAAATTAGTTTGGGGGTTGAAAACATAGATGAGGAAGAGAAAAATTTATGATGATAAACTTCAAATTGACTACTTTTCTGATAGCTATTTAAAATTTGAAGAAGACTTTTATCGCTATTCTGCCATGGATATTCCCTTAACCTTTTTGACAGATGATATTATAAGGGAGATGGCTATCAGTCAAAAGAATTATTTTCTACTCAATAAAGAGAATGCTAGAGATGGACGCAATCATTATTTCCATTTTGAAGTCAGCCTACCGGATTCCAAGACACTTGTGAGACAGTATAGATATCTTGGGAATGATTGAAATATAGCTATATCAGCAGAAAAAATAGTACTTATCGAATTTGTATAGAGACTTTTCAAGAAAGTTTTCGCAAGCTAAGAAAAACTTTATGTAAGCGTTGACATTACCTCTGTAAGTGCTATAATGAAGGTGTTAAAAGTTATCATATGGAGGTAATTAAGATGAGAGCAGTTGTTGTTAATCAAGCAAGCACAGGTGTTGAAGTTGTTGAACATGAAAAACCAGCAGTAGTTGGTCATGGTCAAGCTTTGGTTAAAGTCGAATACTGTGGCGTTTGCCATACTGACCTTCACGTAGCTCATGGAGACTTTGGTCAAGTTCCAGGTCGTATCTTAGGACACGAAGGAATTGGTATTGTTGAAGAAGTTGGCGAAGGGGTTGAAACACTTAAAAAAGGTGATCGTGTATCAATCGCTTGGTTCTTCGAAGGATGTGGCCATTGTGAATATTGTACAACTGGTCGTGAAACACTCTGTCGCTCTGTAAAAAATGCTGGTTATAGTGTTGATGGTGGTATGAGTGACTACGCTTTGGTTACTGCTGACTATGCTGTGAAAGTTCCAGAAGGGCTTAATCCAGCTCAAGCTTCATCTATTACTTGCGCGGGAGTTACAACATATAAGGCTATTAAAGAAGCTAAAGTTGAACCTGGTCAATGGGTAGCTATTTATGGTACTGGAGGACTAGGTAACTTGGCTATTCAATATGCTAAGAAGGTTTTCAATGCACGAGTAGTGGCTGTTGATATCAACCAAGATAAACTTGATTTGGCTAAGGAATCTGGTGCTGATTTAGTGGTGAACGGTAAAGAAGTTGAAGATGTAGCAGGCTATATCCAAGAAAAAACTGGCGGTACACACAGTGCTGTTGTAACAGCTGTTTCTAAGGTTGCTTTCAATCAGGCTATCGATAGTGTACGTGCTGGTGGAACAGTCGTTGCGGTTGGTCTCCCATCTGAATATATGGACCTCTCAATTGTCAAAACAGTTCTAGATGGTATTCGTGTTGTTGGATCTCTTGTAGGTACACGTAAAGACTTAGAAGAAGCCTTCGACTTTGGTGCACAAGGATTGGTAGTACCAGTTGTTGAAACTGTTCCTGTTGATACAGCGGTAGAAGTCTTTGATCAAATGGAAAAAGGTGAAATTCAAGGACGTAAAGTATTGGATTTCACTAAGTAAGCAAACATCTATCTATGCTATCCTGACTATGTGGAGAGTCGAGTGATGTAAACTTGTACTGATACCAGAAAGTTAGACAAAGGATTTAGTTTTCTACTGTATAGGACTAAGTCCTTTAGTTTTACCTTAAATCGTTTGTTGTTGTAATAGGCTCTGACCTTAAAAAGATAGACAAAATTTTATTCATATGAAAAGTAGTAAAAAAGTTATATAATGATTTCGTAAATAAAGAGTTAAAGAATATTATCATTTATAACAAGGAGTATGAAATGGATTCTACCAACTTGGACTCGGAACTATTCATAGAGTTTAAATCACGTGGGAAACGATGCCAACTTTTTTATATATCGGATAGCCATAGTGAAGGGTTATATGAGACTGTTTCTACTGAACGAGAACGTCTTGCTAAGTGGCTTCCTTGGGTGGAAAATATGAAAAGTCTTGAAAATGAAAAAGCGTTTATAAAGTATGCACGTGAAAAAATGGAGCGCAATGAGTTATTTATGTTAACAATTTGCGTCAATCAGAAACCAGTAGGGATGATAGATATACATAATATTGATTTACAAAAACATCAAGCCGAAATTGGATATTGGATATCAGAAAAATATGAAAATCAAGGTTTTGTAAAACAGGGTTTAAAAAAATTAATAAAAATCATTCCATCCAAATTTAAAATTGATAAGCTTTTGATTTATATAGATGTTGATAATGTTAAAAGTAAGTTTATACCAATCAGTTTAGGTTTTAAAAAGGAAAGCGAAATCTCCCAATTCGAGTTCTATAATGGATTCTATCATGATTTTGAAATTTATGGACTAAATGTGAACGAAGGAAATATAGCAAATGATTAAAGTGAATTTTTTTACAAATAAATAATAATCAGAGAGTTTTGATTTTACCCCATTATCTAGGTATGATGTAAGAGTTAGTACTGAACAGCAGAAAAGGAAAAATTTTTCTGACCCCATATCATTGCTTATTGCTCTATTTTTGTAATTAAGATATAAAAAATCCCCACCAGAATTTCTTTCTGGTGGGGTATTTGGTGGGGAACCAAATATAAGTAATTAGATTTTAGCGTTTTAAAACAATTCAAAATGCTGTTAAATCAATCAAGTCACTTTAAATTAGGTTTATATTTTATTCCCACTCAACAGTTGCAGGTGGTTTACTTGTAATATCGTAGACGATACGGTTAACGTGGTCAACTTCGTTAACGATTCGAACAGAAATCTTTTGAAGAACTTCCCATGGAAGTTTCGCAAAGTCAGCTGTCATACCGTCAATTGAAGTAATAGCACGGATAGCGATAGTGTAGTCATAAGTACGGCCATCACCCATAACACCAACAGAACGAACGCCTGTGTTAACAGTGAAGTATTGCCATACATCACGATCAAGACCGGCTTTGGCAATTTCTTCACGAAGGATAGCATCAGACTCACGAACAGTTTCAAGTTTCTCTTCAGTGATTTCACCCATAACACGGATGGCAAGTCCTGGTCCTGGGAAAGGTTGACGCCAGACAACTTCATCAGGCATTCCCATCTCAGTACCAAGGGCACGTACTTCATCTTTAAAGAGGGTATTAAGCGGTTCAATCAATTCAAACTGCATGTCTTCTGGAAGACCACCAACGTTGTGGTGAGATTTGATTGTTTGGGCTGTCTCAGTACCTGATTCAATAATATCAGTGTAGAGTGTTCCTTGAGCTAGGAAGTCTACACCTTTAAGTTTGCTTGCTTCGTCATCAAAGACGTAAACAAACTCGTTACCGATGATTTTACGTTTTTTCTCAGGATCATCAACACCAGCCAAGAGATCTAGGAAGCGTTTAGAAGCATCAACACGGATAATGTTAAGGCCAAATTTACCTCCAAGCATCTCCATAACTTGGTCACCTTCACCTTTACGGAGAAGACCGTGGTCAACGAAGATACATGTCAATTGATCACCAATAGCTTTTTGCAAAAGGACACCAACAACAGATGAGTCAACCCCACCTGAGAGTCCAAGAAGGACTTTACGGTCACCAACTGTTTCACGGATTTGTGCAATTTGCATATCTACGAAGTTAGCCATTGACCAGTCACCTTTGGCACCACAGATACCAAAAGCGAAGTTTTTCAAAATGTCATTACCATATACAGAGTGACGAACTTCTGGGTGGAATTGGATACCATAGAAGTTTTTCTCGGTATCTTCCATCGCGGCGAATGGGCAATCTACTGAGTCACCAACAAGATGGAAACCTTCTGGAATTTCTGTAACTGCATCACCGTGGCTCATCAGAACAACTTGTTCTTCAGGAGTTCCTGCAAAGAGTTCTGATTGGGTACGAAGGCGAAGTGTTGATTGGCCATACTCACGGTTACCTGCTTCACCAGCTGGAACAACTTTACCACCGAGTTTGTGGGTCAAAAGTTGCATTCCGTAACAGATACCAAGAATTGGGATACCAAGCTCGAAAATCTCTTCGTCAATACCAAATGCATCTTCGGCATAAACAGAGTTAGGACCACCAGAAAGTACGATACCGATAGGATTGATGGCACGGACTTCATCAGCGGTAATTTTATGGCTCTTCAATTCAGAGAAAACACCAAATTCACGAATACGACGTGCAATCAGCTGATTGTATTGGCTACCATAGTCTAGAACAATGATTTTCTGCACATCATTCAAAGTAGAAATGTCAGTCATTATTACCCTTTCTTTTTACGTCACACATGGACTCTTTCTTATGCAATCATTGTATCACAAATTTATGGACTTAGCACCTAGATTTATACGAGAAACTGTAAGTATCATACTCATCTTTACAATTCTGTTACTTTTTTTGTAAAATAGGGGTACAGAAGGGGGTATTAGATGTTACCAGCGTATATTCGCATACATGATAAGATTAAGGAAGATGTTGATGATGGTACTTGGAAAATCGGGCAACGTCTCCCTAGCGAGCGAGATCTTTGCGAGACTTTTGATGTGAGTCGTATGACTGTTCGTCAGGCCATAACACTTTTAGTGGATGAGGGGATTTTAGAACGCAAACCAGGCAGTGGAACTTTTGTGGCTAGCAGTCGAGTTAAGGAAAAGATGCGTGGAACTACGAGTTTTACTGAGATTGTCAAATCCCAAGGCAAGAAACCATCTAGTGAGCTTATTTCTTATCAACGTGTACATCCAAATGAGTTTGAAATCAAGAATTTAGGTGTTTTACCGCAGTCCTATGTCATTCGTATGGAACGTGTTCGTTTTGCAGACGATCTACCAGTTGCCTATGAGATTGCCAGTATCCCTGAGAAAATTATCCGAGGTTTTAAGGAATCAGAAATTACCGAACACTTCTTCAAGACCTTAACCGATAATGGCTATGAAATAGGGAAAAGTCAGCAGACCATATCAGCAAGTTTGGCCAATAGTAGTTTGGCCAAGCACCTCAAGGTTAAGACTGGCGATGCTCTCTTGAGTCTGACACAAATTTCCTTCCTCCAAGACGGGCAGGCTTTCGAATATGTACGAAGTTACTATGTTGGCGACCGTTTTGAATTTTATTTGGAGAACAATTAACAGTCACGGCTTTTTTCTGCACAAGAATGGTGCTAACACCATGATTTTATGGTAAAATGGAGCTTATGGAAATTGAAAAAACCAATCGCATGAATGCCTTGTTTGAGTTCTATGCAGCCTTGTTAACAGATAAGCAGATGAACTATATTGAGCTATATTATGCAGATGATTATAGTTTGGCAGAAATTGCCGAGGAATTTGGTGTGAGTCGTCAGGCTGTATATGATAACATCAAGCGTACTGAGAAGATTTTAGAAGCTTACGAGATGAAACTACATATGTATTCAGATTACATTGTTCGTAGCCAAATATTTGATGATATCATGGAAAAATACCCAGACGATAGCTATCTTCAGGAACAAATTGCTGTGCTCAGCAGTATCGATAATAGAGATTAGACCCAAGCAGAAAGTAAGAGAGGAAATGATATATGGCTTTTGAAAGCTTAACGGAACGCTTGCAAGGCGTTTTCAAAAATTTAAGACGTAAAGGAAAACTTTCAGAGAAAGAAGTTCAAGAAGTCACTAAAGAGATTCGTCTGGCACTTCTTGAAGCAGACGTAGCCCTACCAGTTGTTAAGACATTTATCAAGCGTGTACGTGAACGTGCTGTAGGTCACGAAATCATTGATACTCTTGATGCTTCGCAACAAATCATCAAGATTGTTAATGAAGAATTGACAGAGATTCTTGGGTCTGAAACATCTGAAATTGAGAAATCTTCAAAGATTCCAACAATCATTATGATGGTTGGTCTTCAAGGGGCTGGTAAAACGACCTTTGCTGGTAAATTGGCTAATAAGCTGATTAAGGAACAAGAAGCTCGTCCAATGATGATTGCGGCGGATATCTATCGTCCAGCAGCCATTGACCAGTTGAAGACTTTGGGACAACAAATCAATGTTCCTGTTTTTGATATGGGTACAGAGACACAGGCGGTTGAGATTGTCAAAAATGGTTTGGAACAAGCGCGTGCCAATAAAAATGATTATGTCTTGATTGATACGGCTGGTCGTTTGCAGATTGACGAGACTCTCATGCAAGAGTTGCATGATATTAAGGATTTTGCTCATCCAAACGAAATTCTCTTGGTTGTAGATAGCATGATTGGTCAGGAAGCTGCTAACGTTGCCAAGGAGTTCAATGAACAACTAGATATCACAGGTGTCGTTCTTACTAAAATTGACGGTGACACACGTGGTGGTGCGGCTCTTTCTATTCGTGAGATTACTGGTAAGCCAATTAAATTCACAGGTACTGGTGAGAAAATCACAGATATTGAGACTTTCCACCCAGACCGTATGTCAAGCCGTATCTTAGGTATGGGTGACCTTCTTACCCTTATTGAAAAAGCTTCTCAAGAGTACGACGAGAAAAAATCTCTTGAGTTGGCTGAAAAGATGCGTGAAAATACCTTTGACTTCAATGACTTCATCGACCAATTAGACCAAGTGCAAAATATGGGTCCTATGGAGGATTTGCTTAAGATGTTGCCAGGTATGGCTAACAATCCAGCCTTGGCTAATGTTAAAGTAGACGAGAAACAGATTGCACGCAAGCGTGCCATTGTATCATCAATGACACCAGAAGAGCGTGAAAATCCAGATCTTTTGACACCAAGTCGTCGTCGCCGTATTGCAAATGGTTCAGGGAATACCTTTATTGAAGTAAACAAGTTTATTAAAGACTTCAACCAAGCCAAACAAATGATGCAAGGTGTTATGTCTGGTGACATGGAACAAATGATGCGTCAAATGGGACTTAACCCAAATAATCTGCCAAAAAACATGCCAAATATGCCTGATATGGGTAATATGGACATGTCTGCTCTTGAGGGTATGATGGGTGGCGCAGGTATGCCAGACCTTGGTAATATGGATCTAAGCCAAATGCTTGGTGGTGGTCTTAAAGGTAAGGTCGGTTCCTTTGCCATGAAACATGCGATGAAGCGTCAAGCTAACAAGATGAAAAAAGCTAAGAAAAAACGTAAATAAGAAACTTAGAACGCTAGGGCACTTTGCTCTAGTGTTTTTTTCTGAAAATTATTGACTTATATAACTATACACTGTAATATACTAATGTATATACAGTAAAAAGGAGTAGATTATGAAACCTAAAAAGAGAATTCAAGAAATGACCTTTGCAGCTTTATTAACTGCAATTGCTATCCTTATCCCAAGTATCATGCCAATTAAACTAATCATCCCACCGGCTTCGTATACTTTGGGGAGTCATGTTCCAATATTTCTAGCCATGTTTATATCTCCCTGGGTAACTGCTTTTGTTATCTTAGCTTCTAGTTTGGGATACTTTATGGCTGGCTATCCGATTGTGGTTGTTTTTAGGGCCTTTTCACATATTATATTTGGCTTATTAGGCGCACTCTATTTGAAAAAATTTCCACAAACGATAGAAAACCATAAATCATCATTACTTTTTAACTTTGTTTTAGGACTTATCCATGCCATAGGTGAAGTTCTTGCTTGCGTGATTTTTTATTCTGTAACAGGAGAGGATTTCCAAAAACTGTTCTACGTTCTCTTTGTTTTAGTTGGTTTTGGCACTATTGTCCATAGTATGATAGACTATGTTATAGCATTAACGATTTTCAAAAGTATTCGAAAAATACGCTAGTTGAAAGAGGGATGGTTAGTCTATGGCTTCAAATCGAAAACAAGAATTATTGGCACTCTTAAAGGGAGCTAAAGAGGCAATGAATGGACAGAATTTGGCGGAGCATTTTGGTGTGACACGTCAAATCATTGTTCAAGATATTGCGCTCTTGCGTGCAGATGGTGCCCAGATTATTTCAACTAATAGGGGATATATCTATAAAAGTAGCGATGACAATTCTTATGTACATCGACTATTTAAGGTGAATCATAAAGTGTCTGATATGGAAGATGAGCTTTTGGCTATTGTTGATAATGGAGGCCGTATTCAAAATATCCTGATAGAACATCCAGTTTATGGAGAAATTCAGACTTTGTTGAAATTGACTTGTCGTCGAGATGTTAGTCATTTTTTAGACCAAGCCTCGTCAAATGACTTTCGCCCTTTATCTGATTTGACAAACGGAGTTCATTACCATCTTGTCGAAGCAGATAGTGAGCAAGATATAGATTATATTGAAGAGGCACTTAACCATCTAGGATTTTTAGTTAAAGAATGATATAAAAGAGAAATGTAAAAGTAGTTAGTTTCACTTGAAAACAACTGCTTTTTTTGATAAACTTATGTTAGTTTATTAACTTACGGAGGTAGCCATGTTTTCAGGACAAAGACTTAAGGAAATTCGAGAAGCACAAGGAATGAGCCAAGCATCAGTAGCTAAGCATCTAGGAATTTCACGCTCCTCTTATTTTAATTGGGAAAATGGTAAGACGAAACCAAATCAAAAGAACCTATCGGTTTTGGCCGAACTTTTTGGTGTAGCTGAGACCTATTTTCTGTCTGAACATGAGATTGTAGAAGTCTACTTGGAATTAAATGAGGAAAATCGCCAAGAAGCTTTGCGACTCACTAAGGCTCTCCTAGAAGAGCAAGAAGCAGAAAAGCAAAAAGCACCTGTTATTCCCCTTTACTCATACAAAGTTTTCGAGCGTTTATCAGCCGGAACTGGTTACACTTACTTTGGTGATGGCAATTATGATGAAGTTTTCTATGATGAAGAATTAGATCATGATTTTGCGTCATGGGTTTTTGGAGACTCTATGGAACCTACCTACCTAAATGGTGAAGTAGTGTTAATCAAACAAACAGGTTTTGATTATGATGGAGCTGTTTATGCTGTAGACTGGGATGGTCAAACCTATATTAAAAAAGTTTATCGCGAGGAAGATGGGCTACGTTTAGTTTCTCTCAATAAACGTTATGGTGATAAGTTTGCACCCTATGACGAAAATCCTCGAATCATCGGTAAAATTGTCGGTAACTTTATGCCTGTTGAGGCTTAGTCAACTTTTATCGATTGGGCATCTTAAACTAAATCTGATATAATATAAGTAAAGTAAAGCCAAGTCTTTGGCTTTTTTTAAAGAGTTTAAATCATATTTTACTAAGAAAATAAAGAGGAGAGATAAACATGGCTACTATTCAATGGTTCCCTGGTCACATGTCCAAAGCTCGTCGACAAGTTCAGGAGAATCTTAAGCATGTTGATTTTGTAACAATTTTAGTGGATGCACGTTTGCCACTGTCAAGTCAAAATCCCATGCTAACTAAAATTGTTGGCGATAAACCAAAACTTTTAATTCTCAATAAGGCTGACCTTGCTGATAGTAATCGTACAAAAGAGTGGCGTAGCTATTTTGAGAGTCAAGGGATTAAAACCTTGGCCATCAATTCCAAGGAACAATCTACAGTTAAAATGGTGACAGATGCTGCTAAGAGTCTTATGGCTGACAAGATTCAACGACTACGTGAACGTGGTATTCAGAAAGAGACCTTGCGAACCATGATTATTGGGATTCCAAATGCAGGGAAATCTACCTTGATGAATCGTTTGGCTGGTAAAAAAATTGCCGTTGTAGGAAATAAACCTGGTGTGACAAAAGGTCAACAATGGTTGAAGTCTAATAAGGACTTGGAAATTCTGGATACTCCGGGGATTTTGTGGCCTAAGTTTGAAGATGAATTGGTCGGTTTGAAACTTGCTTTGACCGGTGCCATCAAGGACCAGCTCTTGCCAATGGATGAAGTTACAATTTTTGGCCTTAACTATTTTAAAACTTACTATCCTGAACGTTTAGAGGAACGCTTTAAAGGGATTGATCTTGAGGAAGAGGCACCAGAAATCATTATGGAAATGACTCGAAAACTTGGCTTCCGTGAAGATTATGACCGTTTCTATAATCTATTTGTCAAAGAAGTTCGTGATGGAAAACTAGGACGTTACACACTTGATATTGTTGGGGTCGATACTGATGGCGACAATTAAAGAAGTCAAAGAGCAATTGGCCACTTTGACAGACCTTGACGATCACCGATGGGCAAGTTTTGAGGAAGATAGTCGAGCTGGTGTACAGACTGCCATTAAGCAACGCCGTAAAGCTATACAAGCTGAGATTGCTGAGGAAGAACGCTTAGAGATGATGCTCAGTTATGAAAAATCGCTTTATGCTCAGGGAATTGAACTCATTGCAGGTGTTGATGAAGTTGGACGTGGCCCTTTGGCTGGGCCAGTGGTAGCTGCAGCGGTGATTTTACCAAAGCTTTGCAAAATAAAAGGTCTTAATGATAGTAAAAAAATACCAAAATCAAAACATGAAGCTATTTATAAGCAGGTCATGAAGGAAGCGGTAGCTGTTGGGATTGGTATTAAGGACAATCATGTGATTGACGATGTCAATATTTATGAAGCAACCAAGCTTGCTATGGCTGAAGCTATTGAAAAACTTAGTCCCGAACCAGAACATTTGTTAATTGATGCCATGACTTTGGACCTACCAATAGGACAAACATCGATTATAAAAGGGGATGCTAATTCTTTATCAATTGCGGCAGCTTCTATCGTAGCAAAGGTAACCCGGGATAAGATGATGGCTGACTATGATCAGGAGTTTCCTGGTTATGCATTTGCCAAAAATGCAGGTTATGGTACCAAGGATCATTTGTCTGGCATAGATAAATTTGGTGTTACTCCAATTCATAGAAGAAGCTTTGAACCCATAAAGTCAATAATAAAAAGTAGGTGAAGTGGTGTGATTTTAGCTATTGATATTGGAGGAACCTTTATCAAGTTTGGGTTAGTTGATGATGATTTTAGGATTAGCAATCAATCTAAAGTTCCAACACCACCAACGTTAGACGACTTTTGGTTGACTTTAGAGCATATTGTCTCGTCTCACAAGGATATCATTTCTGGGATTGCCATTGCATGCCCAGGAGAAATAAATAGTAAACGTGGCTTCATTTTCAAGGGCGGTCTTATCCCTTATTTAACGGCTATTCCTCTTGGGGCACGATTGACTAAAACATTTCAACTGCCTGTAAGGGTTATCAATGATGCTGATGCGGCAGCTTTGGCTGAAGCCAGATATGGAAGTCTACAAGATTTAGATTGTGGGGCTGCCTTGGTTTTAGGTACGGGTGTTGGTTTAGGACTTGTCTCACAGAAGGACTTGCTATCACCTCTGTCAGTCACCCAATATCTGCGATCTCCAAGTCCCCAAAGAATGAGTCAAACCTCTCTACCTTTCCAGTGGGAATTGTTTATGCATGGCTTAGTAAGCCTTGTCGATAATAAGGGTTCTGCAGTTGGCTTTGTTCATGAAGCCAGTCAATTACTTGGGTTAAATCAAGACGATGGTCCAGCCGTATTCTCAGCTATAGAGGGAAATCAATCGGAAGAGCTAAATCTTTTATTTAAAGACTATTGTCATGAAATTGCTGTTCTTGTGCTAAATTTGCAGAGCTTCTTTAGGCTGGAGAAAGTTGTTATCGGTGGTGGTATCAGTAGGCAAGGTACTTTAATAGAAGGAATAAGTGATGCCTATGAGGAGTTATTTAAGGATAAGCCTGAATTAGGTTTTGAGCCCATAACTATTCAAGCCTGTCATTTCCATAACGATAGTAACCTACTAGGCGCGGCGTCTTATTTTGCTTCTGAAAATGATTTGTAATCACGGAAAGTTCCATAATGGAGCTTTTTTCTTTTCTGTTACGAATAATGAAAAGGAGGTATCTATATGAATAATTTTGAACTTTCTAAACTTAAAGCCGCTGGTTTGACGAATTTGAATATCTTAAATATTTTGGACTATCAAAAGACTCAAGATAGAAAATTGAGTTTACGTGATATGGCAGTGGTATCCAAGTCTAAAAATGCCGTTCTTTTTATGGAAAAGTATAAGAGTTTAGATATTAAGCAACTCAAAGAACAGTTTGAACGTTTTCCTACGTTATCGATTTTTGATAATGAATATCCCATTGAGCTGAAGCATACCTATAATCCTCCTGTTCTTCTTTATTATAAAGGGAATCTTGACTTGCTAAGTAAACCAAAGCTAGCTGTTGTTGGGGCAAGAAAGTGTTCTGAAACAGGCAAACAGTCCGTTCGAAAAATTGTTAGTGAACTTGGGAATCACTTTACTATTGTAAGTGGATTGGCGCGTGGGATTGATACTTGTGCGCATATGGAGGCCTTGAAAAATAAGGGGAACACGATTGCAGTTATCGGGACAGGACTTGATGTTTATTATCCTAAAGAAAATAAAGCTTTGCAGGACTATATGACCAAAAATCATTTAGTTCTTACTGAATATGGACCGGGTGAGCAGCCTCTCAAGTACCACTTTCCTGAACGCAACCGGATTATTTCTGGATTGTGTCAAGGAGTTATGGTCGTAGAAGCAAAACTTCGCTCGGGGAGTCTGATTACTTGTGAGCGTGCCATGGAAGAAGGTAGAGATGTTTTTGCCATTCCAGGAAATATTTTAGATGGAAAGTCAGACGGATGCCATCACCTAATTCAAGAGGGCGCAAAGTGCATCACGACAGGGTTTGACATCCTTTCAGAGTTTTCTTGAAAATCAAAGTTCTCCTATAGAGATAAAGTTTTTTATTGACAGTTAAAGAAAAGGAAGGTATCATGTTAGTTGCTCGGTCCAAGATGTTTCATTTTTTAATGTCTTGTGACTAGATTTTAGACAGATGAGTGGCGCAGCCAGTTTATAACATTATAAGGAAATAGTCTATGGCGACAGCAACGACAACAAAAACGAAAACTAAAACAACAAAGAAAACGACTGCTAAAAAGGCGACTAAAAAGAGAGCGACACCAAAGAAAAATTTGGTTATCGTGGAGTCTCCTGCTAAAGCGAAAACGATTGAGAAATATCTTGGCCGCAATTATAAAGTTGTAGCCTCTGTTGGGCATATTCGTGATTTGAAAAAATCAAGTATGTCTATTGATTTTGAAAACAACTACGAACCTCAGTACATTAATATTCGAGGTAAGGGACCTCTTATCAATGAATTGAAGAAAGAAGCTAAAAAAGCCAAGCAAGTCTTTCTCGCAAGTGACCCGGACCGTGAAGGGGAAGCCATTTCATGGCATTTGTCACATATTCTTGGATTAGAGCCAGATGATAAGAATCGTGTCGTTTTTAACGAAATCACTAAAGATGCGGTAAAAAATGCCTTCGTAGAGCCACGCGCCATTGACATGGACTTAGTAGATGCCCAGCAAGCTCGTCGTGTCTTGGACCGTATTGTGGGTTACTCTATTTCACCGCTTCTATGGAAGAAGGTTAAGAAAGGTCTTTCGGCCGGTCGTGTACAATCGGTAGCTCTTAAGCTCATTATCGACCGTGAAAATGAAATTAAGGCCTTTAAACCAGAAGAATACTGGACTATTGATGGTGCTTTTAAGAAGGGTGCTAAGAAGTTTCAGGCTAGCTTCTATGGCTTGGATGGTAAAAAGCTTAAGCTCAACAATAATGATGATGTTCAAGCTGTTCTCTCTCGTATCACAAGTGATGACTTTAACGTAGATAAAGTAGAGAAAAAAGAACGCCGTCGTAATGCGCCATTGCCATATACAACATCATCTCTCCAACAGGATGCTGCCAATAAGATTAACTTCCGTACACGTAAGACCATGATGGTTGCCCAACAGTTGTATGAAGGGATTAATCTTGGTTCAGGCGCTCAAGGTTTGATTACCTATATGCGTACGGACTCTACACGTATCAGTCCGGTGGCACAAAACCAGGCTGCTGAATTTATTACGGAACGCTTTGGTTCTAAGTATTCAAAACATGGTAGCAAGGTGAAAAATAGTTCGGGAGCACAAGATGCCCATGAGGCTATTCGTCCGTCAAATGTTTTCCAAACACCAGAAAGCATCGCTAAGTATTTGGATAAGGATCAGCTCAAGCTTTATACTCTTATCTGGAATCGTTTTGTGGCGAGTCAAATGACAGCTGCTGTATTTGATACGATGAAGGTGACCTTGTCTCAAAACGGAGTCATTTTCACAGCAAAAGGTAGCCAAATCAAGTTCGATGGTTATATGGCCGTTTACAACGACTCTGATAAGAATAAAATGCTTCCTGATATGGCTGAAGGTGATACGGTTAAGAAGGTTGTGACAACGCCTGAACAACACTTCACGCAACCCCCTGCCCGCTATTCTGAAGCGACTCTGATTAAGACGCTGGAAGAAAATGGTGTTGGTCGTCCGTCAACTTATGCACCGACACTTGATGTTATTCAACGTCGTTACTATGTTAAATTAGTAGCTAAACGTTTTGAACCAACAGAACTTGGTGAAATCGTTAATAGCTTAATCGTCGAATTCTTCCCAGACATCGTGGATGTTAAATTCACTGCCGAGATGGAAGGAAAACTCGATAAAGTTGAAATCGGTAAAGAGCAGTGGCAAAAGGTTATTGATGAGTTCTTCAAACCTTTCCAAAAAGAATTGGAAAAAGCTGAAGAAGGTATTGAAAAAATCCAAATCAAGGATGAGCCAGCTGGTTTTGATTGTGACCTCTGTGGTCACCCAATGGTAATCAAACTTGGTCGATATGGTAAGTTTTATGCATGTAGTAACTTCCCAGATTGTCACAATACTAAAGCCATAACCAAAGAAATTGGCGTTACTTGTCCAACCTGTGGTAAAGGTCAGGTCATCGAACGTAAGACAAAACGAAATCGTGTCTTCTATGGTTGTGATCGCTATCCTGACTGTGAATTTACATCGTGGGATATCCCTGTTGGACGTAACTGTCCTAAATCAGGCGATTATCTTGTCGAGAAGAAAGTCCGTGGTGGCGGCAAGCAAGTTATCTGTAGTAACGAAGAGTGTGACTACAAAGAATCTATTGTTAAATAAAAAGAAAACTATCTCAAGTTAAGTCTTGAGATAGTTTTTTGCATTTTATCAAAAAAACTGATACTTTCCTTAAATTTGTTTTTTATACTAAGCATGAAAAGAAAGGAGAGTAAGTGGTTTTCTGATATTAGGTAAATATAAGCTTATATTGAAAACAGAACTATTCTAAAAGAGGTGTACAAATGCAAATAACTGTTAAACAACTTTCAAAATCCTACAAAGATAAGACTATTTTAGACAACATCACATTTACAATTGAATCTGGAACGGTTTCTGGTCTATTAGGAGTAAATGGGGCTGGTAAGTCAACTCTGATGAAAATTCTTTTTGGTTTAGTCCAAAAAAGTAGTGGAGAAATTCGATTTGATGGATCATCCAAAAACAAACATTTATTAGGTGCATTAATCGAAGCACCTGCAATTTATCACAACCTTTCGGCTTTTGATAATCTAAAAACAAAAGCGTTGTTATATGATATTCCTGATTCAAAAATTTTTGAAACCTTGGAAATAATTGGTCTTTCAAATACTGGAAAGAAAAAAGCCGGTAAATTTTCATTAGGTATGAAGCAGCGACTTGGGATTGGTATGGCTATTTTAACTAATCCCCAATTTTTAATTCTAGATGAGCCTACTAATGGCCTTGATCCTGATGGTATAAATGAATTGCTAAACCTTATTCGTTCTTTGAAAGCAAAAGGGATGACAATTCTGGTTTCCAGTCATCAACTTCTAGAAATTAGTAAGGTTGCTGATCATATTCTTATTCTCGATAAAGGTAAAATTCAATATGATGGTGAAAACAAAAATGTAGATAGTCTTGAGAGACTCTTCTTTAAAATTGTTCATGGGGGTTAGTGATATGCAAAAGATATTCTATTCGGAATTGCTCAAATTACGACATTTAGGAACGACTAAATTCTTAATCATCATACCATTTTTAACCGTTCTTATAGCCTTTTTAATGGGAGGGTTACAGATTTTTGTTCCTTTCTCGGTTTATTGGTGGGAAGCTATCTTTTTATATCTTGTAAATGGTCTTTTGTTTATAGTTGATAGACGTTTAGAAGACCAGGCTGGGCATTTTCAAAATGTTACAAATGGATATTTCACTTGGAAAATTATCTTGATGAAAATGGTGCTTATAGGAATGAGGACATTGATTTCTAGTTTATTCTTACTTGCTTTCCTCAGTCTCGTTGCATTTATTTACACAGGTTTTATTCCAATAAATATTCCTAAAACAGCTATTTCATTAATTTTAATTTGGATGACAACTTTATGGAATATTCCTTTTCTTTATCTGATGTCTAAATACATGAGTCATTTCATTCTATTAGCGCTTAATACACTGGTTTGTCTTTTAATAGCCCCCTTTATTGCTCAAAGTCCTCTCTGGTTCGTCTTGCCCTATACCTATCACTATAAAATAGCTCAATTTATATTAAACCTTAAACCATCGGGAGATGTTCTTACAAATCAAAATCAAACCAGCATTTTGCAAGTGCCGCTTATTATTATTTTATCAATGATAATGATAATTCTTTTATCGTATATCCTAAAAAGGAGGAAATCAAGTGTTAAGGAGTGAGTTACTTAAATTAAAAAACACAGTAGGTCTCTATCTTGTTTTCAGTTTTGCGGTATTAGAAACCCTTACAATTCCATTATATGTGAGGTTTGTGCCCAAAGTCATATTTATAAGCAATCTAGCTATCTTATCTTTTTTATGCTATCCGCTATTGACATCATTTTTGTCAATTTTATGGATTGAACAAGAAGAACACGCTAATCATTATCAAGAAATATTGAGTTATCCTAAGAAAAGACGTTTATGGTTGACAAAACTTTTAATAGCAGACCTAATCCTTAGTCTACCTTCTTTATTGAGTTGGATTAGTATAAATCTACTCTTAAAACATAGCCTTGATGGATTTGTAGTAAGCCTATCAAGTTGGATGCTAATTATCTTTCTCAATCATTTTCATTACTTAACACAAGTGAGTCTGAACAGTGCCAGTAATATTATTATCTCTATGGTTGAAATTATTTTTATTATTTTTGCTAGTAATAAAGTTTTCTTGTCTATTCATTGGCTTCCTATTGCATTTCCTATTAACAGCATTCTCATAGGTGATTGGCGTCAACTCACTACCTTGCCTTTATGGATAGTTGGGGTGACTATGTTATTTATTTGTTCCATAGATTTCAAAACAAAAAGATAATATAAGAAATAACATGGATAGTGTATTAGTCTTCAATGATTATCCTAAAATAATATTAATTGTTTGTCTGAAAAGTAAACTATATTAGTTAATTTTTTTTACTAAGAATGAAAGAAAGGAGAGTTATTATGAAACGTTTAAGTTTGACAAGTTTCCAACTCAAATATATAGCCTTAATTACTATGGTATTTGACCATATTCATTACTTTTTTGATTATACAGGGAAAATACCAATTTGGTTTACTATGATTGGGAGATTAGCGGCCCCCTTGTTCCTTTTTGCTGTGATTGAAGGTTTCGTTCATACACACAATCGAAAAAAATACTTCCTAAAGATTTATGCTTTAGCGATTTTGATGGGATTGATTCAGTTTGGATTCTATAATTTTTTACATCCTCTTGTGAGACCAGATGGTTTCTTTCCACAAAATATGATGCTGTCATCATTCGCTATTTTGCTTGTTGCTCTTCAAGGTATTGCTTGGATTCAAGAAAAGAAATACCTTAAAGGAATTCCAACCTTACTTTTCCCAATATTACTCCCATTGCTAATGTTGCCTTTTTATCTGCTAAGTGTGAATAAACCTATGTTACTTTTTCTACTAAAATTTCTCAATTTTACAGTGCTACCAGTTCATACATTTATTAGTGATGGAGGAACATGGTTGCTTTTGACTGGTATCGCTATGTATCTTTGTCATAAGAATCTTAAGAAAGAAGTGCTTGCTTTTGTGAGTGTTAGTCTTGTTTGGGTACTAATGGCGATTGTTCTAACTAGACCTTCTTTTCACGATTTAATGTTTAAATACATTGAATGGATGGAAATATTTGCAGCTCCTTTGATGCTTTGTTATAACGGTCAAAGAGGGAATGGGTCAAAATATTTATTCTATGTCTTTTACCCAACACATATTTATCTACTCTACGCCTTGTCAGTTATCTTCTATAGATGATATGATAAAGGTAATTTTGTACGAAAGGAAAGCTTATGGCTCAAATACTTGTTATTGATGATCAAGAAGATATTGTGAAATTGGTTGTAAAAGCTTTAGAGCTTAAAAATCATAAGGTGACGGGGTTTACAAGTGTTTTAGATTTGGATAAGAACTCGTTGCCACGGTTTGACCTGATATTACTAGATATCATGATGCCTGATGTTGACGGTCTCCAGTTTTGTCATGAGATTCGTGATCAGGTGGATTGCCCCATACTTTTTATTACAGCCAGAACGCAAGAAGGGGATATCGTTCAGGGATTGTGCTATGGGGCGGATGATTATATTTGCAAACCATTTGGGGTTAAAGAACTCCAAGCGCGTGTTGCGGCTCACTTGAGACGTGAAAGTCGTGAACGTCACCATAAGCTTTCACTTGGTGATTTTCAGTTTGATTTGTCAGCTCAGGAGCTTTATGTTGAGAATCAGTTGTTAGATTTGACTAAGTCGGAGTACGGTATTTGTCAATTTTTGGCTGAAAATAAGGGCCAAGTCTTTTCAAAAGAACAAATCTACACGCATTTGTACGGCTATGAGGATAAAGGAAGTCCAACAGCAGTGGCTGAACATATTAAAAATATCCGTGCAAAGCTCAAAGATGTTGGGCAAAATCCTATTGAAACAGTCTGGGGGATTGGTTACAAGTGGCACTAATTAAAAAACGAGAACACTCTCTAAGAACAATCTTGTTATCTTATGTCGTCAGCCTGACGGTCCTCTCGGCAATCAGCAGTCTTCTTATTTTGTATTTGTTCAGCTTGTCTTATCGTTTTGGCGTTGTGATTCCAGCAAATCAGGTAGAAAGTGATTTGTCTGCTGTCAGGAATGATATTGAAACTTCTAAGGTCTTTAATCCAGATGTCTTGCCCGATGGTACTCGCTATGTCTTTTTAACTAGGGAATTTAAGCTTAAGAAGTCTAACATGCCAGTTAACTTGCAAGAAGAATCCTTACTAAATTACCAATTCAAGAATGCTCACGGTGGGATATACGGCTATTTTCAGTCTTTTGAACGGTCAGATGGTATAGTCATTGTCAACTATCAATTATCACCTAGGTATCATAATGCGTGGATGAATCAGCATTTTCCCAATGCTGATCTATTGATGATTGGCTCAATGATTGTATTCATTCTCCTCATATTTGTTATTTTAACTTTTTACTATGCAAATAAATTAAGTCAGCAGCTTAAACCTATATTAAAAGTTACTGAAAAAATTTCCCAACAAGACTTGGATTTTCAAACCTACCAGTCTACAATTAAGGAATTCAATCAGGTTTTAAGTGGCTTGGATCACATGAGGGTTGCGCTTCGTGAATCTTTGATGGAAAATTGGAAGGCAGAGCAAGATAAGCAAAATCAGATTTCAGCCTTGACACATGATTTAAAGACACCACTGACAGTTGCTCGTGGAAATGCAGACCTCTTAGCCATGACTCCCTTAGATGTAGAACAGATGGACTTATTAGAGCATTTTCAAAAGGGGATTACACAGGTTGATGCTTATGTTAAAGAGTTGTCTGAACTCAACAAAACGAGTTTGACGAAAACCTTGACGCTTGAAGACATTTCGGTTAGGGAATTTATTGAAGACATTTACGATCAAACCTTGTCACTAGCTCAAACCAAACAAATCAATGTAGCATTTGACAAGAAGGAGATTAAGAAAGCAATCATAGGCCATTGGGACAGGTCCTTGTTGAATCGAGCTTTTATGAATATTGTTTCAAATGCCGTAGAGCATACACCCAGTGGCAGTCAGTTGCTCCTGACCGCTAGGGTAGAAGAAGATGAATTCAAGTTTATCTGCCTTGATTCTGGTTCTGGATTTTCCCTTGAATCTCTTGAAAAGGCTACTCAGCTCTTTTATCAAGAGGATAAAAGCAGACAGAGCCGCAATCATAGTGGTCTTGGTCTGACTATTGCTAATGATATTATTCGCTTACACCATGGTGGTCTTGCTCTTTCGAATGACGATAACACGCATGGTGCTAAAGTGACTATCACTTTACCCCTTTAAATACAGATGACTCCTAGTCGCCAGATGAGGAGTTTTTTGCTATACTACTAAGAGTAAAAATGTAGAAAGATTTGTGGGGACAGGATTTTATCTTGTTCCCGAAGAGGTATTAGTGTCATGTCTCAATCAAAAGCAGATTATATTAACGTGATTGGAGCTGGATTGGCCGGCTCTGAAGCAGCTTATCAGATTGCTAAACGTGGTATTCCGGTAAAACTATATGAAATGCGTGGAATCAAAGCAACACCTCAGCATAAGACAACAAACTTTGCAGAATTGGTTTGCTCTAACTCTTTCCGTGGAGATAGTTTGACCAATGCTGTAGGGCTTCTTAAAGAAGAAATGCGTCGTTTGGACTCTATCATTATGCGTAATGGAGAAGCTCATCGTGTACCAGCTGGTGGTGCCATGGCGGTTGACCGTGAAGGTTATGCAGAAGCAGTGACAGCTGAAATTGAGAACAATCCATTAATTGAAGTTATCCGTGAAGAAATCACAGAAATTCCTGATGATGCCATTACAGTTATTGCTTCAGGTCCTTTGACTTCTGATGCTTTAGCTGAAAAAATTCACAAGCTTAACGGTGGAGATGGTTTCTATTTCTATGATGCCGCTGCACCGATTGTTGATAAAGCGACTATCGACATGAACAAAGTCTACCTTAAGTCACGCTATGACAAGGGTGAAGCAGCTTACCTAAACTGTCCAATGACCAAGGAAGAGTTCATGGCCTTCCACGAGGCCTTGACAACAGCTGAAGAAGCTCCTTTGAATTCTTTTGAAAAAGAAAAGTATTTCGAGGGCTGTATGCCTATCGAGGTTATGGCTAAACGTGGTATCAAGACAATGCTCTATGGTCCTATGAAACCAGTTGGTTTGGAGTATCCTGAAGATTACAAAGGGCCACGTGATGGTGACTTCAAGACCCCTTATGCGGTTGTTCAGCTTCGTCAGGACAATGCAGCTGGTAGCCTCTATAATATCGTTGGTTTCCAAACCCACCTTAAATGGGGAGAGCAAAAGCGTGTCTTCCAAATGATTCCAGGTCTTGAAAATGCAGAATTTGTACGTTACGGGGTTATGCACCGCAACTCTTACATGGATTCGCCAAACTTGCTTAAACAGACCTTCCAATCAAAATCAACCCCTAACTTGTTCTTTGCGGGACAAATGACTGGTGTTGAAGGTTATGTTGAATCGGCTGCCTCAGGTTTGGTTGCCGGCATCAATGCTGCCCGTCTCTTTAAGGGCGAAGATGAACTTATCTTCCCTCAAACAACAGCTATCGGGAGTCTTCCATATTATGTGACTCACGCTGAAAGTAAACATTTTCAACCAATGAATGTTAACTTTGGTATTATCAAAGAGTTGGAAGGGCCACGTATTCGTGACAAGAAAGAGCGCTATGAAAAAATTGCTGAGCGAGCTCTTAAAGATTTACAACCTTTTATTCAAGCTTAGACAACATTAAAATCCCTTACCGAATACGGCAAGGGATTTTAATGTTTAAAAGTATTCAATTAACCAAAGAATTTCTTAGCGATTTCTTGACCTTGTTTGATTTTAGTCCATTGTTGTGGTGTTGCCAACTCATTACCTGAGTCACATGAGGCGAAACCACATTGGTGAGAGAGGAAGAGACGTTCTTTTGGAAGGATTTGACTCGCTTTTTCAAGCAAATCGAGGACACGCTCTTCGTCATCAAGGTCAGTAGTTTTAGAAGACAAAAGTCCTAGTACAACTTCAGCTTTGCTGTCTTTGAGGGCTTCGAGAGCTTTGATATCACCAGCGGTGTCGCTATCCCACTCAAGGAAGAAACGGTCATAGTGTTGCTCTGCCAAGAACTTCTTAGCGATGGCTTCGTAAGTTCCTTCGGCAGCAGAACGGCTTTCATAGTTACCACGACAGTTGTGTGTCCAAACCGTTAAACCAAGTTCGTGAGCATAGTCTACAACCTCGTTATTGATAGCTACAAACTCATCAGCCAATTCTGCTAAATCAGAATTACCTTCCGCAAAGAAACTTGCAGGGTTTGATGGGTCAAAAAGTTCCCAGAGACAGTCATCAAATTGAACAATTTTTCCACCGACAGCCTTGTATTCTTCCAAGAATTCTTTATAGGCATTAATGATACCTTTTTTGAGGTCTTCATTTGTTTCGTAGACTTGTCCAGGACCAGCCAAACGGTCAAAGATAGCAAGTTCAGTGTAGGCATGAGCAGGTCCCCAGATAGTTTGTTTGGTATCTTCATCACCAGCTTCAGCTTTTACCAATTTGTAAATATCTAGGTAATGGTGGTTCTTACCTGAGAGCGGCTCAGTGATGCGAATACCGATATCTTTACGTGTTTCATATTGACCACCATCATGGTCTTTAAAAGTGTAGCCATGCTCAGCAATGTAGCGTTCAATTCCTTTAAATCCCCAGACAAAGTCTAAATGCCACATAGAACGTCCAAACTCACCATCAGTAAGGATGTCAATACCGTTAGCTTTTTGGTCAGCCACAATTTGCTTAATATCTGCAGTTTCAGTTTCTTGATAACCAGGAAGGGCATCATAGAAAGGATACTGGATGTCGTCACGTTGCTCGATTTCGTCCTTATATTTACGGAGATCTGCAGGACGAAGAAGAGAACCTACTAATTGGAATTTAGATTTTGTCATTGTATTTACCTCGAAATGTCTATTTATGTCTATAGTACTTCTTATCTAGACTAATGAAAAATAGTTAATTTTTTGCTGAGGTTATAGTTTTAGGCTATATATACTTTATCTCTGCAAAATGATGCTTCCTATGGTAAAATGGAAAAAAACGATGAAGGTTGAGAACATGCAAAAAACATTCTTTATTATTAAACCAGATGCTGTTAAACGCCATCTAATTGGTCAAGTGCTTGATCGTATCGAACGTCGTGGTTTCATTATTGAACGAATGGAAATGCTGATGCTTGACGAAGAACGTCTTAAAGAACATTATGCTCAATTGGTTGATAAACCATTTTTCCCTAGTATTTCTGAATTCATGATGAGTGGCCCAGCAGTTATTGGTATTATGTCTGGCCCAGGTGTTATCAAGTCATGGCGTGATATGATGGGAGCAACTAATCCTGGGGATGCTACTCCAGGAACGATTCGTGGAGACTTTGCAACTGCACCAGATGGGGACATGGTTCCGAATATTGTTCATGGTTCTGATTCAGAAGAATCTGCGGCTCGAGAAATTCAGATTTGGTTTGGTGAGTAAGATGGATTTAGTAAAGATTCAATCTGATTTAGCTAAGGGTGGACTGTTAATTGATGTCAGAAGTCCAGAAGAGTATGCAGAAGGTCATGTTAAGAATGCCCTCTTGATTCCTCATACACAATTTTTTTCTGCTGAGATTCCAGCTGAAAAAGACGCTTCAATTTACCTCTATTGTAAAATGGGGCCTCGTGCAGAATTTGCTGCATCAGTTCTTAAAGAGCGAGGTTATACTAAGGTGACTAACTTGGGTGGCTTGGACGATATGGAAGCACTAGGTTTTGAATTTGAAGAATAATAGGAATAAGGTCACCCAAGGGTGGTCTTATTTGTTTTCAGAAAAGTTTGATAATTACTTGACAACGTTTTCATAAAGGAGTAGAATTTTTATTGAGTTAAGACAAAGCCTATGAAAATGACTTTGCCAGAACTTGACTAACTTAGCGTATTCCAATTGAGATAAGGCTGGGTATTAAGCCAGTGACTCTAATTGGTAGAGGAGGATTTCGTATGTCAAAAGTTGCTATTGTTACAGGTGCAGGTCAAGGTATTGGTTTTGCGATTGCAAAACGTTTGGTTGAAGATGGTTTTAAAGTCGGAGTATTGGACTACAACGCTGAAACTGCAGAAAAAGCGGTTGCTGAATTGTCAGCAGACAAAGCATTTGCGGTTGTAGCTGATGTATCTAAACAAGCTGAAGTAGCAGCTGCTTTCCAAAAAGTTGTTGATCACTTTGGTGACTTGAATGTTGTTGTTAATAATGCCGGTGTGGCACCAACAACACCACTTGATACTATTACTGAAGAACAGTTCCAACGTACATTTAACATCAATGTCGGTGGTGTTATCTGGGGTGCTCAAGCTGCACAAGCACAATTTAAAGCACTCGGTCATGGTGGTAAAATCATCAATGCAACTTCTCAAGCTGGTGTCGTTGGTAACCCTAACTTGACTGTATACGGTGGTACTAAATTCGCTGTGCGTGGTATTACTCAAACTTTGGCGCGTGACTTGGCTGAATCAGGTATCACTGTTAATGCTTATGCACCAGGTATCGTTAAGACTCCAATGATGTTTGACATTGCTCACGAAGTTGGTAAAAATGCTGGTAAAGATGATGAATGGGGTATGCAAACTTTTGCTAAAGATATTACTCTCAAACGTTTGTCAGAACCTGAAGATGTGGCAGCAGCAGTTAGCTTCTTGGCTGGACCTGACTCAAACTACATCACAGGTCAAACAATCATCGTTGATGGTGGTATGCAATTCCATTAATATTAAAAAGGAGAGCGGAAGACTCTCTTTTTTTTTTTGCTTGATAAAACATAATGTTTCTGATAATATAATTGTGATTAATTACGCTTTAAAAGGAGCCTTTCTATGTCAGATATTTTACACTATATTATAGAGCACCCATTTTTTAGTCTCATTCTATTGGGAATTGTTGTACTAGCCTTCGGTTTAGCTCCATTTTCAAGTAGTTCTACAGAAAACAAGCGCTCGGCAATTATTAATAAGCACTACAACGATACTTTTAAGAAATAAGAAGGAGTAAATGCGGTCAGAAAGCAGATATTAGAGATAGGCAAAAGCTTGTCTTTTTTGTATAATAGAAGGTAACGATTAGTTTTTTTATAGTCACAAGTAAGAACTAGGAAAGATAAAAATGCCAAATATTGAAGAATTAAAACAACGACAGGAGAAGATTCGTAACTTCTCTATTATTGCCCATATTGACCACGGTAAATCAACCCTTGCTGACCGTATTTTGGAAAAGACTGAGACAGTATCAAGTCGTGAGATGCAGGCGCAACTCCTTGATAGTATGGACCTCGAGCGTGAACGTGGTATCACTATCAAACTCAATGCCATTGAGCTTAACTATACAGCTAAAGATGGCGAAACATATATTTTCCACCTTATTGACACACCAGGACACGTGGACTTTACTTATGAAGTGTCACGTTCTCTTGCTGCCTGTGAGGGTGCAATCTTGGTGGTGGATGCTGCTCAAGGGATTGAAGCGCAAACACTTGCCAATGTTTACTTGGCCCTAGATAATGACTTGGAAATCTTACCAGTTATCAATAAAATCGACCTTCCAGCCGCAGATCCTGAACGTGTACGTACAGAGGTTGAAGATGTTATCGGACTAGATGCCTCAGAAGCTGTGCTTGCATCAGCTAAAGCTGGTATCGGTATCGAAGAGATTCTCGAACAAATTGTTGAGAAAGTTCCTGCACCTCAAGGTGAAGTCGAAGCGCCTCTCCAAGCCCTTATCTTTGACTCTGTTTATGATGCCTACCGTGGGGTTATCCTCCAAGTGCGTGTGGTTAACGGAATGGTTAAACCAGGCGATAAGATTCAAATGATGTCTAATGGCAAGACCTTTGATGTTACTGAGGTTGGTATCTTCACGCCTAAAGCTGTTGGCCGTGACTACCTTGCGACAGGTGATGTTGGTTATATCGCGGCCTCAATCAAGACTGTTGCGGATACCCGTGTCGGTGATACAGTAACACTTGCGGATAATCCAGCAGCAGAGCCACTCCATGGCTATAAGCAAATGAATCCAATGGTCTTCGCTGGTCTTTATCCAATTGAGTCTAATAAATACAATGACTTGCGTGAAGCTCTTGAAAAGCTCCAATTGAATGATGCCAGTCTTCAATTTGAGCCTGAAACGTCTCAAGCCCTTGGTTTCGGTTTCCGTTGTGGTTTCTTGGGTCTTCTTCACATGGATGTTATCCAAGAACGTTTGGAACGTGAGTTTAACATTGATCTCATCATGACAGCACCATCGGTAGTTTACCATGTTAACACTACTGACGGTGAGATGCTTGAAGTATCTAACCCATCTGAATTCCCAGATCCTACACGTATTGATGCCATCGAAGAGCCTTATGTTAAAGCTCAAATCATGGTTCCTCAAGAGTATGTTGGTGCGGTTATGGAGTTGGCACAACGTAAACGTGGTGATTTTGAAACCATGGAATACATTGATGATAATCGTGTGAACGTTATCTATCAAATTCCACTTGCTGAAATTGTCTTTGATTTCTTTGATAAATTGAAATCATCTACACGTGGTTATGCAAGCTTTGACTATGAATTGTCAGAATACCGCCGTTCACAATTGGTGAAAATGGATATTCTCCTTAATGGTGACAAGGTCGATGCCCTTAGCTTCATCGTTCATAAGGAATTTGCCTACGAGCGTGGAAAACTTATCGTTGATAAGCTTAAGAAAATCATTCCACGTCAACAATTCGAAGTGCCTATCCAAGCGGCTATCGGTCAAAAAATTGTTGCCCGTACAGATATCAAAGCCCTTCGTAAAAACGTCTTGGCTAAGTGTTACGGTGGTGACGTTTCACGTAAACGTAAACTCCTCGAAAAACAAAAAGCCGGTAAGAAACGTATGAAAGCTATCGGTTCGGTTGAAGTACCACAAGAAGCCTTCTTATCAGTACTTTCAATGGACGAAGATGAGAAATAAGAGTAATAGTCAGAATGTGATGTTCTGGCTATTTTTGTAATAAAAGTTATGATAAAGATGATTTTAAAATTCCCCTTCTCAAAGCGTGGAAGGATTTATACTGCGACTATACTAATGCTTTTCTTTTTAGGGAATATATATACAAAGCACAAATTTCATGAAAAAGCTGTAGAAGAGTTACAGATGGCTCTAAAAGCTGATAAAGTAACTTCCAATGAGATTTTTGGTAGACGTCAACAATATGTTGCAATTAGTCATGAAGAACCCACTTACTATAATTCTGAAGATAATGTAGCTACTGAGATGATTGGTAGAAATCATTTTGTTCGCTATTACGACACCATGAGTAGTCTCCATCAAGCTCATTTGGTAGTTTATGATATCAACAAAAATTTTGAAAAGAAAATTATTAATTTGACCCCATATTTGAAGAAAATAAAAGATTTTAAAGATATTAAGGAGTTGGCTGTGTCTTTAAGATCGATTGATGGTTATGATTATGTTTTCTTGGAGAATTCTCAAAACGATAAGCAATTTGCTTACAATTTAGATACGAATCAATTTTTAACTATAGACCTACCAGATTATTCTTACAGTAAGGAGGAAATGCTTTATTTTGGTGATAAGAGTTCTGCTCGTAATCAGATGAATGATAGCAACATGTGGGGATATTTAAAGAGAGAAGGAAACTTGGATGAGCTTTTAAGGAAGTCACCAGCCCCAGAGGACAGCTATTTATCTGCTCAGCTAAACCTAATTATAGAAATTGATAATGTAGACATTTCCAAAGAGGAGAATCAGATTAATCTATTTAATGACAATCCCGAAGTCAAACATATTTACGAAGAAGCTGTAAATCAGACAGCAACAAATGGTAATACCTTAAAGAAATTTAAACTATTGACCCGTCAAGGCAAGGAAGGAGATTTCCCAGCTGGTCCAACTGAACCAGTGAAAAGGAAAGAACCTGATAAACCAAGCGAACCAAAGAAAGTTCCAGAATTTAATGTTTTTCCTGATTCTATTTTTCCTGTTAAAACTTTAAGTTTCAGTGAGATTCTGAACAAAAAGGCTCAACAAGATTATCAGAAAGACTATCGAGCTTACGAAAAAGCACGTCAAAAAGTTCAAAAGGATTACGATAGGGAATATAAAGCCTATAAAAAGAAATTGGCTCAATATGAGTCCTATAGAGATAGAGAGTACGACAAACAATCACAAATCTATTTTTCTCCTGAAGAGCAGACCAATGATATTTTACATTGGTTGGGAACAAATGGAGAGCAAGCAATTGTAATTTCTGTAGAGGACGGTGCTGGTATTAGGAAGGAAATTCATTCTTTTGCTGATATTAAGGAGTGGGTAGATAAACATGATTACGATAACACTATAAAATCGGACTTTAGAGATTATAAAGAAGCTAAATAAGGATTCATGGGCTTTTAGTCTTATCAAGAAACCCATTACAAGCATTTTTCTCAGCTTTAGGCTATAATAGATAAAAAGGAATCTTGGGAGGGCCACTATGGATATCATGAGTTTTATTCCCAGTCAGCGACAGGCTATTTTGGAGCGTTTTCAGCAAGTGGAGGCCTTGGGATTAGGCGCAGTTCGTATTGAATTGAAGGTTGCTAATCCTGTTGGCATCATCTATGAGTGCTTTATTTTGGCAGGGGAGAATTATTTTTCTGATCAAGCAGTGGTATCCTTCCGCATTCTCTATGAAAAGGACTTGGAACGCATTTCTTTGGATGTCGTAGATATCCCTGGTCGCTCAAGCTTGTCTAATTATCTCCAGTTAATAGAGATTTTTGAAGGCTTGCAAAATTATCTTAATCGAGAGTTTGCTAAGGTAAAAAATTCATGAACATCTGATAGTAATCGGGTGTTTCTTTTTGCGATGGAAGTTCAAAATTTCACAATCTTTTTTTCACAAGATTGTCTGAAAACTGTGCTATAATGATAACAGAATTGTGAAGTGATAAAAGTTTGTGAAAAAACGAGCAGACTTTGACACTTTGTGACTTATACTTGAAAGGAAAATTGGCTCTATCATTTTAGGGCCAGAAGGACTGTGTTCATGTCAGAAGAAAAGCAATTGTATGGTGCGGATTTAGTGGTTGATAGTTTGATCAACCATGATGTTGATTATGTCTTTGGGATTCCAGGTGCAAAAATCGATAGGGTTTTTGATACTTTGGAAGATAAGGGACCTGAATTGATTGTTGCCCGTCATGAGCAAAATGCTGCTTTTATGGCTCAAGGTGTTGGACGTATCACAGGGAAACCCGGTGTAGTATTGGTAACATCTGGTCCAGGTGTCTCAAATTTGGCTACTGGTTTGGTAACAGCGACAGATGAAGGAGATCCTGTTCTTGCTATTGGTGGTCAGGTTAAGCGTGCAGATCTTTTGAAACGTGCCCATCAATCAATGAATAACGTTGCTATGCTTGAACCGATTACCAAGTATGCTGCTGAAGTACATGATGCTAATACACTTTCTGAAACGGTTGCTAATGCCTATCGCCATGCTAAGTCAGGGAAACCGGGTGCAAGCTTTATTTCAATTCCTCAAGACGTGACTGATGCTCCGGTCAGTGTTAAGGCTATCAAGCCTATGACGGATCCAAAACTTGGTTCAGCATCTGTTTCTGATATTAACTATCTCGCACAGGCGATAAAAAATGCCGTATTGCCAGTCTTACTTTTAGGGAACGGCGCTTCATCAGAAGCTGTAACTTACTCTATTCGCCAGATTTTGAAACATGTTAAATTACCAGTTGTTGAAACTTTCCAAGGTGCTGGTATCGTGTCACGTGACCTTGAAGAGGATACTTTCTTTGGTCGTGTAGGTCTTTTCCGTAACCAACCGGGGGACATGTTGCTTAAGAAGTCGGACTTGATTATTGCCATTGGTTATGACCCAATTGAGTATGAAGCACGTAACTGGAATGCTGAAATTTCAGCACGTATTATCGTAATTGATGTTGAACCTGCTGAGGTGGATACTTACTTCCAGCCAGAACGTGAATTGATTGGCAATGTAGAAGCAACCTTAGACTTGCTCTTGCCAGCTATTCAAGGCTACAAATTACCTGAAGGATCAGTTGAGTATCTTAAAGGGTTAAAAAATACAGTCGTTGAAGATGTTAAATTTGAGCGTCAGCCCGAAGAAGGTACCGTACATCCACTCGATTTAATTGAAGTTTTACAAGAACAAACAGATGATGATATGACAGTTACCGTTGACGTTGGTAGTCACTATATCTGGATGGCTCGTTATTTCAAATCTTATGAACCACGTCATTTGCTTTTCTC
The DNA here is from genome assembly GCF_016648635.1 of Streptococcus sp. 21.1. NCBI lineage: Bacteria > Bacillati > Bacillota > Bacilli > Lactobacillales > Streptococcaceae > Streptococcus > Streptococcus sp. 21.1. The sequence goes on along the minus strand of NZ_JACLQL010000009.1, from coordinate 47,016 downwards.
AAATGGGATGCAAACTTTAGGGGTTGCTCTTCCGTGGGCCATCTCTGCAGCTTTGGTTCGTCCTAAGACAAAAGTCATTTCTGTTTCTGGTGACGGTGGTTTCCTCTTCTCAGCACAAGAATTGGAGACAGCAGTTCGATTGAAATTGCCAATTGTTCATATTATCTGGAACGATGGCCATTACAATATGGTGGAATTCCAGGAAGAAATGAAGTACGGTCGATCATCTGGGGTTGACTTTGGTCCTGTAGATTTTGTAAAATATGCTGAGAGCTTTGGAGCGAAAGGTTATCGTGCAACAAGTAAAGAGGAGTTTTCTAGCTTACTCCAAGAAGCCTTGGCTCAAGCTGTAGATGGACCAGTCCTTATTGATGTTCCAATCGACTATAAAGATAATATTAAACTCGGCGAAACTATTTTGCCAGATGAATTTTACTAAAAAGAGGGTGTAGACATGTCTGAAGCCATAAAATTATTTCAATATAATACTTTGGGAGCCTTGATGGCTGGGCTTTATGGAGGTACTTTAACAGTTGGTGAATTGTTGGAGCATGGAGACTTGGGTCTTGGAACATTAGATTCTATTGATGGGGAGTTGATTGTTCTTGATGGTAAAGCCTATCAAGCTAAAGGCTCTGAAGGTAAAGTCGAAGTGGTAGAAGTTTCTCCAGATGAAAAAGTTCCCTATGCAGCAGTCGTACCTCACCAAGCTGAAGTTATCTTCCGTCAACGTTATGAAATGACTGATAAAGAACTTGAGGATCGTATTGAATCTTACTATGATGGGGTTAATCTCTTCCGTTCTATCAAAATTAAGGGTCATTTTAAACACATGCACGTGCGCATGATTCCTAAATCAAATGCGGATATTAAGTTTGCTGATGTTGCCACTCGCCAACCTGAGTACGAGGTAGATGATATTTCAGGTACCATCGTTGGTATTTGGACGCCAGAAATGTTTCACGGTGTGAGTGTTGCTGGTTATCACCTTCATTTTATTTCAGACGACTTGACATTCGGTGGTCACGTTATGGACTTTGTTATTGAAAATGGTATTATCGAAGTTGGACCAGTTGACCAACTCGATCAACGTTTCCCAGTTCAAGACCGTCAGTATCTCTTTGCTAAATTCAATGTCGATGAGATGCGTGAAGATATTACCAAGGCTGAATAAAATATTTTAAAGATATCAATCGATTATAGTTAGAACTTTCCTAGATGATTAGGAAAGTTTTTTTGTTTTTATAATTATTTCGATATCGAAATAGTTGACAGATGTAACGAACAGTGATACAATGACTGTAATGTTTCGATATAGAAATAAAAAGGAGACAAAAATGGATAAGATGACAGGAGGCTACCAAGCTTTACAGATACGCTTGTTGAACGGGCGTATCTTTCAAAAACTCTTGAGCAAGGAACCAGATGCTCAATACCGTAGTGAACAGGGGAAAATTTTAACAGTCTTATGGCAAAAAGAGCAAGGAAGGGCAACTGCAACTGATATTGCTCTAGCGACGGGACTAGCTAATAACACATTGACTAGCATGATAAAGAAGTTGGTCGAGCAAGGCTTGGTTAAGATTGAACAGAGTGACCAGGACAAGCGCAAGAAGTTTGTAGTCTTGACGGAATTAGGTTGGGCGCAAAAAGAAATTGGAGATCGCGTCAGTCAGGAACTGGGAGAGATATTCTACCAAGGCTTTTCGGATAACGAAATCCAAGAATTTGAGGAGTATCAAGAGCGTATAATCTCAAATCTAAAAGCTAAAGAGAAAGAACTTTAAAAAAATAGGGAGTACCTTATGAAAGCAGTTGTTGTGAGCAGTCCAGGTGGACCAGAGGTATTAGAAGTTGTCGAACGACAAAAACCAATTTTGAAGGCCGGTTGGACCTTGGTGAAAATTCAAGGATTTGGCATCAATCACAGTGAAATTTTTACCCGTCAGGGTTTATCGCCGTCAGTTCAATTTCCTCGTGTGTTAGGAATTGAGTGTGTCGGTCTTGTGGAACAAACGACACGACCGGATTTGAAGATTGGACAGCAAATCATTTCCATTATGGGGGAGATGGGGCGAGCTTTTGATGGAGGTTATGCAGAGTATACACTTCTCCCAAATGAGCAAATTTATCCAATCAAGACAGAACTTGATTTGGAAAGCTTGATTGCCCTTCCTGAGACATATTACACAGCTTTTGGTGCTTTTCTTAATCTCAAGATTGAGGAGAAAGATTGCGTGTTAGTTCGCGGGGCAACTAGTGGTGTAGGAATTGCCTTTGCTAGACTGCTTAAAGGAAAATTTCCTGAGATTCACTTGGTAGGAACTAGCCGAAATTTAGCTAAGGAAGACCAATTGAAGGCGGTCGGATTTGATCAGGTGATTTTGGAGAAGGATGGCGTCTTGCAAAGTGAGGAGTCTTTCACAAAAATTCTAGATCTAGTGGGACCTCGCCATATCAAAGATAGTATCCATCACTTAAGTGAAGGAGGAATTATCTGCTCTTGTGGTCAATTAGGTAGCCAGTGGACCTTGGCTGATTTTGATCCAATTGTTGAATTGTCGAAGAATGTTTATTTAACGACCTTTTATTCGGGGAATGTTTCAAATGAAAAGCTCCAAGAGTTGATTGATTTTGTGGAATTGTATCAAGTGGATGTCCGGCCTGAGAAGGTTTATAGGCTAGAAGAGATACAAGAAGCGCACACCTATCTTGAAAGTAGCCAGTCATTTGGGAAAGTAATTGTGAAAATTGAGGAATAATATGATTGAATATAAAAATGTAGTCCTGCGCTACACGGATACAGACATTTTAAAAGATGTCAATCTCTGTATTGAAGATGGAGAATTTATGGTCCTTGTGGGACCTTCAGGGTCTGGAAAAACCACCATGCTCAAGATGATCAATCGTCTTTTGGAGCCGACAGATGGCAATATTTATATGGATGGAAAACGCATCAAGGACTATGATGAACGAGGGTTACGTCTTTCTACTGGTTATGTTTTGCAGGCCATTGCCCTCTTTCCAAATCTAACTGTCGCTGAGAATATTGCTTTAATTCCAGAGATGAAAGGGTGGACTAAAAGCCAAATAGCCTCTAAAACTGAAGAACTCTTGGATAAGGTAGGTATGCCTGCTGCAGAGTATGCAAATCGCAAGCCAAGTGAGTTATCTGGTGGGGAGCAACAACGGATTGGGATTGTGCGGGCCATCATTTCAGAGCCAAAGATTCTATTGATGGACGAGCCCTTTTCAGCCTTGGATGCCATTTCCCGCAAACAGCTACAGGCTCTTACCAAAGACTTGCACAAAGAATTTGGTATGACGACTATTTTCGTGACTCATGATACAGACGAAGCCTTGAAATTAGGCGATCGGATTGCGGTGCTACAAGAAGGAGAGATTGTGCAGGTGGCGGATTCTGATACCATTCTAGCCCAACCGGCCAACGACTTTGTTGCGAATTTATTTGGAGGTGCTCACCATGTCTAAACTACTTGCAACCTTTCAAGAACGTTTTGGAGACTGGCTCACTGCGCTGGGGCAACATTTGCAACTGTCCTTACTAACCTTGCTCCTTGCGATTTTTCTGGCGGTCCCTCTGGCTATTTATTTAAGTAGTCGCAAGAGAGCGAGCAACTGGGTTTTACAGGTAGCTGGAATCTTCCAGACCATTCCTTCCATGGCCCTTTTGGGGCTATTCATTCCCATCATGGGAATTGGAACACTTCCGGCCTTGACAGCTCTCGTCATCTATGCCATTTTCCCCATCCTTCAAAATACCATCACTGGTTTGCAAGGGATTGACCCAAGTCTAGAAGAAGCAGGGGTCGCCTTTGGGATGTCAAAGTTGGAGCGCTTGAAGAAGTTTGAGATTCCCTTGGCCATGCCCGTCATCATGTCTGGGATTCGGACAGCAGCTGTGATGATTATCGGGACGGCTACCCTAGCTGCCTTGATTGGAGCAGGGGGACTCGGTTCCTTTATCCTTCTAGGGATTGACCGCAATAATGCCAGTCTGATTTTGATCGGTGCCCTGTCTTCAGCCTTCTTGGCCATCGCCTTTAACCTTCTTCTCAAATGGATGGAAAAGGCCAAATTGCGGACCATCTTTGCGGCTTTTGCGGTAATGGTTATCGGATTGGGAGTATCTTATACACCAAGTTTTCTTCCCAAACCGGAAAAAGAAAACCTGGTCATTGCTGGGAAGTTAGGTCCTGAACCGGAAATTCTAGCCAATATGTACAAGATTTTGATTGAAGAAAACACAGACATGACAGTGACTGTTAAACCAAATTTTGGCAAGACCACTTTCCTCTATGAAGCTCTGAAAAAAGGGGATATTGCTATCTATCCAGAGTTTACAGGGACCGTGACCGAAAGTCTCCTCAAGCCGGCGCCGCAAGTCGACCATGATCCAGAAGCAGTCTATCAAGCGGCTCGAGATGGGATCAAGAAACAAGACAACCTGGCCTTGCTCAAACCCATGGCTTATCAGAATACCTATGCTGTCGCGGTGCCTAAGAAAATTGCCCAAGAGTATGGTCTCAAGACCATTTCAGATTTGAAAAAGGTGGAAGGACAACTCAAGGCAGGATTTACCTTGGAGTTTAATGATCGAGAGGATGGGAACAAGGGCTTGCAGAAAGTCTATGGTCTTAATCTACAAGTATCCACCATGGAGCCAGCCCTTCGCTACCAGGCTATCCAGTCTGGTGAAATCCAGATAACAGATGCCTACTCAACGGATGCCGAGCTTGCTCGCTATGACCTTGTGGCCCTAGAGGATGACAAACAACTCTTCCCACCTTATCAAGGAGCACCCCTCATGAAAGAAGCTCTTCTTAAGAAACATTCAGAATTGGAAGGCATTCTAAACAAGTTATCTGGTAAAATCACAGCAGAGCAAATGAGCCAGATGAACTACCAAGTGGGAGTAGCAGGTAAACCGGCTGCCCAAGTCGCACATGATTTCTTGGTAAAAGAAGGTGTTATCAAGAAATAATGAAAAATTTGCACAAAAAGTAACTTTTTCAATTAACTTTTTTAGTTACTATTTGTCTGTTTTCTATCTTATTTTCAGATATAATAAAGATAACAAATTAAGGAGCCCTTCATGTCAATTAGTCAATATACCATCCCACAATTTATCGTTGATGCTTTTACAGATACCGTTTTTAAAGGGAACCCAGCTGCTGTTTGTCTTCTGGACGAATGGTTGTCGGATAATACCTTACAGAATATTGCCAAAGAAAACAATCTCTCTGAGACAGCTTTTACGGTTAAAAGGAACGGCTATTACGATTTACGTTGGTTTACTCCCGGTGGAGAAATCGATTTGTGTGGTCATGCTACTTTAGCAACTGCCTTCGTTCTCTTTCAATTTATAGAAGTGGATGTTGATAGTCTAACCTTTGCAACTCAGAGTGGGGAGCTTTTGGTAACCAAAAGAGGAGAGCTATATGAGCTGAATTTCCCAGTTTACTCGATGCACCAGGTTCCAGTAACAAGTGAGATGGAAGAAGCAATCGGTGTCCGTCCTCTTGAAGCGTGGCTTGGAAGAGATCTAGTGTGTATCCTCCCTCATGAAAATCATGTCATTGCTGCGACTCCAGATTTCGATAAAGTTAAAGCATTAGATGGCTTACTCCTAAATATCACAGCTAAAGGTAAAAACTATGATACCGTTACACGTAGTTTTGCACCAAAATTATCAATCATGGAAGATCCAGTTTGTGGTTCTGGGCATTGTCATGTCATTCCCTTATGGGCTAAAAAGTTAGGACAAGAAGAATTTAGAGCTTATCAAGCCTCTAAGAGAAGTGGTCATCTTATTTGCCGACTAGAAGGCGATAGGCTTTATCTTGCGGGAAAAGCTGCCCTCTATAGCCGTGGCGAGATTTATGTGACAGACTAGATGTTGTCTAGTATAAGCAATAACGATTAAAGTCATTATAGAAACAAAAGATGTCTAGCTGAGCTAGGCATTTTAAATTTTCCAAATTTTTTTGAAGAATTTTCAGAAAAGACTTGACAATTTCGAAAAATAGCGTATGATAAGACTATGAACTTTAAAAATAGTAATTTTACTATATTAACTCATGTCGACTACAGTTGGTATTGTGAAAAGACTAAATAGTTCTATTAACTATTCTATAGAGCGTTGCGTCCGAAAGTCATTCCTGACACGGCTCTTTAAAAACAAAAGGAGAAGATTATGAAAACAGAACCGATTCATCGTACCAGTATGTGGAAATTTAAGTTAAGTGCTTCCACCATGACTTTGATTCCCGCTGCCGTGGGGATTAACTATGTTGCCAAAGCCTTGGCGGAGGGGTTAAAGTTGCCCGTTTGGCTGGGGTCTTTGGGAACCTTTCTTGCCAGCATGTTGGCTGGGCCGGTTGCCGGTGCCATCAGTGGTTTCATCAACAACGTGATCTATGGGCTGACCTTATCGCCAATTTCAACCGTGTATGCGATTACCAGCATCGGAATTGGGATTGCTGTCGGAGTTTTGCACGCCAATGGGTGGTTCTCGTCAGCGCGACGAGTATTTGTTTCTGCTATTATTATTGCCATCGTTTCAGCTGTCATTTCAACGCCACTCAACGTCATCTTTTGGGGTGGTCAGACCGGTATCGCTTGGGGTGACTCATTGTTTGCGGTAATGGTCGCCAATCATGCACCAGTGTGGCTGGCCTCATTTACCGATGAGTTTGTCTTGGATATTTTGGATAAAGTCTGCGTGGCCTACCTGGCATTCTTCATCTATCGTCAGCTGCCGAAGCGGATGGTGCACTTCTTTAGCGGTGATAAATGATGACTGCTCAAACATTGATTTCTGGAGCGCCACGGGTCAAGCTCAAGTGGTACCAGGTGATCGATCCGATTACTAAGCTCTTGTTCATCTTGGACATGACGTTGTTGAGCTTTGCCAGTATGAATTTATTGCTTCAGGCCGGATTAATTCTTGTCGCAACATTGCTATTGTTATTTTCCAAATTGAGTTCTACCATCTTTAAGGCGCTAGGATTCAGCCTGTTTCTGATTTGTACCATGCTGATCATCCAAGGGTTATTTTACAGTCGGAATCAAACTGTGCTGTTTTCTGTGCTTGGGGTGTCGTTCTACAAAGAAGGCCTGATTTATGCCACCACTCTGGGTTGTCGAGTATTGGTGATTATTTTGACCAGTGGCTTTTTTATGGTGACCACGAGTATTTCAGAAAACGCGGCCTATTTGGAACTGTCCGGATTATCTTATAAAACCGTCTACGTTCTGATGTCGGTGTGTTATATTTTGCCGGAAATGATGCGCAATATGCGGAAAATCCAGCAGGCACAAAAAGTTCGCGGAACCAATCCGCAAAAAACGTTGATTCAGAAATTAAAGTCAGTCCTGCCGGTTCTAATTCCATTGGTGATTAAGACCTTGGATCAATCGATGGCGCGGTCGATTTCGCTCCAACTGAGAGGTTTTGATAATCCCAACCGGACTGTCAGAACCTCCCAGCGCGTGTATCGCCTGTCGCGGACGCTGCACATTGGTCTGACTGGATTGGCAATTTTATTGATTGGGTGGAAGATATGGAAGAAGATAAACGGATTGTAATTGAAAATTTGACCACCCGTTATCCGGGTACTGAGCAACCACAACTGCGTCAGATTAACGCGGAGGTTCATACCGGCCAGGTGGTTGGGATTATCGGGAATAGCCACTCCGGCAAATCGACTTTGTGCCGTGTGCTGGCAGGGGTCATTCCCAAAATTGTGTCTGCTGAGATTGAGGGCGACTGGCACATGTTTGGCCAGCGAGTGTCCGACAATTGGCCCGTTTATAATGCCATGAATGGAGTTGTACTGCAAAATCCAGCTGGCCAACTAAGCGGGTTGGCAGACACGGTTGCCGATGAAATCGCCTTTGACTTGATTAATCAGGGAATGGCTGAAGGACTGATTCAAAAACGGGTTGAAGAAGTTGCCACGCAAATGGGGCTGATTGAACAGCTGAATTTGCGTCCCGAGAGCCTTTCCGGTGGTCAGATCCAGCGGTTGGCAATTGCCACGGCAATTGTGTCTAATCCGGCTGTTTTGATTATGGATGATCCGACCAGTCAGATGGATCCCCTTGGCCGCCGGCAATTTTTCCAATGGCTAGCCCAAGTCAAAGAGACGACTGTCTTCATTGTCACCAGTGAAATTGACGATTTGTGCGAAGTCGCCGACGTTGTGTGGGTGCTGCACGAGGGTCAAATGGTAGCCCAGGGCAGGCCGGGTGAGGTGTTTAATCATTTGGCAGCTGACTGGCAGATTCCAGCCCCGACAATCCAGCAACTTGCTCAAAAAATGGATTGGCACTTGGCTGATGGCCGGTATCCGGTGAATGGCGCTGATCTGAAGGAGGCTCGTTATGCCCACAATTGAACTGAACCACTTGACGTTCACTTATCCGGAACGGTCCTTTAGCTTGGATGTTGAAGATAAACACTTCGCCGATCCGATGGTGGCGATTGTCGGCCAAAATGGTGCCGGCAAATCAACGCTCTTCAAATTGTTGACGGGCTTGCTGACACCACAAACCGGTGTGATTAAGATCGATGGAGAAAATTTTAATGATCTTAAACCAGTCGAAAAGTTACTGAAGGTTGGGATTACTTTTCAGAATCCTGACGATCAGCTTTTCAACCCGACCGTTCAACGAGAGGTGGAGTGGAGTGTCGCGCAGGTCATGGATGACCACGACACGATTACGAGGCGGGCTTTAGTGGCTCTAAAAAGAGTTGGCTTGGATGATAAAGCAGCTGAAAGTCCATATGACCTGTCATTGTCGGAACGCAAGCTGTTGAGCGTTGCCACAGTTTTGGCAGTGGATCCGGCGATTTATTTATTTGATGAGCCGATGATGTCGCTTGATTGGGAAAGCCGGCGCAAGTTGACCGCAATTTTCCATCAGTTGGCTGATTCGGGCCACCAAGTTGTGACCATCACCCATGACATGGATTGGGTCGCCGCCGAGTTTGAGTCGGTGTATGTTATGGAACACGGGAAGTTTGGCTTCGCCGGCAGTCCACGGGAATTGTTCAGCGATCACGAACTTGTCCAGCGAGTGGGATTACTACCACCGCGGATTATGGACATAGCGGAGTCGCTGGGTGATTCACAGACATATTTATCGGTTAATGATTATTGCCAGAAAAATCGAGATGTATAGAAAAAGTCACCTCTGCGGGTTTTCCAGGTTGAAGGATTAACTTCAGCTTCTGGCAAGAACTCACGGTTCTTTTCTACCATTTGTCAAGTCTATCAAGGCTTTAAGTAAAAAAAAGAGATAAGACAGTATCTATTCTGAGGTTACTGTCTTAATTTTAACACTTTTTGATCTATCAAGCCCAGTTCAAAAAAGAACAGCAGGAATTTGTTGCCCGTAAGTTGGATACCGTGGGATGGACCAAGTACCTCTCAATTAGTGTATTTTGGTGGCTAGCTTTTGGTCTTATTTACCAGTCAATTGGAGCTAATCGTCCTTATCGTGATTCTATTACTGATGCGACAAACGGTGTTGATCAGCTCTTGATGACAGCTGTTTACCGTGAACAATGGATTTTTTGGGCTGCTACTAATGTTTTCTCTATCTACCTCTGGTGGGGAGAAAGCCTTCAAATTCAAGGGAAATACTTCATTTATCTTATCAACAGTCTAGTTGGTTGGTACCAATGGAGCAAGGCGGCAAAGAAAGCTTAATACTTATGTTTATCAATTAATAAGAGGATTCCATAGGGTCCTCTTTTTGTTTTTTAACAGTGAAGCACAAGTCTTGCTTTTCTTTTTATTTATGGTATACTTGTTCTTGCACCAGATACAAGTTATCTAAAGGAGTTTATATGGATACAAAATTTTCAGTAGCCTTACATATCCTAACCATGATTAGTGAAAGCAAGGAAACCCTAAGCTCTCAAGCATTAGCTATTAGTGTTGGGACTAACGCGAGTTACATTCGAAAGGTAATCGCCTTATTGAAAAATGCTGGACTAATCCAGTCTCAGCAAGGAAAAACAGGCTATCAACTCAGTAAGTCCCCAAAGGAAGTGACCTTACTTGAAATTTATTTTGCAACACAAGAAGTCAGCCACATCAGCCTATTTCCTGTTCATCAAAATAGCAATCCGGATTGCCCAGTAGGGAAACATATTCAAGCTGCCGTTTCACCACTATTTGCTAGTGCTGAAGCTCAACTTGAGAAGGAACTAGCTCACCAAACCTTAGAAGATGTCATTAATAATCTTTATAAAGAGGCCAAACAAAAACGAAACTGATTTGCATGCAGATCAGTTTTAAAAAGACTAGACTTGTATCTCAATCGGATACAACAGAAATTAGAAAAGAGAAGACAATGAAAGCCGCACAACATACATCATACAACAAAAAGAATATCACACTGAACATCACAGAAGTCGCTACACCAAGTATCACAGACAAAGAAGTTTTGGTCAAAGTCACCGTTGCTGGTGTTAATCCTCTGGATAATATGATTTCCAGAGGAGAAGTCAAGATGATCGTCCCTTACAAACTCCCACAAACTGCGGGAAATGAAGTGGTCGGTATCATTGAAGAGACCGGTAAACAAGTCAAAAATCTCAAAGTCGGAGACCGAGTTTTTGGACGTCTCCCACTCGACCACATCGGTGCCTTTGCAGAATACGTAGCTGTCGATAGTCAGGCTCTAGCCAAGGTTCCAGACTATCTGTCAGACGAGGAAGCCGCTGCTGTGCCTTTGACTGCCTTAACCATTATGCAAGCCCTAGAACTCATGGGCGCTCAATCTAGCAAAACCATCTTTATCTCTGGTGGTACAGGCGGTGTCGGTGGCATGGCCATTCCGATTGCTAAGGGTAAAGGTTTGAAGGTCATTACCAATGGGGCTGGAGATAGCGCTGAGCGTGTATTGAAGCTAGGAGCAGATCGTTTTATCGATTACAAAACAGAGGATTATACAAAAACTGTTAGCCAGGTTGATTATGTCCTCGATACCCTTGGTGGCGCTAAGACTGAAAAACAAATGTCTATCATGAAAAAAGGTGGTCAGCTTGTGTCCCTCCGTGCGATGCCAAATGGTGACTTTGCCAAACGCATGAACCTGCCAAAATGGAAACAGATCCTACTTGGACTAGCCGGTCGCAAATTTGATAAGATGGCGGACAAATACGGCGTTCACTACCATTTTATCTTTGTAGAAAGCAATGGCGCTCAATTACAAGAGGTAGCTGACCTCTTTAGCAGATTGGAAATCAAGCCATCTATCGATACAGTCTATCCATTTGAAGAAGTGAATAGCGCCTTAGACAAGGTCGCTAATGGTCGCTCACGTGGAAAAACAGTCCTCAGCTTTAAGAAATAAAAAGGAAAAGACAATGTCATATCTTACAACTAAAACTCAATACATCACTGTCCAAGGAAACAAAATTGCCTATCGCGAACTCAGTAAAGGCAAATCAAAACTGCCTCTTCTGATGCTGGTCCATCTGGCAGCAACCCTCGACAACTGGGATCCAAAACTCTTGGACTTGATTGCTGAAAAACACCATGTGATTGTGGTCGACCTACCTGGTGTCGGAGCCAGTCAAGGTAAAGTGGCGCCAACCATTCCTGGAATGGCTGAGCAGACAATTGCCGTTATAGAAGCCCTTGGTTACGATAAGATTAATCTTCTTGGCCTTTCTATGGGGGGTATGATTGCCCAAGAAATCATCCGAAACAAGCCTGATTTGGTCAACCGTCTCATTTTAGCAGGAACAGGACCTCGAGGAGGAAAAGAGGTCGATAAGGTCACAGGGAAAACCTTTAACTATATGTTTAAAGCTGGACTCGAGCGCATCGATCCTAAACGCTATATCTTCTATAACCATGATGAACAAGGAAAAATCGAAGCCTTGAAAGTTCTCGGACGAATGGGAATGCGAACCAAAGAATTTGCGGACAAAGACATGAGTGTGCCTGGTTTCTTGACTCAACTCAAAGCTATTAAACGTTGGGGGAAAGATTCTCAAGACGACCTAACATTTATCACCCAACCAACCTTAATCGTCAACGGCGACCAGGATATGCAGGTTCCAACGGAAAATTCTTATGATATGCATGAGAAAATAAAAGATAGTAAGCTCATCATCTATCCAAATGCTGGTCACGGTTCGATCTTCCAATATGCAGAAGAGTTTTCGAAAGAACTCATTGCTTTCTTGGAGGACTAATATGGTCAAAACCATTCTAATAACAGGTGCTACGGATGGTATTGGTAAACATTTGGCAAAGAAACTGACTAGTGAAGGCCATCATGTCATCCTTCATGGTCGCAATCCTCAAAAACTTGAGTTGGCGCTTCGAGAGGTTCGGGCCGTTTCCCTGAGAGGAAGAGTTTCAAGCTACTTGGCAGATTTTTCAAAATTAGATGAGGTTTATCGATTTGCGGAGGAAATCAAGCGTGACTTTCAAAGGATCGGTGTCTTGTTTAACAATGCAGGACTGTATGCAGGAAAAGAACGAAAAGTGAGTGCTGAAAATGTCGAATTGACTTTTATGTTATCCGTTATGGTTCCTTATATTTTAACAACTGAGCTAAGCCCCTTGTTAGAAAAATCGGCTGACGGCCGTGTCATTAATACCTCTTCCTATATGCATCATTTTGCCAAGGTCAAGGATTTGGACTTTGGTTTTGAGAAAGAATACAATCCAGGATTAGCTTATAATAATTCCAAGCTCTATACCATCTGGATGACACGTTATTTGGCAAGAGATTTATTTTTAAAAGGTTCAAATATCACTATTAATGCCTACCATCCCGGCTTGATTTCAACCAACTTAGGGAATAATTCTAGTGATGAAAAGACGAAAAAGTCTCTCTTTGGACGCCTGATGAAATCTCTCTCAAAAGATCTAGATCAGGGAATCGAAACAGGTTATTATCTCACCTTATCAGAAGAAGTCAGGGGCTTGACTGGCTACTACTTTGATGAAAAGAAAGTCAAGTCTGTATCTGAAAAAGGCTACACAATTGAAAAAGCACGGAAATTAATGGATTACTGCCAAGAAAAGGTCAAAATGTTTAAAGAAAAGCAGGATTTTTAATTCCTTATTGATTTCGTAAATACAAAAAACTCAAGTTTTATCAATGAAAACTTGAGTTTTTCTTATATGAGGGCTAACAAAATGGTAAGAATCAGGGCGATGCCAATCCGAATGACATGGTGGGCTGGATTGAAGTTTTCTTTGTGCTTGCCATTCCAATAGGCTCCGTAGCAAATCAACCCACAACCAATCAGCCAAATGAATAAAGCAACAATCGGCAAAAGGAAGTAGAGGATGAGAGAGAAGGTCGCAAGGACACTTCCGATGAGGAGAAATGTATTTCCTAGAGTGTGATTCCCTTTTTTAACTTCAGTAAGAGAAGCCAATAAGTGAAGAAGAGCAAAAGCAAGGGATAAGAAGACTGTGATGATGCTAAAGATTAGATAAAGTGACATAGATGTTTCCTTTCTAAGATATGATTGTCTGAGTGCTATTTTTTATGACTGATTTTATTAAGAATCATAAATGATACTAGAAGATTTAAAACGATAACCAGTAAAGTCAAAAAAGAGTAACCATAGAGTTTGACTGAAATTTCAATTTTTAGAAATGCGATGGAGAACAAGCTCGTAAAAATGCCCGTTAACAAGCCAGGAACATATTTTCGAAGGACAATTGTCTGAATCAGATGTCCGAAAATATGGTAGATATAAGCAATTACAATGGTTGCGTAAATAGTATAGTTGCTAAACTGGTAGCTAAGAAAAAGTGATAGAAGCAGGATCAGAAACTGCTCCAAGACAATGGCATTGAAAGTAAAAGGAGTGTAATAAGAAAGGAATCGAATATCTGGAAACTGTGCTGATAGTTTTTTGACAAAGGAGGGCATCCATATGATTTCCTCAAGTTCGTGAAGCATGAATAAGGCTGGAAAGAGAAAATAAAATTGAGTGAGGGTCATAAAAAAACTTCTTTCTAGTTTGAACCAACTTTCAGTATCTCCAAATAAAACTGGACAACTTCCTGCTCGCTATAGGACTTGCCTTTTTTCAACCACCAGCTGAGGGTTTCAATGAAATGGCTGACGACCAGATGCTTGAGATAGGAGTGAGGAATGTTGGGGTGTGATTGAATCAGTTCGTCGGCTACCATTGGATAGACGTCATGTTCCAGTTCTTTTCGCAGCTGCCGGATAAAATAATCGTTTTTTGAAAGCAAGAGACTGGTTACATGGTCTTGATTTTTCTTGAAATGCTGAAATATATGGGCCAAGTAGTCTTGTGGAGAGAGGTATTGAGCGCGCTCAAACAAATGGTGAAAGAGCTTTTGGCAGAGCTCATCCAGTAGTAACTCTTTGCTCTCATAATGGCTGTAAAAGGTCGAACGCCCTACATCAGCCAGGTCAATAATCTCCTGAACGGTGATGGCCTCATAATCGTTTTGGTTAAGTAAGTGCAAGAAAGCTTGATAGATAGCTTTTCTAGTCTTGGTAATGCGACGATCTTGTGCAGTCATATGGACACTATGAACAAACTGTTCAGTAACGTACACAGCGAACGGTTTGCCCCTATCCTTTCTGTTGATAGTATTGGATAATAGATAATGAACATGATGTTCATGAATCTATTATAACAAAGGAAGTAATATAATGAAGACAAAATATGCGGTTTGGTTGGCTTTTTTATTAAATCTAAGCTTTGCCATTGTTGAATTTATTGCGGGTGGAATTTTTGGTTCTAGTGCAGTTCTCGCTGATTCGGTCCATGACTTTGGAGATGCAATCGCCATTGGCATCTCAGCTTTTCTAGAGAGCATTTCCAATCGGAAAGAAGACAGCCATTACACCTTGGGCTACAAGCGTTTTAGCCTTTTAGGTGCCATGGTGACCGCTGTGATTCTGATGACAGGGTCTGGCATGGTGATTTTAGAAAATGTAAGCAAGCTTTTCCACCCACAACCCGTCAATGAAGAAGGTCTTCTCTGGCTTGGAATCATTGCCATCAGTGTCAATGTGCTGGCGAGTCTGGTCATTCGCAAGGGGCAAACCAAGAATGAATCCATTCTCAGCCTGCACTTTTTGGAAGACACCTTGGGTTGGTTGGCCGTCATCTTGATGGCCATTGTTCTCCGATTTACTGACTGGTATATCCTGGATCCGCTCCTGTCCCTTGCCATTTCCTTCTTTATTCTATCAAAAGCCATTCCACGTTTTTGGAGCACGCTCAAGATTTTCCTGGATGCTGTACCAGAAGGGGTGAACATCCAGAAGATAAAGACGGATTTGGCTGAATTGGACAATGTCGCTAGTATCAATCAGCTCAATCTCTGGACCATGGACGGCTTAGAGAAGAATGCTATTGTCCATGTTTGTCTGGAGCATGTCAAGCATATGGAGGTCTGTAAAGAGTCTATCCGCACCTTGTTTAAAGACTGTGGCTTTCAAAATGTCACCATCGAAGTGGATGAAGACCTAGCAACTCACCGCGCCCACAAGCGAAATATCGAAGAGCTGGAAGCAGAAAGTGAGCAGCAAAACCATCATTAAGGTTTGTTTTTAAACTCTTAAAGTCTACCTTTAAGAGTTATTTTGATACTAAGTTCCCTAAAGTAAGCCTTTTCATGCTAAAATAGAATAAACGTGAAACAAGGAGTATTTATGAGTAAGAGAGCTGTGTTGATGATGACCTTTGGGTCACCAGAAGAGATTACCTATGAAGGAGTAGCGGAATTTTTCACGAATATCCGACGTGGTATTCGTCCTGAACCACATGAAATTCAGACTTTATATGACAATTACGTACGAATTGGCGGAACTCCACTTCAAAGGATAACTAGAGAAGAAGTGGATCTGGTTGCTTCTGCTCTTGGAGAACACGCATCAGTATACTTTGCTAATAAATTTTCCCGCCCTTTTATCACTGATGTAATCAAAGAGATGGAGAATGACGGAATTGAAGAATGTTTGTGCTTGATTTTAGAGCCTCATTATTCTTACTATTCTGTCATGGGATATGAGAAATTTTTAGAAAGTGAGCAGATTAGGTTTCAAATTATCAAGGACTGGTACCGTGAACACGACCTACTCTACTATTGGGCTGATGAGATTCGAAATATTTTAGATCAAATTAGAGATGACAGCTATAAGGTGATTTTTTCAGCTCATAGTGTCCCAGTTTTGGCCCTTGATTTTGGTGATCCTTATATAGATCAGATTTATGACAATACTCGCTTGATTGTGGAAATTTTAGGCCTTGAAGAAGACCAGTATAACAATACATGGCAGAGTGAAAGTGATATTGGTATCCCTTGGATTAAACCTGATGTCTTAGAATACCTTCATGATGAGAAGGAGCACCCTGACCACTATATTTTTGTCCCGATAGCTTTTATTAGTGAGCATATTGAGGTTCTTTTTGATAATGATGTGGAGTGTAAGGAGCTTTGTCATGAGCTTGGTGTGACCTATCACCGTCCTCCTATGCCAAATAGCGATACTCGTTTGATTAAAGCCCTTCTTTCAACCATTCAGTCTCATATAGACGGTGACTATCGTTACTATCATCCTCAACTAGAGACTTTTGATGAGTTGGAAGCTCCTTCAAACATAGGACAGATTTTAGAAGAGGAAGAAGATATTCAGATGCCTGATTTCGTCAAAAAATTGATTGCTAAAAAAGGTCGAGAGAATGTCAAGATGCCATATCTAGTTAAGAAAATGCTTGAAAAGAAGTATGGGAAAAAATATGATTAAGTAACTAAATATGACCGTAATAGGGAGTGTTTGATGTGAGCGATTTCTTGTTAAAAAGTATATACTATCAGTAGCGAAAGAATAGAGGTTATTAAATGAGATCAGCAGTTTATACCAAAGCTGGGCAGGTTGGTCTAGCAGAAATTAATCGCCCGCAAATCGTGGCAGCAGATGATGCCATTATCAAGATAGTACGTACTTGCGTTTGTGGATCGGACCTTTGGAGTTACCGTAATCCGGAAATGGAAGAAGGACATAGAAATAGCGGTCATGAGGCTATCGGAATTGTCGAAGAAGTTGGTGAGGAAGTTACTACAGTAAAACCAGGTGACTTTGTCATTGCCCCTTTCACACATGGTTGTGGACAGTGTGATGCCTGTCGTTCTGGTTTTGACGGCTCTTGTGACAACCACCCAGGTAATAACTGGTCTGGGGGCGTGCAGGCTGAGTATATCCGTTTCCACTTTGCCAACTGGGCCCTAGTCAAAATTCCTGGGCAACCTTCAGATTATAGTGAAGGCATGCTCAAGTCCCTTTTGACACTGGCTGATGTCATGCCGACGGGTTACCATGCGGCGCGTGTGGCTAATGTGCAAAAAGGTGACAAGGTGGTCGTTATCGGAGATGGGGCTGTTGGTCAATGTGCTGTCATCGCGGCTAAGATGCGTGGTGCTTCACAAATTGTCCTTATGAGTCGTCACGAAGATCGTCAAAAAATGGCTTTGGAGTCAGGAGCGACAGCAGTTGTTGCTGAACGTGGCGAAAAAGGTATTGCCAAAGTCCGTGAAATCCTCGGGGGAGGAGCAGATGCAGCTCTCGAATGTGTCGGTACAGAAGCGGCAGTAGATCAAGCTCTTGGAGTCCTTCATAATGGTGGCCGTATGGGATTTGTTGGTGTTCCACACTATGAAAATCGTGCCATTGGATCAACCTTTGGACAAAATACAATGATTGGTGGCGGACCAGCCTCTGTCACAACCTATGATAAACAAGTTTTGTTAAAAGCTGTTCTTGATGGTGACATCAATCCAGGCCGAGTCTTTACGACAAGTTATAAATTGGAAGATATTAATCAAGCCTATAAAGATATGGATGAACGCAAGTCTATTAAATCTATGATTGTGATAGAGTAACGAATTAAGTCAATCACTTTTGATTGCGGAAAAGAATTTTATAATTGGAAATCTATTCCGAATGCACATGACATTGATATTTTCTTTGCGGATCCAGGATGTCCTCAGCAACGAGGTCTCATTGAACATTCTAATGGCTTATTAAGACGAAATGGACTACCTAAACAAATGGATCTTACGAATATTTCTCAAAATTATTTATCAGCTACAGCTGATAAAAGAAATAGACTTCCTAGGAAGTCTTTGAATTATCAAACACCATACCAAGTTTTTCTGAGTTACATGAAAAATCTAACTTAATTTGACAATTTAGGGAGATAAAAATAGGGAGTGGAAAAAGCCCAATCAGACAGATCTTCAAAGGAAGATTTGTTTTTTTTTTTTTAACTTTGGGTTGACAAATGTAAACCTTAGGAGTAGAATAACATTGTAAGGTTTACAAATGTAGATTTAGAAAGGAGAGGTCATGCAAATTTCCAATGCGGAATGGCGCATCATGAAGATTATCTGGATGGAAGGCAAGCAGACCAGCACGGATTTGATCGCCGTCTTGTCCGAGCGCTTTGACTGGTCGAAGTCGACCATCAAGACCCTCTTGCTCCGCTTGGTGGAAAAGGGGTGCTTGACTAGAGAAAAAACAGGCAAAGCCTTTGTTTACTCGGCATTGTTGACGCAGGACCAGAGTTTAGACTTGGTGGTTGAGGAGGTGAAAGACAAGGTTTGCTCAAAAAGAATTGTCCAGGTGCTTGAAAACTTGATTCAGGAGAGTGACTTTACGCTTGCAGATCTTAATCAGCTGCAGCAGGTCCTGGAAGAAAAGAAAGCAGAGGCTGTCGAAACAGTCCCTTGCAATTGTATGTAGTAGAAAGAAGGAAATTTCATGTTTGGATTGTTAATTAGTATTGTTTGTTTACTTGGGGTTGCTTTTATTGCTTGGTGGTTCTTTGCAGAGCATGAAAAGGTAAGCGGCCACGCTCGTCAGAAATTAGGTTATCAAGAAATTGAAGTCGAAGTCATGGGGGGCTATTCGCCTGAAACCATTGTCCTGAAAAAGAATGTTCCAGCCCGGATCATCTTTAATCGCAAGGATCCATCTTCATGTCTGGCTCAAGTGATCTTTCCAGATTTTGGCGTTCATGAAGATTTGCCTTTAGGTGAAAAACATGTCATTGAAATTACGCCAGAAAAAGCGGGCGAATATGGGTATTCATGTGGAATGAACATGATGCATGGTCAAATGATTGTGGAATAAAGGAGTTAGGTATGGTAGAAAAACAAAAAGCAGTTGTGGAAAACGGAGTGCAAAAGATCCGTATTACAGCAGAAAAGGGCTATAGTCCCAAAGAATTTCAACTTCAAAAAGGGATCCCTGCTGAAATCACCTTCCATCGGGTCAATCCTTCCGGCTGTTACAAGGAAATTTTGTTTGAAGATCAGGGAATTTTAGAGCCTTTGGAAGTCGGTGTGGATAAGGTGATATCCTTTACCCCGACAGAAACAGGGGACTTTGAGTTTTCATGTGGAATGAAGATGCAAAAGGGTTCCTACACGGTTGTGGAAAAACGCCGTCGTGTCTTAAGTTTACGGGGTCGCTTTTGGATTACTAGTATCTTTACCCTTCCTTTATTGATCTTGATGATCGGGATGTGGGCAGGATTTGTATCCCATCCAGTCAGTCGCTGGGGAACTTTTCTAGCGACAACGCCGATCATGTTGGTAGCAGGAGTACCTTTTATCAAGAGTGCCTGGGCCTCATTTAAGAAGCACCATTCCAATATGGATACCTTGGTAGCTCTTGGAACCCTGGTAGCCTATGTCTATAGTGTATTTGCCCTTTTTACTGGTCAGCCAGTATACTTTGAGGCTGCGGGTTTTATCATCTTCTTTATCCTCTTAGGGCAAATCTTTGAAGAACGGATGCGTAACAATGCCTCCGAGGCTGTGGAAAAATTGTTGGATTTGCAGGCAAAAACGGCTCAAGTTCTCCGTGATGGGAACTATGTCGAGGTGGCGGCAGAAGATATCCAAATTGGTGACTTGATTCGGGTCCGTCCTGGGGAAAAGATCGCAGTTGATGGGACGATTGTAGAAGGAAGTACGACCATTGATGAGTCGATGGTGACAGGTGAAAGCTTGCCTGTAGAAAAATCAGTTGGTGATGCAGTTATCGGCTCCACTATCAACAGCAATGGGACCATTCTCTTTAAGGCTGAAAAAGTCGGTAGTGAGACCCTCTTATCTCAAATTGTGGACTTTGTCAAAATGGCCCAATCCAGTCGTGCTCCCATTCAAGATTTGACGGATAAGATTTCAGGTATCTTTGTTCCAGTGGTGACGATTTTGGCCATTGCGACTTTCTGGGTTTGGTCCGTGCTTCTGGGCGCGTCGCTTCAAGAGGCCATGCTCTATGCAGTCTCTGTCCTCATTATTGCCTGTCCTTGTGCCCTTGGTTTAGCAACCCCAACAGCCCTGATGGTCGGAACCGGCCGTAGTGCCAAGATGGGGGTTCTGATTAAAAATGGAACAGTTCTTCAAGAAGTGCAAAAGATTCAAACCGTTGTGTTTGATAAGACAGGGACTATTACTATTGGTCAACCACTTGTAACCGATGTTGTAGGAGATGAAGCGCGTGTCTTGACACTGGCTGCTAGTCTTGAAACTTTTTCAGAACATCCACTAGCCCAAGCGGTGTTATCCCAAGCAGAAGAAAAAGGTTTGGTGTTATCCCCTGTGGAAAACTTCCAAGCGATTGAAGGAAAAGGGGTCCAAGGTCAGATCGACCAGCAGTTGGTGACCTTGGGAAATGGTAAACTTCATGACGGGACAGCGATGGATCCGGAGCTTGAAAAACGGATGGTAGAGTTGCAAGAGCAGGCCAAAACAGTGATCAGTTTGTCTGTGGATGGGCAAGTGATTGGCTTGATTGCCATTCAAGATGCTCCGAAGGCCAGCTCAAAAGAAGCGATCAAAAAGCTCAAAGAACGGGGCTTGAAAACGGTCATGTTAACGGGGGATAATGAACGGGTGGCCCAAGCTATTGCTAAGCAAGTGGGAATTGACACCGTCATTGCTGATGTCCTTCCTCAAGAAAAAGCTAACGCCATTCAAAAACTGCAAGAAGCTAGCAAGGTCGCGTTTGTTGGAGATGGGATCAATGATGCTCCAGCTCTCTCGATCGCGGATGTGGGGATCGCTATGGGATCTGGAACGGATATTGCGATCGAGTCCGGTGGCATCGTGCTCACGCAAAATGATTTGCTTGGCGTTGTGCGCGCCTTTGACATGAGTCAAAAGACCTTCCGCAGGATCTTACTCAATCTCTTCTGGGCCTCTATCTACAATATCCTTGGGCTTCCAATTGCTGCTGGAGTCTTTGTAGGACTGGGATTGACCCTCAATCCAGAACTAGCAGGTCTTGCCATGGCCCTTAGTTCTTTGTCTGTTTTGACTAGCTCTCTGCTTCTCAATGTTGCGAAAATTGATTAAATGAAATAAAAAGAAAGTGAGACAGAAATCGGTAATTCGTTAGAATTCGATTTCGTCGTCTCACCTCCGAACAGTTGAGTAGGGCTGTAAAAGCTAATGAAATTAGCGTAGTAGAGCCTACTCAACCACTGCGTCTTGCTCAACAATCCAAAAACAATTAAGAGGCTAGGACTTTTGTCCCAGCCTCTTTTTGTTCGATTTCCTACAGCTACAAGTCTTAGAGGTGCATGTAAATTATAACAAAATATCCTATTCTACTATAGTTTGTGAAAATTTCTCAAATTCAGCATCTGTTATGTAATAGGAATTGAGCATCTCTGAGCAGATTCTTATACATGTGACTCTCTTTGTGATAAATTAGTACTTTAATCGTTTTCATGAGAATAGTCAGAATAAATTTATTTTCAAGACGAGCTTAACATTGATGATTTCCAAGAGCTCAACCAAAACCCAATGTACAACGGTATCGCTGTTTACAACAAACGTGTCGATTACACAGAACAATTGCCAAAAGTGATTAACGAAGCTTGCCGTGCTGCTGTTTCTAAAAAAGATCCAGCTGTCGTTGAAATTCCAGTAAATTTCGGTTTCCAAGAAATCGACGAAAACTCATACTACGGATCAGGTTCTTACGAACGTCGCTTCGTCGCTCCTGCTTTGAACAAAGTGGAAATCAACAAAGCTGTTGAAATCTTGAACAATGCGGAACGCCCAGTGATCTATGCTGGTTTCGGTGGAGTTGGTGCTGGTGATATCATCACTGAATTGTCACGCATGATTAAAGCGCCAATCATCACAACTGGTAAAAACTTTGAAGTTTTCGAATGGAACTACGAAGGGTTGACAGGTTCTGCATACCGTGTTGGTTGGAAACCAGCCAACGAAGTGGTCTTTGAAGCAGACACAGTTCTCTTCCTTGGTTCAAACTTCCCATTTGCAGAACTTTACGATAAGTTGGATGTGATTCCATTTAAAGAGATGAATCGTTTCATCAAAGAAAATATGTAAGATGAACTAGCTCAAAATTAGTATTGCTAGTAAAAGAGTTTAGGAACATCTTGCTCTTTTATAAAGCAAATCGGAAAGGTAATTATGAAGAAAAAAACTCTTATTTTCAGTCTTTTAGCAACGCTTGGTCTTGTTTGTGTAGGTGGTTGGTATTTTATTTCCCAAAACCAAACGCAGGCCGTAAAAGCAGAAGCAAGAAAAACATTTATTCAATCAAGTCGTCCGACCATTTTTTTCCATGGTTGGGGCTCAAGCAGTCGTGCGGAAAGACATATGGCCAATGCAGCAAAAGACGCTGGTGTGACTAAAACTATCATTGATGCCAAGGTGGATAAGGATGGGCAAGTTACTCTGGACGGCTCTATTCCCAAAGGTGCCATCAATCCTATTGTCCTAGTCAATTTTGACAATAATCGAGGTGCTAGCACTCAGGACCAGGGCGACTATGCCTACGCTGTCGTCAAAGCTCTCCAAGATAACTACGCAATTACTGAGATGAATATGGTTGGTCACTCATACGGCAATATGGCCATCGTCTACTATATGCTCCAACACGGCAGTGATACCAGTCTGCCTAAACTAGTCAAGCAGGTGGATATCGCCGGACACTTTAACGGGATCATCGGCATGAATGAACCGGAAAATAACTCTCTAGATGGCGAAGGAAAGCCAACTAGCATGACCGAGTCATATGAAGAGCTCTTGTCTCTTGGAGACAACTATCCTCAAGGACAAGTTGAAGTCCTCAACATCTATGGCAATACAGGTAAAGAGAGTGATGAGCGCGTGACCAATCTATCCAGTCAATCCCTAGCCTATCTGCTTAAAGGTCATGTCAAATCCTACCAAGAAAAGGAAATCACAGGTCCTAACGGCCAACACAGTAAACTCCATGAAACAGCTTTGGTTGATAAGCCTTTGATTGCTTTCTTGTGGGGGAAATGAGTTGATAAGAATACAAAAGATTCTAGTAGAAGCTGTCTACTAGATTTTTTTAATACAATGATTGGGTTGGCAAAGAAGAGAAGTAAAAGAACGAATCCAATTTTATCTGACATTTCATGTAAAGAATGTTAAAATAAAGATAAGATAATGTAATCGTTTACATTAATTGAGTAATGTTATACATATATTCAGAAAATGGATTTTAACAGTCGCTTGTTTTTCTTTTGTTTACTCTAGTTTATAGGGGGTAGTGCTATGAAAAAGAAAATCAATCATTGTTTACTTTTGTTTCTCATAATATTTACAGCCTTGTTTTTGATGGGGTTCAGAAAGATGAAGTCTAGTGATTATAACAAGGTCAGAGGGGTTATTGTCGAGAACTGTAATAAAGTAGGTCTGCATGGTAAGGTTACTATTACTAAATTGTATTGGACAGCCTTAGAAATACCAACTTACCACGTGACTTATACCTATTCTGAGAAAACTTACGATGACCAGAAAGTAGTTTTAGAGCAGAATACGGCTATTTATGAAGACAGGTCAAGTGACTCTTATGGCAATGTTCCAGAATATAAGGAATCGTTTTTGAAGCAGAAATCTGTCCAAAAGGTTGAAAAGAAAATTGAAAAACAATTGAAGAAACAAAAACTCGGTCTTCCTATTAGTTCATTTAGTTTTCTATCTAACTTCAGTCATGATGAAAAGGAGAAAAATCTGGATACCTTAGCCTCAGACAATCTCAAAGAAGGTAAGAAGGACTTTGCAGGTTACTATCAAATTCCATACCAAACCTTGATTGATAAAGAGTTGATTGAGATGGTCATTTATATCGATGAAAAGACAACAGTCAAATCACAAGATATGAAAGAAGCTGCTAAAAAGTTGGATGCCAGGGACCTTCCAAATGGTGAATATAGTTTTTATCAATCTAATTTTGAAGATGGACCAAATAATTCAGTCGATTACAATTTTAAAGTTAAAGACGGGAAAGTCGTTTTTTATGAAGACGAGAATCTAGTATTAGAAGATGATGATTAAAGATGGAAGGTCGAAAAAATAACTAGGTTGAGGAATGATAAGTCTTAATTATATTTCTATCCCTAGTTATACACTATTGGAGGTAGTGCTATGAAAAAGAAAATCTATCGCATTCTATTCTTGATTCCCTTGCTGCTATCAGTTTTGGTTTTGAGCGGTTGCAAGGTGATGATGCCTAGTGATTACATAAAAATTAAGCGAATCATCATCGAAGATTGTAACAAAGTGGGTCTTCATGGCAAAGTTAACATCACTGACTTACATTGGACTCCACTAGAAAGTCCAACTTACTACGTATCTTATACCTATTCTGAGAACACCTACGATGGGCAAACAATTAAATTGGAAGAGAATAATAGGGCTATTCCTGAAAATAGGTCATCTGATTCTTATGACAGTATTCAATTTTTACACTATAAGGAATCGTTTTTGAAGCAGAAATCTGTCCAAAAAGTTGAGAAGAAAATTGAAAAACAATTGAAGAAACAAAAACTCGGTCTTCCTATTAGGTTTTTTAGTTTTCTATCTTATTCCAGTCATGATGAAAAGGGAAAAATATTGGATACTATTGCCTCCGAAAATCTTAAGGAAGGTAAGAAGGACTTTGCAGGCTACTATCAAATTCCATACCAAACCTTGATTGATCAAGAGTTGGTTTATATGACTATTTTTATTGATGATAATGCATCAGTCAAAGAACAAGATATGAAAGATGCGGCTAAAAAGTTAGATGCTAGTGATCTTCCGAATGGTAAATATAATTTCTTTTATTCCAATACCAAGGATGAAAATCAAGATTCAATCAGTTATTCTTTTAAAGTAAAAGATGGGAAAGTCGTTTTTTATGGGGATGAGAATCTAGTACTAGAAGATGATGATTAAAGGTGAGGAGATGAAGAAAAGTTATAAATTCTATTTATTTGTGATTATCAAGAATCTTCCTTCTCACGAGCCTTTAAAAAGTGGATAGGAGAGATTATTTCAGAGTATCGTGAATAGATTCTTAACATCAGAAGTTTTTGTCATAAACATTGGATGCTATCATCCAGTGTTTTTATTTTAAAAAAATTCAATATATCCTTGACAAGTGAGTAAACACTCACTAAGGAGGATGCATATGAAAACATTGCTACATTTACAAGATTTACAAAAATCTTTTGGTCAACAACTGGTGTTAAACCACGTTGGTTTTGAATTACAGTCTGGGGAAATCATTGGTCTAATCGGTCCTTCTGGTGCTGGTAAATCAACCATGATTAAAACTATGTTAGGAATGGAAAAGGCAGATAGTGGTATCGCTTTAGTCTTAGACCACACCATGCCTAATCGCCATATTCTGGGAGATATAGGCTATATGGCCCAGTCAGATGCTTTATATGATGCTTTGTCAGGACAAGAAAATCTGGAATTTTTCGGTCAGCTAAAAGGACTTTCCAAAAAAGACTTAACAACAGAAATTGCCCATGTGTCTCAGGTGGTAGATCTAACAGATCACTTAAATAAGGCTGTGTCTGGTTATTCCGGAGGGATGAAACGACGTTTGTCGCTGGCGATTGCACTTTTAGGAAATCCGCAACTTTTGATTTTGGACGAACCGACAGTTGGAATCGACCCCTCTCTTAGGAAGAAAATCTGGAAGGAATTAATCACGCTTAGAGACAATGGTGTAGGAATTCTGGTAACAACCCATGTCATGGATGAAGCAGAGCTGACAGATAAGGTCGGACTACTATTAGGTGGAAAAATCATTGCCTTTGATACACCATCCAAGCTAAAAGAATCTTATGGTGTTTCAAGTATTGAGGAAGTCTTTTTGAAAGCAGAAGGAGAATGAAATGAGAACCATTGCCATTGCAAAAAAAGTCGTCAAAGAATTGCTTCGTGACAAACGGACACTGGCCCTAATGTTTGTAGCACCAGTCTTTATCATGTGGTTGATGAACCTCATGTTTTCAGCAAGTACAACTGTAAATGTCAAGTTAGCGACACAAGATGTGCCAAGTAGTTTGGTAAGTAAGATGGACGACTTAGAACATGTCAGTGTCAAAACCTACAAAGACTTGGATCAAGCTAAAGAGGCTTTAAACGATGAAAAAGTAGATGCAGTTATCTCTTATAAGGATGGGGAATATCATGTAGCCTATGCCAATACAGATGCCTCTAAAACTTCGGTGACCCGACAAATATTACGCACCAGTATTGCCAGTGAAGGCACCAATCAATTATTAGCACGTGTGAAGCAATCCCTTCCACAATTACAACTAAAGGTAAAATCTCCTGAAATTAAGGAATCTTATGAATATGGTAACGAGGACACCGGCTTCTTTGCTAAAATGATTCCTGTTTTGCTTGGGTTCGTCGTTTTCTTCTTTGTCTTTTTGATTTCAGGGATGGCACTCTTGAAAGAACGTACTAGCGGAACCCTAGATCGTTTGTTGGCAACCCCAGTCAAACGTTCGGAAATTGTTTACGGCTATATGTTGTCTTACGGCCTTATTGCCATACTGCAGACAGGAGTAGTCGTTCTAGCAGCCATCTGGTTGTTGAACATTGAAGTTGTCGGAAGCCTGTTAAATGTTATAATAGTTAATGTGGTACTGGCTCTGGTGGCACTAGCCTTCGGAATTCTCTTGTCTACCTTGGCAAAATCAGAATTTCAGATGATGCAATTTATTCCTCTTGTGATTATGCCGCAACTCTTTTTCTCAGGAATCATTCCACTTGATTCAATGGGAGACTGGGCAAAAACTCTAGGGAAATTCTTGCCTTTGACCTACTCAGGTGATGCGATGAGTCAGATTATTCTTTACGGACGTGGACTTGGAGATATTTTACCAAATATTGGTGTTCTACTAGTCTTCCTTGTCGCTTTGACAGTTCTCAATATTGTCGGCTTGCGTCGTTACCGTAAAGTATAAAATATAAATATACGAGGATGAAAATGAGTGAGAGTGTTTTTGAGTCGTTTGAAGCTTATCTAAAGGGTGCAGACTATCCCAAGGGAAAGAAAAAAATCATGCAGGCGGCGGTCGATTTGATTTCTACTAAGAGTTACAATGGAACCTCCACCTTACAAATTGCTAAACATGCGGGACTTAGCCAAGCAACGCTCTTCAAGTATTTCAAGACCAAAGAAGATTTATTAACGGCTATTTTGCACCCTGTTGTTCCAGGACTTTTCGGTCGTTTTTTTGAAGAACTTTTAGCCTTAGAAACGACTGAAGAAAAGGTGCATTATCTGGTCCAAAATCGTATGGCCTATCTCAAAACGAATCGCGCTTTGATGAAAATTATTCTTCAGGAAATTTTTTCAAATAAGAAACTGAGAAAAGAACAACTTTATATTTGGAATACTCTTCAGGATAAATTATTAGTACTCCATAAGGAATTGATAGCAGATTCACGAGTGAATCCTGAAATCACGGTTCCTCAAATGGTTCGTATTTGTATAGGTCCCTTATTGGCCTACTTTGCCCAACTCTATATCGTTAGCGACAATAGTGACATAAGAGAAGAAGACTTAAATTTGTTGGAAAAACAGATTTTAGGTGGTTTGTGGAAATAAACGCCGACTGAAATGATATTTCTTAAAATAAAACACAAAAAGGACATGTTTCTGACTAAAGCAGATTTATGTCCTTTCTTTTCAGTTATGTACATTGTTTAATTGGTTTTTCTTTGTGATTCTTGGGAAGTAGTTCCTATGAAATCATATAATCAGTTTGAATTTTTGATATAATAATTCTTAAAATTTAGGAGGCAACAGATGATACATAAACATGAAATCCCAATTTTAGAGTTTGATGACAATCCTCAGGCTGTGATTATGCCGACCCATGAGGATTTAGACTTGAACTTGCCGGCTAGGTGCGTCTACGCCTTTTTAGAAGAAGAAATCGAACGCTATGCGAATGCTGTTGGCGCTGAAAAAGTTGGAGAGTTTGTCTCTGCGACCAAAAGTTATCCTATATTCGTTATGTCTTACAATGGGGAGGAGATTTGCTTGGCTCAAGCTCCAGTTGGTTCAGCTGCAGCTGCACAATTTCTTGATTGGTTGATTGGTTATGGCGTAAAACAAATCATTTCAACTGGAACTTGTGGCGTTTTGGTAAACATGAAGGAGAATGTTTTTTTGATTCCTACTAGAGCGTTGAGGGATGAAGGAGCGAGTTACCACTATGTAGCTCCATCCCGCTATATAGACATGAATAAACAAGCTCTGGAAGCTATTGAGAAAACTTTAAAACAAAAGAAAATCCCCTATGAAGAGGTCATGACATGGTCGACAGATGGTTTTTATAGAGAAACACCAGATAAGGTTTCCTATCGCATTGAAGAGGGCTGTAGTGTTGTAGAGATGGAATGTTCTGCACTTGCAGCAGTTGCTCAACTTCGAGGAGCTATTTGGGGATTGCTACTCTTTACGGCAGATTCCCTTGCAGATATTGACAATTACGATCAAAGAGCTTGGGGATCAGAGGCTTTTGATAAGGCTTTGGAGCTTTGTCTGGATATCATTGTTCAGATGTAATCTAGATTCAATAGAAAAAAAGCATGATTGTCTAGTCATGCTCTTTTCATGTATCAATTATTATTTCAAAATATCCCAAAGTTCTTGGGGAGTCTCAGTTACAAAATCTGGATTTTCTGCTAATAGGGTTTCGTTAGCCCCGAATCCCCAGGTCACCGCTATTGTTTTGATGCCAACTGTTTTTCCACCAATCAAATCAAACTTGGTATCACCAACAATGACGGACTGGTCTTTAGGGGCTTGATTTTCAGTAATGGCACGCTGCAAGACATCAGCCTTATGAAAAGCAGCAGGGGTAGATCCATAAATACCTTCAAAATATTCAGTAATACCAAGGTGTTGGCACATTTCTAGGGCAATGGGTTCATTTTTTGAAGTTGTGATAAAGATTTTCTTGTTAGGGTCTTTACTAAGTTGTTCAAGAACTTCCTTAATACCATCATAGAGGTGAGCTTCCAATTGTCCTTTGGTCTCATAATAGTCACGATAAATCTTGACAGCTTTGGCAGCACCTTCTTCACTAACCTCTTCTTTAAAGGTTACCTCGAGAGGTGGTCCCATAAAGGTACGAATTTTCTGATCACTAGGAACAGGAAGGCCTAGTCTTTCAAAAGTTTGAACAAAACCATTGTGAATACCCTCAGAACTATCAACGAGGGTACCATCTAGGTCGAAAAAAATATGTGTGAGTGTCATAGAATTCTCCAATATATTCTCTTTGGTTTATTATATCATGATAAAAACGGTTAAAGTGGTTAGGGCTATTTATCATTCTAAAGTTGACATGACTTTTTTATGTGTAACTGTTCGTTCTTGCTTATTTCCAAGTGCCTTGATGCGGGCTTCTAGGAGAATAGGACGTCCTTGAATACTTCGCGTATAAATAAGATCATATTTTCCTAGACTTTTTTGTATATGTCGAAGGAAAGACTCTGCATCTGCCTTTCGCTTTTCAAACATACTTGGAACGGCAAAAAATTCAGTTTGGTCCTTCACTTTGTGACAAGCCTTTAAGATATAGCGTTGATTTTCGATAGGAGCGAAAAATTCAGTCATAGTCTGAGCAAAGATTTCTTTTTCCCTCATGCTAGCACCCTTGAGATAGATGGCGTTATAAATCGCTTGTTTACTGTCTTTTACCACTCTAGGAGCAGATTCTTTAGTCTCAATCTGACCTGAATCCAGCAGAGCTTGATGGATAGCTTTGCCAAAAATTTCCAAACGTTTATAGGGGCTCTTATAGATAAAATATCTTCCCCAAAAGATAGCCAGTACAAGTAGCACAAGTAAGAATATAGGTAGGCTTTGATCAAACGGCTTCCCAACAATCAGATATCTTCCCAAATCAATAATAAAAAAAGTGGCAGCAAGGGCTTGGGAAATAAGAAAGGCCTTCATCCAATCATTAAGGTATACCAACGGTAGAAATTGTTTGTCGACCTCAACTTGGTTGACCACTTCCATTTCTTCGTATAGCGGGAGGGCTTGTTGCCAACGGTCTTTAAGCTCCTGACGTTTTTGAGATAGTGTAATGGCATTTTGATTAAGTTTTTCTAAACCCTTTCGGCTAAAAGTTATTTGATTGAGGTCAAGGCGATCAATACCAGATTCGATAGTAGGCTCTTGATAATGGAGGCCCAGAAACTGTGTCATACGCCGATCTAACAAATCTAAGTCAGGACTAAGTGCATACAACTGCAGCTCTAATGTCTCATCGTATTTTTCTTCCTCATCTTGAAAATCAAACCATCTCCTAGGTGATAAATTAATAGAAACCAAATGCCAGATATTACTCGTTTTATTAGGATTGTCTGGCCAGACACGGATGGCACGGCCTCGCATCTGATTACTTAGCATGAAGCTTCCAACAAAACTAGCTAAAATAAGGGAGTTAACACAAGGGGCATCCCAACCTTCGCCCAATAAAGACTTGGTCCCAATAATCACCTGAATATGTCCTTCTTGGAAAAGTTGGGTAAGGGCAGTCACTAAATCATGGTGAGAACCAGAAACACTCACCTTAAGATAGTCTTCTTGACTCAACTGTCCAATAACATCATAGGATAAACGAGAATTAGGAATGAGTCGCTCTAGATGTTCTTTAGCTGAAGTTGGAATAACCACTAAACTTCCTGTCAATACAGCCACAGGCACGGTCCAGGACTGTTCAATTATTTCTCTACGAATAGATTCAAAGTAAGAGAGCACACCTAGTTGTGTAAATTGTGCACTGTTATCGCCTAGATGAATTTGAAAATCCTTACGTATAAAGTCTGTCAAAACAAGTTGACGGAGATTATCTCCTAGAGACTGGTATTCTGCCTTAAAAATATCTCTAACAGCATTGAGTTTTCCCAATGATTGATTAAGCAGGACATCTTGCTTCTTATTCCGGATAAGTTTAACTTGATTTCTCTCGATAAGACCATTTGCTTTCAAATCACTCTTTAGCTGATTAAAGGCTTCCTCGGTAAATCCATACCAATTTGGGACCTGGAAAATCACGCCATTAAGCAAGGTTTCAAACCACTCAAGCGTAAAAGTTGGCAAGGTTTTTGCAGAGAGAAGTTCTTGAAAACGTTGAGGAAAAGGCAATTCTTTAGACCGTAAGAAAATCAGGGTAGCGGAAAGGTATTTAGGATTAGCCAATAGGTCATCATAGCCAATTTGGCCACTTAGTGCTGGACTAGACTGAATAGTGTTCGAAAAGTTTATATCTTTAGATAATTTAGTTAGAAAGTTAAGTTTCTGCTTATCAAACCGGTCTAATTGTGCACGTTCTTCCTTTGTTGGAAAGGCGAAGTAGACATAGTCCTGATGGGGACAGAGCGTCCCTTCCTTAACCAGTTCAGGCACTGTAATTTCTTCATCAATCTCACCACACATGCTTATATAACGTTCCCAAAGTGCAGGTTCTCCCTCGTATGGGGGTGTTGCTGTCAAAGAGATCATCTTTATATTTGGAAAAGCTTTATGAAAACTCTCTAAACTCTTCCACCATTCATTTCTTAAATGATGGCATTCATCCAGACAAAGAGTCCCTAAATCTTGGTCCCCAAAAGTTTTTCGAATATCGAAACCTTGAAAATCGAAATGCTCTTGTTGTGACTCATCATCTGTGTCCTCAATAAGACTATCGCCCACGACTTGGTTCATAGCACTGTGCAGTGCCTGATAGGTCGCAACCGTAATCATTTTAGGCCTTTTTAAATCCTGTGAAATGAGTTGTTCTACAAGATTGTCATCACTTAAAAAAGCTTGTTTAATCCGATCTACCCATTGTTGACGGATGGTAACTGTCGGAACTAAAATTAAAGTTGGATTACCAAAACGCTGTATAAATTCAATTCCTAAGGTTGTTTTACCAGAACCAGGAGCAGCCACCAAGTGAATCTTTCCATCATTCATAAAGCTTTCGGCTTTATCGAGAACACGCTGTTGGTACTGTCGCCATTGTCCCTTAAATGAAAGCTGATTTAACATAATTTCCCTCCAATGTTACTTATCATTATAACATAGATTAATTTTCCAAAATATTGCTCTACCTATGGAACATTCAAAACAATCTATTATTAAAATCAGTAATATTACAGAATCAACTATTCTTTGCTTAAACTAACAAGTAGTGATTGACATTAAAGAAGTTTTAAGATAACTTTAAAGTAACGATTTAATCCGATCTTATCGAGGAGTTGCCATGAAAAAAATAAATCTTCTTTATTTATTAGCCATTCTGGCCATCATATCTGGTCTTTTACTATATTACTTGCCAGACATGACGTCTGGACATAATGCAGAGTCAAATAATACAAGCCAAACTTTTAAGGAGAAGACGATTGTTCATGATTTTGGTACGACAGAGTTGAAAAAAGCTCCAAAACGTATTGTTATCCTCGACAACCTCTATGGTGAAATCTTGGATCCTCTCCATATCACTCCTGTAGGTGCAACAACTGGCCAAGCTGATAGTCAAGAATTTTCAACCCTCTTTAAGAAACAATACAAGGATGCCAAGGTGGTTTCAGTTGGTTGGCAGGGAAGTCCAGATTTGGATAAGATTGCTGAGTTAAAACCTGATTTAATCCTTATGACTGGCGAGCAGGAAAACCTCTACGAGGAGCTGTCTGAAATTGCACCAACTGTTGGCTACCAGATCAACACTGATGAAAATTGGGACTATCACGAAACCTCATTAAAGGTAGCAGAAATCTTCGACAAACGTGATGAGATGAAGAAGGACCTGGATAGAGTGGATGCTAGGGAGGCTGTTTTCGCAGAGAATGTCAAAGCTAAGTTTGGCAATCAAAAACTCATGTATCTGCGCGTGACAGACAATGACATCCGTTATTACGCTTACGGGCATTTTGGTTATCTTTATGATACTTATCATTTCAATCGTGCTGAAACCTTCAATCCAGATGATATGTTCCAAGTTATCGATCCAGATAAACTAAAAGACATTAATCCGGACCTACTGATTGTTCAAGCAGATTCTCAAGAGCTCCTAGAAAACAAACTTAAAAATAACCCTGTCTGGAGTAGCTTAAAGGCAGTTCAAAATAACAAGGTAATTTATGCTGATTACTCAACCTACATGCTGGGCTTTGGGATTGTCTCCCAAAAGGCCATAATGAAACAGATCTCTGATGAATGGGGATTAAATTAAACTAAAAACGACCGTGATGGTCGTTTTTTCTATGTTCAAAAGTAGTCTAACTGATAAACAAGTGTCGAATATGTTTCCTCAAGGCAAAATAGAGCTGAATGGTCATGGGAATCCAAATCAAGGGCTCGCATAGGATAACACCAAGGTAGCCCATAGAAGGAATAACCAAAAGAACAAAGAGAATTTTTCCAAAAAGCTCAATGAAACTAGAGGTTAAAGGTGTCAGTTTCTTACCTAGACCTTGTAGGCAATTTCTAAAAATAAAGAGCATACCTAGAATAGGATAAAAGAGAGAACTGATACGGAGGTAGCGACTGGCATTGTCAATAATCACAGCATTTTCAGAACCAGAGATAAGACCAGCCAAGAAGGGACTTGCTATATAGAGAAGGGCACAAGCAATGACAGACCAGGTGATAGAAACAAGACTTGATTGTTTTAAGCCAGCTACTATACGTTTAAACTGTTTGGCCCCGAAATTCTGAGAGGTAAAGGTTGTCACCCCAGCAGCAAGTGAGGTCAAAGGGAGAACTGCGAAAGACATAATGCGTCTTGCCGCGACTTGGGCACTGATGATAAGAGGTCCAAAGCCGTTAATGGCATATTGTAAGGTCACAGTCCCAATCGAAACAATAGAATTCATAAGTCCCATGGCCATCCCTTGTCCAAAGAGGTCCAAATAAAGGCTTGAATCAAGAACAAAGTCTGACTTGCTTGGTAGAAGGAAGGTAACTTTTTTCTTAATATAGTAAAGACAGAGAATTGCCGAAAGCCCTTGTGAGATGATAGTAGCTAAACCCGCAGATTGAACACCAAGATGAAGTTGTGTAATAAAGAAAAGGTCTAAAACGATATTGACTAGTGCTGAAAAAATCAGAAAATAGAGGGCGGTAAGACTATCCCCAACAGCCCTTAAAAGCCCGGCGCAAAGATTATATCCTAAGCTTACCCCAACACAAGACACAATCATAGAAATATACTGGTAAGATTGCCCGATAATAGAAGCAGGCGTTCCTAAAAATCTAAGCAAAGGATAGAGACCAAAATGTCCTAGAATCATAACCAAGGCACTTAAGCCTAACCCGATGACAACTGTGGCCGCCACAGACTGACGAAGTTTCCTATAGTCTTGAGCACCATAGTAACGTGCAATAACAACGCCCATACCATTTCCAACGCCAAGAGCAAAGCCGATAACCAAATCAAAAATAGCAGAAGAAGCTCCTACAGCAGCCAAGGCATCTGGACCTAGAAAACGACCCACAATCATGACATCAGCAGTATTGTAGAGTTGCTGGAAAATATTGGATATCAGAATTGGTAGAGCAAAGATTAAAAGAGACCTCAGAATTGGGCCTCGTAAAAGATCAACTGACGCATTTTTCATAGACTTATTATAGCAAGATTGTAATTGTGAAACAATGTTAAAAAGCCATCCTAGGATGGCTTTTGCATATTTTTTAGATAGCGGCTAAGCATTTGTGTCATATGGTTGTAGCCTGCCGCAATCATTGGAATTTGTAAGTAAATATAAGGTAGGGTGTACTGGCTCTTAGTCTCTGATATGAGGTGAAAGAGGATACCACCGAAGAGATAGAGGAAGGCATAGAGGCCTAGTGTTGCTCCATCTCCCATTCGTTTATAAGTGAAAGCATAGTAGAACGCACCACCAAGATATAGGACTAGGAGATAGCCTTGCATATAGGTCACAAAAAAGAGATGCAGGGTCCCATCGTGATAGATAGAGGTCGCAAACCTATTCCACAAAGGCTGAAACTTGTCTTTACTTGGACCGTTCCAGATGGACTGGAAGCTTCCCTCTGTCCAGGAGCTGATAAACTTGGTTCTGAAAAACCAACTGGCCTCATCGGGATGTGCTAGGAGGTATTGAACACGCTTATCAAAAAGATGATTGGCGCTTTTTTCAATCTTTTCGATATTGCCCTTTTTCTTAGCATAAATGTCACGGACATAGCCGGTATACCATCCTGGCATTCGTTTAGAATCGGGTTTGTCCTGTAAGCCCATGGCCAACCAAGCAATCTGAGGTGTTCCAGGAATTTTTTGATGAGTGGTAATCTCATAGTAACTGGTTGTCGCCTTATGCAAGGTCATAGGAAAGGCAAAGAAAGCCAAAACCAAAAGTAAATAGCGGTAACGTTTCTCTCTGAGTGTCATTAGTATCAAAATACCAGATAATGCAATAATGAGAATAATATTATTGCTCCTTACCCAGTAAGCCAATGATAGCATAACCACCGAAAGAATCGCATTCCTAGCCTTACCACGTTTTAAGTAACGTAGAAAGAAGAGAATGGCAAAACTAGAAAAAAACAAACCATACATAAGTCCATAGGCAAACATAATGTTGAAAACTAGAGGTAAAAAACCAAAGCTCATGATGACAGCCAAACGACTGACTAACGGTTTCGTAAACAGTTCATCCGTGATTTTCCATGTCGCATAGTTCATACCAATGACCATGCCAAGATTCAATACATAGAAAACCGAGATGACCGGCAAAGGAATCAGATAGAGAACCAAGCGTTCAAAACTAAGCAATCCTAACTGATGAGGATAGCGGTAGAAGTAGGCTCCTGGTTTAATTAAGGAGAAGTTGCCAGCATTAAACTGGACCGCCCCTTTAAAGACAGTACCTGCATCGTCTCGACCAGCAAAACTAGTCAGAAAAATCAAAAGTAGGCCAAAAATCATAAAGCAAACGGAAAAAAAGATGAAAATCTGCTTTGTTGTCAGTTCCTTTAAGATTTTGCGCCAGAAAAGTGTCAAAAGCAGAATGACACCACCTGAAACATAAACATACCAAGGAACGCTACTAATCTCTGCCCACTCAAAGTATCCAGTCATCATGGTCGTGCGAATGAGCAAAGCAGTCACAAATAATATGCCGAAGACTAAGAGCCCCACAGAGCGCCCTAACCATTCTAAAACAGAACTCGTATATGACATAAGAGCCTTCATACTGAAAGTCTCCTTTAATATTGGTAATTACCCTTATAGTTTAGCATAGTCGTCGGAAAAATGTAATGAAAACTAGAAGAAATAGGGGCGCTTACAAGAAATATACAAGTTATTGATTAAGGTTAGTAATAGTCAGTGATTTAAAAATGAAAAAGACCGAATAACGGTCTTAATTTTGAAGGCAAAACTTCGATAAATGCTGGCTCCAAATACCTTCTAGTGCTTTTAATTGATATAAACTTAGCTTTCTTTAAAAGGGATGCCAGTCTTATTTAAAACAGAAACAGCACTTAAAATTTTATTCTTGTCAATGGCTGAAGCATTAGAGTTGTCTAAAGCCTCGAAGGCTTCTAAAAAATGAATACAATCTCTTGCAATCTCAAGTCCCTTGGGATTGTTTTGTCGTAAGAAATTCATGGCTTGATAAAACTTAAAATTAAGTTTTTCAGTATAGAGATGGTTGTAAGAAGGGGATTTAAGGATGTTTTCTAATCCAGCGATTAATTTATTGGCATCCTTGAAATAGGCCTTTCTCGAAAAATAGCCAATCATATGAATCAAAATAGCGATATCTTCTTTTTTGGAGGATAGAAAACTTTTTTTATTGTTAGCCATAGCATCTAAAATCTTGCCAGAACGATACTTGACCATTTCATAAGGGCAATCAGCTAATATATAGCTAAGTACTGAATACTCAAAAATCCCCCATGTATCAATACGATTTAAATAGTTTAAAACAATTTCTAATTCGTCATCCGTAAGTTTGGAGGTTAGGCTCAGTGTTTGAAAATAACTTTGGTAGGATAGTTTATAGACAGTTTCGAGAATGGGATTATCTGAATAATCACCTTCAAAAGAAGATTCGACTAATTTAAAGCCATCATAA
This sequence comes from Streptococcus sp. 21.1, assembly GCF_016648635.1. Classification (NCBI taxonomy): domain Bacteria; kingdom Bacillati; phylum Bacillota; class Bacilli; order Lactobacillales; family Streptococcaceae; genus Streptococcus; species Streptococcus sp. 21.1. The sequence continues at coordinate 9,532 of NZ_JACLQL010000009.1, read as the reverse complement.
TAATGACCATTGTTAATCTTGACTAAAATTTCGTCCGATAAAGACAGTTCTTTTAAGATAGACTCCCCATTGTAGTAGCGGAAGAAGTCATTCCAAGTGGCCCCTATACGGATGAGGAGACGGCCAAAGTTATTAAGACTAATACCAGATTTTCCATGCTCAAAAACCCCAAGCATTTGAGGAGAAATAATATTCCCAGCAGCTTCTTTTAAACTGTATCCCCGATCTAAACGCAATTGCCTGAAGGCTTGACCATAGCAAGAACGATTTTCCATAACTTAAATTTCCTTTTAAATCTTCTAAGTCTATTATATACCAAAAATCTGCAATTCTTAATAAGAAAAAAATATTTTCAAAAAAATATCTATATTCTTAGAATCTAGTAATATGAAAATATTTTTGCTTTTTTAAGTTTGATTCTGAGGAATTAGTTATAATAATTCTAAAAGTTTAAAAGTATATGCTGTGAATTATTTGATAATATCAGTATACTCTAACGAAAGCTATTGTCACACGATATATCATAGCTTCATTTTGGGTAACAATGAGGTGAAAGAGTTCTGAGATAATCTGTCTTCACCTCAATCTGGTTATTAGGAGAAATCATTATGGAAAAGCAAGAATGGTTTGAGTACTTCGAAGCAGTCAATGGTAGAAAGCCCACTCTAGAAGAATTCAGTAAAGTCAAGGCATCAGGATTTTTTGAAAAAAAGAAATCATCAGAAAAAGAGGAAAACATAACGCATCCTCAACAAGAGACGCCTTTATCTCCAAAACAAGTAAGAGAAAACTGGGTGAAGAATTTTGAATTAAATCATGGACGTAAGCCTAGCTTCGAAGAGTTTTTTGAAGGAGTTGAAGCACTGAAACAGCCAGCTACAAATCCTGTACATCAGACTGTAAGTACTCAACCTATCAATACAGGCGTTAATCAGACAAACTTTGGTTTTAGTCATCAAGTTGATCAGTCCATTGCCAATAACCAATCCCAATGTGGTGTCAATTCAAATCCACAAATGAATCCATTCTGCAGTGGACCAATATCACCTTCACAAGATACACCTCAATGGTCTGGGACAAGTCAGTCAAATCCTTATTTTACAAGGCCATCAAGTCCTTATTCTCAGACTAACTATACTAATACAGGACAAACAGCACCTCTAAATACTTATGCGATGACGGACTCATTCTGGTCTAATATCACCACCAAACATAAGTCTTTGTTGGCTCTTATGCTGATTGCTAATCTCTTCTTTGTCTTTTACGGTTTGAAGCCGGCAGAGGGTACAAATGCTAACGGTTATATCTATGAATCGGGAAGTGTTTTTCTACCTACAAAATACAGTACTGATTATTATGGCTCCAGCAACCTCGACACGACCAGAGAATTCTATAAACAGGTTAATAAAAATGTCGCTAATGAGCGCTATAAAAATTTATTGCCAATGGGGATTTCTGTTTTTGTTATGGGAGTCGCTGCCTTTGTGTTGCATGAGGATCAAGACTTCCAAACCAGAGTTTATGTGACCTATCTCAAGAAAGGGGAAAAATAAATGTACTACGAAACTTGGATTGGAATGATAGTGTCTTTGGTGCTTTTTCCTATTTTCTATTTTTATGCGGTCAGACCTGCAGATACACGATTTAATAATGCTTTGATTGAGCAAGGCGTCATTAAACATCGTGATCCACAATTATTCATGCAACAAACCCATTCTTTTTATTCAAGGAAAATCACATCTTTAAATGCTATTTCAAAGAAATTGGTAGAGCAGCCCTTTATCCTGCCCAAAACACCTTGCGGTCCCTTTCAAAACACTACAAAAGTTGAGCAAGAAATTTATCCTGACCTTATTATTATCACCGTTAAAAATGTGAGTAGAAAAGCCATTTTCTCGTTAAAAAGTTTAGGTGAATATAATGGCGAATACGTCTATGAATTTTCATTGGAAACGTTGAAGAAACGAGGTTTTAAAGAGACAGCCTTTGTTTACAATTTCATTTTGACTCGTATAGAAACTATTTTAAAGCAACTAGATGATAATGTTGAGGTCGAACGTAAGGTAATCGACTATACATCTTCAAGAAAGTAGGATAATATGGAAATTTCATTTTTTTTAATTTTTGTAGCTATCGTAGTGGGTATTTATTTTGTAATGCACTTGATAGAGGTTGGTGTTTTCAAAGTTAAGGATAGTATTGAAGATAGTATGATGAATGCCACTGCACATCGCAAACAAGAGGAGCAGCACTCCGACAGACGTGAAAAACTTTAAGGTAATTTATAAAAATTAGCTACACTGTCGTGAAGATAGGAATAGGTTGTTTGGTATTGGTATATAAAAGATTTGAATTAATATGAGTATTGTGAAAATTTAGAAAGGTTGTTTTAGTGTTATGAGTAAAAGAGATGATTGGATCGATTATTTTGAACTGCTTCATGGACGAAAACCAAATGCTGAAGAGTATATGGAGGCAAAAGAGGCAGGAAAGTTTGAAAGTGTTCCAGACGATACTGGTCAAAGTGTTCAAGGGCAAACTTCGCCTCAAGCTGCTCCAAGCGTAGAGCAGTATGATGTAGCAGAGACATCTGGTTTTGACGATTGGTTTGCATCAGAACACTTGCATGAGCAAACAAACATAGTAGGAGAAGGTCCTAAACAGGATTATCAGGAAGCAACAACTCCAAACTATTATAATACGCAGACAAACATGGGAGGAGAAGGTCCTAGTACTAAACAAGATTATCAAGGAGAAGCAATTCCCAATTATTACAATACTTCAAAAGATCAATACGCCTCACCTTATCTTGTTGACCAACGTGGGCAAAAGATTACCTTTGGAAGAGCGCTTGCTGATTATTTCAGAGGTTACTGGTCTTTTAATGGCTTTACGTCACGAAAAGGTTATTGGTCAGTCGTATTCTTTAATTTAGTGGCTTGGGTAAGTTTTTACGCTATTCTCAGCTTTTTACTCATAAGTAAGACTAATATCTACCTGCTTGATTATTTGTTTTTTAATCCCTTATTAGGTCTTTCGATTTATAGTATTCTTTGGTTACCCTATTTGGTTCTAATATTGCCAGGATTGACGCTTAGTACGAGAAGAATGAGAGATGCAGGGTTACGTGGACGAGGAATTTTTGTACTTTATCTCTTTACTTTGGTTCCTTTTGTAAATATTATTAGTTCGATCTTTTCACTCTATGCGCTTTGTCAGAAGTCAGATCATTTCCTTCAAAATGGTGAGTCATTCTTCTATAGAAATCGTGCTCAGTCACCAGCACTGCCTAATTTAGAATTCCCTCAAAGAAAATCATTGGGAGGCTTTTTTGGAGGTTGTTTAATCTTTTTAGGGATTGTTATGCCTCTCATTTTGGTACTTAATGTCAATAATTTCAATAACAACAACGACTATTCTCATGACAGCTCTTACTATGATGGCCAAACAGTTGATTTGTCTCAATACGAAGTTAGTTTGAACGTTGATGGTGAAAATGGCTCGGGGGTTGCCAGTGTACATATCGATGCGACCCCAAGTGTATCAGGTAGTAGTAGTGAGATAAAGGAATTTTTGGAAAATCCCCAAATTACCGTTTCTAAGGAAACTGGCCTCTCAGACGGGGATACTGTTGATGTTGAGATAACCCTAGATGAAGACAAGGCCAGCGAACTGGGCTTAACAGTTACAGGGACTTCCTATCATTATTTCGTTGTCTCAAATTTAGGCTCTGATGGTAATGCATCTTCGAAAACCTCATCAAACAATTCTTCAAGCATCTCTTCTTCACAAAATACTTCTAGTGAGCAAGATACCAAGAAGAATATTGAGACATTTATGACTAACTTTAGAAGTGACATCAATCGTACCATCAAAGAATCTTCAGATTATGTTTATTCATACTTTGAGTCTAAAGATAACGCTACTTATAAGAGTATTATTGACATCTACTTGCAAAATCCTGACCACTATGATCACTTTGAATCAAAGACTGATAATATCTATGACATTAAAGAAAATGGTGATCAGGTCACCTTTACCATAGATTTTACGACGACGACTTACTTTACAGACGGTAAGGCTCCGGCAACATCATCAAAAACCCGTCATTATGTTTGTAAAAAGCACGGTTCGTCATTTTATATCATTAGCTTTGATAACCTTTAATACGTGAACATATCAGGAAATCCTATGAAAAAGAAATTGTTTAATGGGTTAGTAGCAAGTCTTATCCTTCTTTTAACAGTTCAACCACTTGCTTCCCCTTTTATATCCCCAAATGGTCTTGTTTTTGCTAATAACATCACTAAATCAGAGACCTCCTCTTCCCAAAAATCACCTAATCTAACTCCCTTATCCAATAAGAATACGCAAATAGATAGTAAGAAAGAAAAAAATCTTAAAAAAGTTCTGACACAACCTTTAATGTCATTAGGTTCTTCACTATCCTCATCGGAAAAAGCGGATACCAAGCGACTGTTGGGTGATACGAATATCGCTGAAGACCAGGTGATAGCCGTTGATGGTAAGACCATTGCCAAATACTTAGACGATGTTGATACCAATTCCAAGGTTTATTCAAGTGCTTATATTAAACCATTGTCCGAAGGTTCTGGTGTTCAGGTTGAGATTGTGACACCAACAAAAATTACCAAAGTTTCCTCAACAACATATCAAAATGCAGCTATTACATCTGGCGTATCTGATGTTCTTATCCGCATTGCTTCAGTCAATGAAGTAAGTGGGGAGGGAGCCTTAGCTGGTGTCTATGCTCTGCTTGACAAGGTTGGCTTTTCGGTAGACAAAAAAACTATCAAAACCAGTCAAGACGAAATTGGTCTGATTGATAAAATCAAGGAAGAATCTCACCTCTCAGACGATGATGCCAATAAATTTTTAGCTGAACTCAAGAAGCAGATTATTAAAAAGGTAACTGACAAAGAAAAGATTGACGATAGTTGGTTACAAGATATATTAAAGAAGGCCTGTGACGGCTACGGCATAACACTAAGTGATGGCTTAAAATCAGATATCATTACCTGGTTGAAAGAATTTTCTTATACAGATACCGCAAAATCTAAACAAAGTGTGAATCAATTAGATCAAAGTTTGCTGACCTCTGATTGGTCAGAAGTCTTGTCTAAGTTGGACAAAGTCTTAAGTAGAGATGAGATCCTTGCCCTAGACAAACAGGACTATAGTGAGAAAAATGGGTATCATGAGATTATAGCCGCCCTATATAATAAACTTTTAAAAGCTATTCAAGATAAGGATTTAAAGCAGGTTAAGCTTATCTATACTAATAGTTTTGCGGTTGAACATCTCCTAGGCTCACCATCAACTAAAGAAAAGGAAGCTTTAAACTATATTCGGATGCTCTGTTATTATTTCATCGCATCAGTGGAAGATAACAAACTCGAAGATGCCCTACAATCGGATGATAAACCAGCTTGGCTGGTCTCTGATAACACTAAAGATAATCTATTAGCAAGTCTGAAACGTTATCAGAATATCGGTCAGAATCCTAGTCTTCAAGAATTGCTCATTCGTATCGCCATTGCGACGGGCTATTCTTATGAAGCCTTTCTCTACAAGGATATAAGACAAGAAGGGCATGTCATCAAACTAACAATTGTTTGTCCTTGTTTGAAAAATGATTGCCAACTCTATGTGGTTTATAACCTCAAAACAGGTGTCTGTCTCTTGAAAGATGGAAAAGATTCAACTAGAACGAAACTTTATGATTTTAAAAAGGCTTATGATGTTGATCTTGAAGATAAACATCAGCCCCTAGTGGATGACCTTGAAAACTTTAAACTTTCTCAAAAGGATTCAAACATCTTTAAAGGAACGAACATAAACGAAACAGCTCATTCAGCTTACAAGGAAATCGTGAAGGATTATGTCTTGAAAGTCAGTGATCCCAATTACCAACAAGGCTCAGGTGTCGATTACGATCCCGTAATGGTCCTAAAAAATCAAAATAATAACAAGGTCAACTATTTGGTAACCGACTTAAATGATGATGGCGTTGATGAATTACTGATTGGTAGTCAAGATAACTACGTCTACGTCGTCTACACATTTGACGGTAAGAACGCTGTCAATCTCTTTAATAATAAAATTCCGTTCGGTCTCCGACCTGGTCTTACGATTTTTAAAGACGGAACCTTGCAAGTTCACTGGGGTTCCAGCGCCTATATTTCATCTGAAATGACTTACCGTATCAATTATTCACGAACGGGACTAGATAAGCTTCTTGATTATACTGTTTATTCCCCAAGCGAATCAACGAAAGTTTCTGAGGTAACATATAGTGTTGACGGTCATAGTTATGACGAAGATGAATTTTGGTCTAAGTATGAGGCTTTCAAACCATATGTGATTCAAGAGTCCGATGGTGACACCGAACCTGCTGAGAAAGCAGACTTTCAATTGATAGAGGCCACACTTAAAGAAACCACACCTTCTTCAGATTCATAAAAACAAGGGCTTAAGTCTGTCACCTTAAGTCAATGACCTGAAATAAATATTTGTCACACATAAAGCACAAAAATGTCCTTAATGAGTGACTGCAAACCTATAGGAGTGAGATAGAATGATTGATTCTGTCTCACTCCTTTTTATGATGTCATGTTTAAGTAATGACTTCCTTCTTAGACAAGAATAATCAAAAAACCACCAGATATTTGAACTGGTGGTAGTGAGACGAACAATTTACTTCATCCGCATACTATCAATTTTTTCTTCAGTCGGTGTGACACGTAAGGTCTTTTGTCCCGTATAAGTTACAAATCCAGGTTTACCGGCTGTTGGTTTGTTGAGTTTCTTAACATCAATCATATCGACTTGAACCAAGTTTGACAGACGGGCCTTAGAGTAGTAGGCTGCCAATTCAGCCGCATCTGTCTTTACCTCGTCAGTTGGGTTAAGATTGTCCTTGATAACCACGTGACTACCTGGGATATCCTTGGCGTGGAACCAGAGCTCACCCTTTTTAGCCATCTTGAAGGTCAACTCCTCATTTTGCAGGTTGTTACGACCAACCATGATAATGGTCTTACCATCAGAAGCTAGATATTGTTCAGGTTTCTTACGTTTGTGGCGCTTGTCAGTTGAACGACGCTTCATAAAGCCAGCCTGAACAAGCTCCTCACGAATATCCTCGATTTCATCCATGTTGGCTTGAGAAAGACTGAACTCCACACTCTCCAAATAATCAATAGTCTGCTTGGTTTCCTCAATCAAACCAGTCAAGTGCTTAACAGCTTCCTTGAGCTTCTGGTATTTCTTGAAGTAACGCTGAGCGTTCTGGTTAGGCGTTAGAGCCACATTTAGAGGAATAGTAATCTTTTCACCAGTGTAGTAGTTGTCTAGCTCGACACTATCCTTGTCATTTGGAACCATGCTGAGGTAGGTGGTCAAAAGCTCACCTTTTTGACGGAACTCCTCAGCATTTTCAGTCGCGGCAAGCTCTTTTTCCTGTTTGACAAGCTTTTTCTTGTTTTTTTCCAGCTCATTTTGCACTCGGTGGATCAAATCACTCGCTTGTTGAGCCACACGGTCACGCGCCGCCTTGTCCAAGTAGTAGTAGTCCAATAGGGCTGATAAGGTCTCAAATTCAGGTTGGTCCTGACTATCAGAGAATCTTACAGCTGAAAATGCTTTTGCCGTTAAGTTTGGCTCTACTTCACGATTGAAGAAGGCACGGAAATTCTTGAGTTTATCAGTCTCAAGTAAGGTTGATAATTCATTGGCCGTGTCACGCCCCAAACCTTGGAAAAGTTTTTGAAGGTTTCTAGCTGACAAATCTTCAGTCTGTAGGATCTCAAAGAGTTTTTCATCTGGAATGTCGAAAGGATTCTTGGCGTCCGTCTTAGGAGGAGCGATATAGGTAGAACCAGGCAGAATAGTTCGGTAACTATTTTGTGAGAAACCAACGTGCTTGATAGACTCAATGATTTTGCTCTCGTTTTTGTCAATTAGGATAATATTGGAGTGTTTCCCCATAATTTCCATGACCAGAGTAACCTTGACGCTGTCACCGATTTCGTTTTTGTTTGATACGGAAATCTCCAGAACACGATCATTTTCTAGCTGCTGGATATCCTCGATAACCGCTCCCTGAAGGTATTTCCGCATAATCATGGTATAGGTGTTTGGATTCTGTGGATTTGGCAATTCAGCCTTGGTCGTCTGAATACGCCCAAAGACCGGATGAGCCGAAAGCAGAAGCTTGTAATTCTGACGATTGTTACGAATGGTCAGGACCAACTCACGTTCAAAAGGCTGATTAACTTTCTGGATACGCCCGTAAAGCACCTGCTCACGTAACTCAGCCGTCATATGGTGAAGAAAAAAGCCGTCAAAAGACATGGTGTACTTCCTTTCTTGTTATTGATAATGGTTGTTATTTTAGTTGTGATAAAGCATAAAACGCCTATCCATTATAGCATAATGGGAGTAGAAATGCTTGAGGAGGAGGGTTAAATCTTAAGGCTTGCAAGGTTTATACTGATAAATTAGGGCCGGTTTTCATGTTATAATTAATGTCAACTCAGTTTCTATTCAGCTAAATAGTCCTTATATTGGAGTGGTAGGTTTTCCATCAAAAATTTTTTCTATATTATTTTTTAGAATTTAAGCAAAGTGGTAGGAAGATAATTTTTTGTTTTAATAAAAAGATTTTCATAATTATATTTGTTGTTAGTATTAAGAAACAAATATAGTAACATTATCATTCAAAATGAAAAAGAGGTGCTTCTTTTGTTCGAACAATTTCTAGTTTATTCACCAGTAATCATCATAGTACTATACTTAATTTTGAAGTCTTGTTTGTTTAGGTTTTCAATCTTCATAGATGAACAAATATCTAGTGGTAAAATTAAAAAAATTTCTCATTTATTATTTTTGTTTATTGTAAGTTATATCTATTGGATATCAAATCAGTATAAAATTTTGTTTGTTCAACTTGATAAAAAAGAATTAGATTTAGTAGCTTTATATTCTCTTATTTTAACAATTTGGGCAAGTTATGGAGTTTATATTGGTTTCCTACAATTTATGGTTGGTTATAATAATAAAGAAAATGGAGCTTACTTAGGGTACCAAAAAATGGATTTCTTAACAAAGAGGAATGCTTGGTACCATCTAACAAATAGTTGGGAATTTTTTTGCTCTTTATTAGTTACAATCATTATTCCTATCCTGTTTAAGATTAATCCAAATACAAATATCAATTATCAGTATATTTGGCAGGCAATAATTGGATTTCTATTGATTTTGTTTATTTTTCTTTTGAAATTTAGTTTGAAGGTTGCGCAAATAACTATATTTATTAATAAAAAGACTGATGTAGGTTTAAAAGAAGTTATAGAGTCAGATATTAAAAATAGATATAACAAATATTTAGATAGTTTAGTCAAGAAAAAATTTCACTCTAAAGCTATAGAAAGTTATTTTAAACAAGTCAAAATAGAATTATCTAACATTGAAAATAAAAAAGACAAGTTTTTATTTTTAAATATTATTT
>NZ_JACLQL010000008.1:0-119454 GCF_016648635.1 Streptococcus sp. 21.1 | reverse complement strand
AGGCATCGTCAGATGTGTATATGAGACATGAATCTAATAGAATTTAAAGGAATGGATGTTTTTATGAGATATCTCAAATTGACAAGGTTCTTTCTTTTGTTAGAATATGAACATAACTAAATATAGAAGGACGTAATTTAAATGGGGAAAAAGGAATTACAACGTTATTCACTCAGAAAGTCTAGCCTTGGTGCGGCTTCTGTTCTTTTGGGGACTGCAGTTCTTGCAGTAGGAGCTTCAAATGCAAGCGCTGATGAAGTAGCAACAGCTACAGATTCAGCAACACCAGCACTTGAAGCAACAGATGCTGTTGAAGAAAGCGCTTCTGCCGTAGCAGATTCAACTGAAAAGAAAGTTGTTAACGTTACTGAAGAAGGCAACACAACTGTTACAACGAGTGAAGTAACAAATACAAGCTTAGAAGCTGCAAAAACAGCTGCAACTAACGAAGGGGTTGAGGTTAAGGAAGAACCTGCTCAAACCAAAGAAACTGTTGAAGCAGCTGCTGCAGATAATAAAGCACAAGCAGAGAAAATCAATACAGTCGTTTCAGATTATAAAGCGGCTAAAGAACAATACAAGTCAGATAAAGCTGACTATGATAAAGCAAAAGCAAACTACGATGCCAAATTAGCTGAGAAAGCACTTGCTGATAAAACAAATGCTGAAGCTCAGGCTAAATATGATACTGAAAAAACAGCTTATGATAAAGCTTCAGAGCAATACCAAATTGCTAAGCAAGCTTATGACTCAGCTCTTTCAGAGTACAAGACTAAGAAAGTTACTTATGATGCTAAGGTAGCAGAAAAAGAAGCAGCTGATAAAGAAAATGCCTTGTCTGCAGCTAAATACCAAGCAGAATTGGCAACTTATAACCAAGCAAAAGCTGATTATGAAGCAGCTCTTGCACAGTACAATAGAGATAAAGCCAAATACAATGCTGAAAAAGCTAATTATGATAATAAAGTAGCTGAAAAAGTTGTTACTGAAAAACGTAACGCTGAAGCTGAAGCTAAATATCAAACTGAGCTAGCAGCTTATAATGAAGCAAAAGCTAAATATGATGTAGAAAAAGCAGCATATGATAAGAATCTTGAACTTTATAACGCTAAGAAAACAGCTTATGAAGCAGATCTTGAAACAAAACAAGCTATTGAAAAATACAATGCAGATGCTAAAGCTAAATACGAAGCAGCCTTGGTTGTCTACAATGAGCAAAAAGCTAAATATGACCAAGAGTACCTTGAGTATCAAAACAAATTAGCTGTCTACCAAACAGCACTTAAACAATACCAAGAAGCTAAAACAGCTTACGATAAATACATGAATGATCCTGTATATCGTAACCTTAAAGATGCTGAAGTTGTTCAAGAATTGACCTTCCAACGTGAAAACGATGCAACACACAAAGTTGAAGGTGTAAGCAACTACTTGACAAAAGAAGCACAAGAGCGTCTTAACACAAGTAATGTTTTCCAATATGACTCTAACAAGTTACAAGCATCTGACATTGTTTCAAATAGCCCTTGGACAAATACTGAAGACGAGTGGGTTCAAGTTAAAGAAGGTGACAAATTTGTTGTTACATATGATGGTTTGAACCAATCAAGCATGATTGTTGAGAATGAAGCATCAGCAATCAAACGTGTTGTTTACCGCTATGAGATTGTTAGCCTTCCATCAAATGACGGAAAAGGTATCGCGAAAATCAGTAAGGATCCAACAGTAACTATGACAGTTGGTGCATCAACTGATCAAGATAAACCAGTTAAAGTAGCAGTAGATGTTGAGTTTTACGATAAAGATGGTAAAATGTTCAACCTTAGTGAGCGTAATGCTATCGTAGCACTTAACTCACTAAACCACTGGAATGGTGCAGCTTATGTTGAAACATCTGAGCGTCCACGTCCACTTACAGTAGAAGCGAAAGACGTTAATGGTAATACTGTCCGCGGTACATATAATCCTTACGCAGATGGCTCTACTTTGGCAATCCAAAACGGTGAAGTTGTTACTAAATCTGGATACGCTGATTTCGGTGGCGCTACTGTTAACATTTCTGATGAGAACCCACTTAAGGTAGTTGTTCCTATCACTGACTGGAATGGTTCAGAATGGGTTGTCTCACGTGAAATTCCATCTGATGTAACAACTCTTAATGCTTCTGGTAGTGGTAATGGACACGCTCTTGGTAACCAAGATTATACATTTGGTGATAAAGATGATGTTATTGGTTCGTACAGCGTTTCTGCTGAAACTGGTTTGATTACATTCACACCTAAGAAAAAATACCAATCAACACGTCACCAAGAATATGTAAATATTGGTGATAACCAATTCATCGCTATTCCAAAATCATCAGTTACTTATGATGCTGCTACTAAAGAAGTAACGTCAGTCAATGATAACCAATACATTGACCATGGTGCAGTCTTTAATGGTGAGACAACGTCTGAATTGACAGGTTGGGATAACGCTGATTCACCTTACCTCTATTATGGAGGTGCAGGTATCAAGATGACAAATGGTCACTTGGTATTTACTGCTGAAGGTGCAAATGCTGATGGTGCACCAACAGTATATTGGTTCGCAATCAACTCTAATCTTGGTTTGCCTAAGAATCCAGGTGAAAAACCTGAAGAACCTAAGGCACCAACACCACCAACAGCACCGGTTAAACCAGTTATTAAAACAGTTGGTATTAAACCACAAGAACCAACACCACCAACACCACCAAAAGAGCCAGTGGCACCAACGCCACCAACTCCAGAGGTAGTTGAAGTACCTGGTAAACCACAAGAACCAACACCACCAACAGGTCCAACGGCACCAACGCCACCAACACCAAAAGTGGTTGAAGTTCCAGAAAAACCGGTTGAACCAACACCACCAACAGGTCCAACGGCACCAACACCACCAACACCAAAAGTAGTTGAAGTTCCTGCTAAACCAGTAGAACCTAAAACTCCTGAAAAACCAAGTGTTGTATGGCACAAGAACTATGTCGTTGAGAGAGAGTCTCACGTGGTACCACCAACTCCACCGACTACTCCACAAACACCACCAACACCTGTTACTCCTCCAACTCCAGTGACACCACCAACTACACCAACTCCAGATACTGAAGTTCCTGTAGTGCCTCAAGCTGAGTTGCCACAAACTGGTGAGCACACTAGCAATGCTGGATTTATTGGACTTCTTTCAATGATTTTTGCGGCCTTTGTAGGATTCTTCAAACGTCGTAAAGAAGATTAAGTGGTGCTATTAAATTAGTTCCCCATCAAAACTAGATTCTATTTAGGATCTAGTTTTTATTTTTGCTCGGTTTTCCTCCCCCATATCATTTCTATTTACTGGTGAAACATGTTATAATTGTTTTGAATGACTATTATAGAAAGATGCAAGGAGACGAGCATGGAAGAACTTAAGAAAATCGCTGGTGTAACCGCTGCTAAATATGTTGAAGATGGAATGGTTGTTGGACTCGGTACAGGGTCAACAGCTTACTTCTTCGTAGAGGAAATTGGCCGTCGCATTAAGGAAGAAGGTCTTAGTGTTGTTGGTGTAACGACATCAAGTCAAACCACTAAACAAGCTGAAGGCTTAGGCATTCCTTTGAAGGCAGTGGATGACATTGACAGTATTGATGTTACTGTTGATGGCGCCGACGAAGTAGACCCTCAACTCAATGGGATTAAAGGTGGCGGTGGTGCCCTTCTGATGGAAAAAATCGTCGCTACACCTACGAAAGAATATATCTGGGTAGTTGATGAGTCAAAAATGGTTAATCAATTAGGTGCTTTCAAATTACCAGTTGAAGTGGTTCAATATGGTGCTGATCGTCTCTATCGTGTCTTTGAGTCGAAGGGCTATAAGCCATCATTCCGACTTACGGAGGAAGGTAATCGCTTTGTTACAGATATGAAGAACTATATCATCGATCTTGATTTAGGTAAGATTGAAAATCCAGTAGCTCTTGGTGAAGAACTAAAAGCTATGACAGGTGTTGTCGATCATGGATTGTTCAATGGTATGGTTAACAAAGTCATCGTTGCAGGAAAAGACGGTGTTAAGGTCGTTGAAGTCAAGGCCTAGTCCAATTTTGATTTCCCCTTACTTTTAATGAGGAAAACTAATTAATTTTTGTCAAACTATTAAATAATATAGAAAGGCAAGAGGTAATTTCGAAAAGATCTTATCTCTTTGTGGTGTTGTTATGTCCAAATTTAACCGAATGCATTTAGTCGTTCTTGATTCAGTAGGAATTGGTGCTGCTCCAGATGCCAATGACTTTGTCAATGCAGGTGTGCCAGATGGTGCTTCAGATACCCTTGGTCATATCTCTAAATCAGTAGGATTGAATGTGCCAAATATGGCTAAGCTTGGTCTAGGAAATATTCCTCGTGAAACACCTTTGAAAACAGTACCAGCAGAAAGTAACCCAACTGGTTATGCAACAAAATTGCAGGAAGTTTCTCTTGGTAAGGATACGATGACTGGTCACTGGGAAATCATGGGTCTCAATATTACTGAACCTTTTGATACCTTCTGGAACGGATTCCCAGAAGAAATTCTCACTAAAATTGAGGAATTCTCAGGTCGTAAAGTCATTCGTGAAGCTAATAAACCATACTCAGGTACAGCTGTTATTGAAGACTTTGGACCTCGTCAAATGGAAACTGGTGAATTGATTATTTACACTTCAGCTGACCCAGTTCTTCAAATTGCTGCACACGAAGACGTTATTCCTTTGGATGAGTTGTATCGTATTTGTGAATATGCGCGTTCAATTACTCTTGAGCGTCCAGCTCTTCTAGGGCGTATCATTGCTCGTCCTTACGTTGGTGAACCTGGAAACTTCACTCGTACGTCTAACCGTCGTGATTTGGCTGTCTCACCATTTGCACCAACTGTTTTGGATAAATTGAATGAAGCTGGTATCGATACTTATGCCGTTGGTAAAATCAATGATATTTTCAATGGAGCTGGTATCAACCACGATATGGGGCACAACAAATCAAATAGCCATGGTATTGATAATTTGATTAAAGCTATGACTTCTGAAGACTTCAAACATGGCTTCTCATTCACAAATTTGGTAGACTTTGATGCCCTTTATGGACACCGTCGAGACCCACATGGATATCGTGATTGCTTGCACGAATTTGACCAACGTTTGCCTGAAATCATTGCTGCTATGCGTGAAGATGATCTCTTGATGATTACAGCAGACCACGGAAATGATCCAACTTATGCAGGTACAGACCATACTCGTGAATATATTCCTTTCTTGGCTTATAGCCCATCATTCAAAGGAAATGGACTTATTCCAGTAGGTCATTTCTCTGACATCTCAGCAACTGTCGCTGAAAACTTTGGTGTAGATAAAGCCATGATTGGTGAAAGCTTCTTGGATAAACTTATCTAAAATGAAGCGCTATGCATTTTTGGTTCGTGGAATAAACGTTGGTGGTCGTCACAAGGTAGTCATGGAGGAATTTTGTCGTGAGTTGGAAGAACTCGGTATGTCACATGTTTCTTCCTATATAAATAGTGGAAATCTTTTCTTTGATTCTACCTTGATGAAAGAGGAACTCCTCTTAGTTTTAGAGGAATTTCTAAATAAGGCTTATCCATTTATTAAGGTATTTTCTCTTTTTACTCTTGAAGATTATCAAAATGAAGTGGCCTCATTACCTAAGTGGTGGGAAGATGATTTCTATAGAAAAGACGTCCTCTTATTCACTGAAAGACTTGATAAGAACGAAATGAAGAAGATTATTAACTCTTTAGAGTTGAAAGATGAAATACTTCATTTTGGTCAACTTGGTGTCTACTGGGTAAAGTATGATAAATCAACTTATAGCCAAACAGCTTATCATAAGAAGTTATTGAAAACACCTTTTTATCCTGATATAACCATTCGAAATGCAAGAACTTTTTCAAAAATTGGTCACTTTTTAAGAATGAAATAAAATTAAGGGAGAAATAACATGTCGCTACTTGAAAAAATTAGAGTCACTCAAGCATTTTTGGAAAGCAAAGGAATTGAAAATCCTGAGTTTGGTTTAATCTTGGGTTCTGGACTTGGTGAGTTGGCTGAAGAAGTTGAAGACGCAGTTGTCATTGACTATGCGGATATTCCAAACTGGGGACAATCAACGGTTGTCGGTCATGCTGGAAAACTTGTTTACGGAACTTTGTCTGGACGTAAGGTTTTGGCTCTTCAAGGGCGTTTCCATTTTTATGAAGGAAATCCGCTTGAAGTCGTTACTTTCCCTGTACGTGTTATGAAAGCTCTTGGATGTGAAGGAGTTGTTGTAACCAATGCAGCAGGTGGTATCGGCTTTGGCCCAGGTACTTTGATGGCCATCACTGACCACATTAACATGACTGGTCAAAACCCATTGATCGGTGAAAACTTGGATGATTTTGGTCCACGTTTCCCTGATATGTCTAAAGCTTACACACCTGAATACCGTGAAACCGCTCATAAAATGGCTGATAAACTTGGTATCAAATTGGATGATGGTGTTTATATCGGTGTGACTGGTCCAAGTTATGAAACTCCAGCTGAAATCCGTGCTTATAAGACACTTGGTGCAGATGCTGTTGGGATGTCAACAGTTCCTGAGGTTATTATCGCAGCTCACTCTGGTTTGAAAGTTCTTGGTATTTCATGTATTACCAACTTTGCGGCTGGTTTCCAAGAAGAATTGAACCACGAAGAAGTGGTGGAAGTGACAGAGCGTGTTAAAGGGGACTTCAAAGGATTGCTAAAAGCGATTCTTGCTGAACTCTAAAATATGATAGCTCGGGGAATAAAACCTATAACGTCATTACCCAAGTCGACTAGGTTAAGTTTAGCTGTTTTTGGAACCGGTATTGCTTCAGGTTTGGTAGGCATTCTTTGTCATTACCTTTTGGAGTTTATACAAATTCTTGTATTTGGTAATGATAAATCGAATTTATTGTCACAGTTTAACTCTGTAAGTCCCTTTCGACGATTTGCAGTATTGCTTGTAGTAGGTGTTTTGGCTAGTTTATTTTGGTATTTCCTTCAGAGACGAGTGTCCCTCCTTTCTATTAGTAAGGCTAAGCAACTCGTTGGTAAGAAGAGTCCAAATTTTCTTGGCCAAAGTCTTCATGCTTTGGTTCAGGTAGCAATCGTTGGAGCAGGTGCTTCGGTAGGCAAGGAAGCAGCTCCACGAGAATTAGGTGCCTTATGTGCTGGCAGTTTATCAAAAAAACTGGGTTTAGAAATTCCTGAAAGACAACTCATGATTGCATGTGGTGCAGGAGCAGGTTTAGCTGCGGTTTACCAAGTTCCCTTTGCCAGTACACTGTTTGTTTTGGAAACTTTGGGAGTTGCTTGGAAACTGAAAAACATTGGTATCATTCTTGTGACAACTTATTTGTCAGCTTATTGTGCTCGTCCAATTGTTGGTGGGAAAGCTATATATTTAGTAGATAAAGTAAGCTTACATCCTACTAGTTTGATACAGATTCTTGTTTTGACGCTGTTTGTAACTCCGCTTGCTCTTATATTTAAAGTTTTAGCTAAAAAGGCGAGTAAAAGTCGTATAACAGATAAACATATTCTCTGGACCATGCCCGTCTCTTTTATAATATTAGGTGGTATTGTAGCTTTCTATCCTATAATCATGGGAAATGGTCAGGTTCTAGCACAATGGATGTTTTCTGGAGGAACTTCGGAATACCTTCCGATTTTGCTAGTAATTAAAGGGCTTATTGTGTGCTTGTTGCTATGGTCAGGTACTTATGGAGGGACACTGACGCCTTCGTTTACTTTAGGTGTCGGATCGGGTTTCTTATTAACAAGGTGTCTTGAGACTTTTGGTTTATCCCTAAATCCTAATCTAGGAATGTTACTTGGTGCAACCATATTTTTAGTAACAACTTTGGATGCTCCTCTGACGGGAATAGCCTTAGTTCTAGGTTTTACCGGTCAAGGAGGGCTGGTAGCAGTTCCTCTAATCTTAGCGGGTCTACTATCAAGGATAATTAATAATAGATGGAAGAAAAAACAATGAATATTCATTTTATCTTACACGAAACGTTTGAAGTTCCAGGAGCCTATTTAAAATGGGCTCAAGACCGTGGGCATAATATCACATCAACCAAGGTATATGAGGAAGAGGTCCTTCCTGAAACCGTTGAAGGTATTGATTTTCTAATTGTGATGGGTGGTCCTCAGTCACCTGATGAGGATCGTCAGACCTTTCCTTATTATGACCCAAACGCTGAGATTGCATTTATGCAAAAAGCAATTGCTGCTGATATCTATATTGTTGGTGTATGTTTGGGAGCTCAGCTTCTGTCTGTAGCCTATGGTGGTAAGTATGAGCATAGTCCAGAACGCGAAATTGGTGTGTTTCCAATAACACTTACGGATGATGGATTAGCTGATGAGCATGTCAAAGGTTTTGGCACAACTCTCAATACTGGCCACTGGCATGGTGATATGCCTGGATTGACTGATAATGCAGTTGTTCTTGCTACTAGTCAAGGTTGTCCACGTCAAATTATTCGCTTTAGTCCTAAACACTATGCCTTCCAAGCACACCTAGAGTTTGATTCCCAAGCCATTGATTTGCTCATAGCTGCGGATGGCGAGGAACACTTGCGTAAGCAAAATAAGGAGTTACCTTTTGTTCAAACACCTGAACAATTGCGTACCAAAGATTATTCAGAAATGAATAAGAAGTTATATGATTTTCTTGATTCATTGACTCAAGCTTAATCCACTTTTAAAAAAGTAATTATTTATCGACTATATAATAGTAGAAAAATTATTTAAAAATAAAAAATAAGAATGGTAGATAGTGTGTTCAGGTTGCTCTTTTACCATCTAAAATAGAAAGGACGGGTTAACTGTATTCACTAAATTGAATACGGGTGGAGAACGAAGTAAAAAGATAAACTGTCTAGCATTTATAATGCGTCGTCAGTTTCCAATTATTACTTTGTTCTCTGTCGCCTATCCTGTATATAAAAAATGAAAGGAAGGGTAGTTCGGGTTTGAAACTGAACCCGGGCTAGAGGCTGTGTAAAAAAGATAAATCCTCCTAGATGCGAAGCATCTTTGTCGGATTTCCTATTTTTACTTTGCCTCTTTAACGCCCTTGGTATCTTATATTATGTCTATCCATATTTCTGCTAAGCAAGGTGAAATTGCTGATAAAATTCTCCTACCTGGAGATCCTTTACGTGCGAAATTCATTGCCGAGAATTTCCTCGAAGACGCTGTATGTTTCAATGAAGTTCGTAATATGTTTGGTTACACAGGAACATACAAAGGTGAACGTGTCTCAGTAATGGGAACTGGAATGGGGATGCCATCTATCTCTATCTATGCTCGTGAGCTTATTGTTGACTACGGGGTTAAAAAATTGATCCGTGTGGGAACTGCTGGTTCATTGAATGAGGATGTTCACGTTCGTGAGTTAGTTCTAGCGCAAGCGGCAGCGACAAACTCTAACATTATTCGTAACGATTGGCCACAATACGATTTCCCACAAATTGCAAGTTTCAATCTCTTAGATAAGGCTTACCACATTGCTAAAGAGCTTGGTATGACTACACATGTTGGTAATGTCTTGTCTTCTGACGTCTTCTATTCGAACTATGGTGAAAAGAACATCGAGCTTGGTAAATGGGGTGTGAAAGCTGTAGAAATGGAAGCAGCAGCACTTTACTACCTTGCGGCTCAACACCAAGTAGATGCTCTTGCCATCATGACTATTTCTGATAGTTTGGTTAATCCAGATGAGGACACAACAGCTGAGGAACGTCAAAATACTTTCACTGACATGATGAAAGTTGGTCTTGAAACACTAATTGCAGACTAGTTTGTAAAAGGACGCCATTTGGTCGTCCTTTTGTGTTGTAGCTAATATCTGTTCGAAGTGACAATAGGTTAAAATTTTTCAAACTACTATAAAAAAATAAAAATATTCGGAAGAAAGATGCTTTTAAGGAATAAGTAAATATCCGACAATTTAAAAAACAACCGCTAAAAATGTGAAAAAACAACTTACGAAACAATGAAAAATGATAGAAATTAAATGCTTGATATCATAATGAAAAACGGTTTCTTCTTTTTTAAAAAGAATGACAATTGAAATGAAGTTATAGTAATGTTATAATGATAATGGGAAATGTCTAATTTTAATTTATAGGAGCAATTTATATGAGTTCGCGTACGAATCGTAAGCAAAAACGTACGAGTAATAGATCGTGGGGGATGGTCAACGTTGGGTTGACCATTCTGTATGCTATTTTAGCATTGGTCTTATTATTCACCATGTTCAATTATAATTTCCTATCCTTTAGGTTTTTGAACATCATTATCACCATTGGTTTGTTGGTAGTTCTTGCTATTAGCATCTTCCTTCAGAAGTCTAAGAAATCACCACTAGTGACAACGGTTGTACTGGTTATCTTCTCACTAGTTTCTCTGGTTGGTATTTTTGGTTTTAAACAAATGATTGACATCACTAACCGTATGAATCAGACGGCAGCATTTTCTGAAGTAGAAATGAGCATCGTGGTTCCTAAGGAAAGTGACATCAAAGATGTGAGCCAGCTTACTAGCGTACAGGCACCTACTAAGGTTGATAAGAACAATATCGAGACCTTGATGTCAGCTCTCAAAAAAGATAAAAAAGTTGATGTTAAAGTTGATGATGTTGCCTCATATCAAGAAGCTTATGAGAATCTTAAGTCTGGCAAATCTAAAGCTATGGTCTTGAGTGGCTCTTATGCTAGCCTATTAGAGTCTGTCGATAGTAATTATGCTTCAAATCTAAAAACAATTTATACTTATAAAATAAAAAAGAAGAATAGCAACTCTGCAAAACAAGTAGATTCAAAAGTCTTCAATATTTATATTAGTGGTATTGATACCTACGGTTCGATTTCAACAGTGTCACGTTCAGATGTCAATATCATTATGACAGTAAACATGAATACACATAAGATTCTCTTGACGACTACTCCACGTGATGCATACGTTAAGATTCCTGGTGGTGGGGCAGACCAGTATGATAAATTAACCCACGCAGGTATTTATGGCGTTGAAACATCTGAACAAACTCTGGAAAATCTTTATGGTATTAAGATTGATTACTATGCACGAATTAACTTCACATCTTTCCTTAAGTTGATTGACCAACTTGGTGGTGTGACAGTCCATAATGATCAAGCTTTCACAAGTCTTCATGGGAAGTTTGATTTCCCAGTTGGTGATATACAAATGAATTCAGAGCAAGCACTTGGATTTGTTCGTGAACGCTATAGTTTAGATGGCGGAGATAATGACCGTGGTAAAAACCAGGAGAAAGTTATTTCTGCGATTGTAAACAAGTTGGCTTCTCTAAAATCTGTATCAAACTTTACTTCAATCGTTAATAATCTCCAAGACTCTGTTCAGACAAATATGTCTTTGGATACCATTAATGCTTTGGCTAATACACAACTTGATTCAGGCTCTAAATTTACAGTAACGTCTCAAGCAGTAACTGGTACTGGTTCTACTGGTCAATTGACCTCTTATGCTATGCCAAATTCTAGTCTTTATATGATGAAACTAGATGATTCGAGTGTGGCAAGTGCCTCTCAAGCTATCAAAAATCTGATGGAGGAAAAATAAGTGATTGACGTTCACTCACATATTGTTTTTGATGTTGATGATGGTCCTAAAACTTTAGAAGAAAGTTTAGACCTTATTGGTGAAAGCTACGCCCAAGGGGTACGTAAGATTGTTTCAACATCTCACCGTCGTAAGGGGATGTTTGAGACTCCAGAGGATAAAATTTTTGCCAACTTTTCTAAGGTAAAAGCAGAAGCAGAAGCACTTTATCCAGACTTAACTATTTACTATGGTGGTGAACTTTATTACACCTCAGACATTGTGGAGAAACTTGAAAAGAATCTTATTCCGCGTATGCACAACACTCAATTTGCTTTGATTGAGTTTAGTGCTCGCACATCTTGGAAAGAAATTCATAGTGGGCTTAGTAATGTTTTGCGAGCGGGGGTAACGCCTATTGTTGCTCATATTGAGCGCTATGATGCACTCGAAGAAAATGCTGACCGTGTTCGAGAAATCATCAACATGGGGTGCTATACTCAAGTTAATAGCTCTCATGTTCTAAAACCAAAGCTCTTTGGAGATAAAGATAAAGTAAGAAAAAAACGTGTTCGTTATTTCTTGGAGAAAAATTTGGTTCATATGGTTGCTAGTGACATGCATAATCTTGGTCCAAGACCACCATTTATGAAAGATGCTTACGCTATTATCGAAAAGACTTACGGAACGAGACGTGCTCGTAACCTTTTTATCGAAAATCCACAAACACTACTTGAAAATCAATATATATAGGAGAAACTATGACTCAGGAAAACACGAAGCGTGTTGAAATCGATGTACTTGCACTATTGCAAAAACTTTGGACTAAAAAAGTATTTATTTTATTTACAGCCTTTTATGTCGCTGTCTTTGCCTTCTTGGGAACTTACTTCCTCATTCAGCCAACATATACATCGTCTACACGTATTTATGTGGTTAATCAAGCTAATGATGGCAAAAACCTTTCTGCTCAAGACTTGCAGGCCGGTACATTTTTGACAAAAGACTACAAAGAAATTATTACATCAAACGATGTTTTGTCAGAAGTTATCAAAGATGAAAAATTGAATATGACAGAAGCAGAACTTGCTAAAATGATTTCAGTTAATATTCCTACTGATACTCGTCTTATTTCAATTTCTGTTAATGCTAAAACTGGTCAAGATGCGCAAACACTTGCCAATAAGGTTCGTGAAGTTGCTTCAGAAAAAATCAAGAACGTGACAAAAGTTGAAGATGTCACAACACTTGAAGAAGCTAAATTGCCAGAGTCACCATCTTCACCAAATATCAAACGTAATGTGCTTCTTGGAGCAGTGCTTGGAGGATTCCTTGCAGTGGTTGGTGTATTGGTACGTGAAATCCTAGATGATCGTATTCGCCGTCCAGAAGATGTGGAAGATGCCCTTGGAATGACACTTCTTGGAATTGTCCCTGATACAGATAAAATTTAAGGAGAAGAAATGCCTCTATTAAAGTTAGTAAAATCTAAAGAAAACTTTGCCAAACAAACAGAAGAGTATTACAATGCCATTCGCACAAATATTCAATTTTCTGGTGCTCAGATGAAAGTGATTGCGGTTAGCTCTGTTGAAGCTGGTGAAGGAAAATCAACGACATCTGTTAACTTGGCGATTTCATTTGCTAGTGTCGGGCTCCGAACACTTCTCATTGATGCAGATACTCGTAACTCTGTTTTGTCAGGTACATTTAAATCAAATGAGCCTTATAAAGGCCTTTCAAATTTCCTTTCTGGAAATGCTGATTTAAATGAAACGATTTGTCAAACTGATATTTCAGGTTTGGATGTCATTGCATCTGGTCCTGTACCACCTAATCCAACAAGTCTTTTGCAAAATGACAATTTTAGACATTTGATGGAAGTTGCTCGTAGTCGTTATGATTATGTCATAATTGATACGCCACCAATTGGTTTGGTCATTGATGCTGTTATTATTGCCCATCAGGCTGACGCTAGTCTTTTGGTTACAGCAGCTGGGAAAATCAAACGTCGCTTCGTAACTAAGGCTGTTGAACAATTGGAACAAAGTGGTTCTCAGTTCTTAGGTGTCGTCCTTAATAAAGTTGACATGACAGTTGATAAATATGGATCATATGGTTCTTACGGATCATATGGTGAGTACGGGAAAAAATCAGACCAAAAAGAAGGTCATTCAAGAGCACATCGTCGTAGAAAAGGATAGCATTAATGGGGATGATGCGGCTCCTTATACCTTAACAGATTAAAAAGGGGTTTAGAGTGAAAGAAAAACAAGAAATTCGTCGCATTGAAATTGGTATTATACAGTTGGTTGTGGTTGTTTTCGCAGCCATGGTAGCTAGTAAAATACCATATACAGAGATTACCCAAGGAAGCATTGTCCTTTTAGGTGTCGTACATGTAGTGTCTTACTATATTAGTAGTTATTATGAAAATCTTAAGTATAGAGGCTACTTGGATGAACTCATTGCAACTGTCAAATATTGTTTCATATTTGCTCTAATTGCAACTTTCCTCTCATTTTTTGCAGATGGAAGTTTTTCAATCTCACGTCGCGGACTTCTTTACGTCACCCTAATTTCAGGTGTTCTCTTATACTTTACAAATACAGTTCTTAAGTATTTCCGCTCATCTATTTATACCCGTCGTAAAAGTAACAAGAATATTCTCTTGATTTCTGATCAGGCACGTCTTGAAAATGTTTTGTCTCGTATGAAAGACAATATGGATGGTAGGATTACAGCAGTTTGTGTCTTGGATAATCCTTATTTCACGGATCCATTTATCAAGAGTGTTAAACCTGAAAATTTGATTGAATATGCGACACACTCAGTAGTAGACCAAGTTTTGATTAATCTGCCAAGTGAGCAGTATAAGATTTGGGATTATGCATCACCTTTTGAGCTCATGGGAATTCCAGTTTCTATTAATTTGAATGCCCTTGAATTTATGAGTCAGGGTGAAAAACGTATCCAACAATTGGGTCCTTTCAAAGTTGTTACGTTTTCAACGCATTTTTATAGCTATGGAGATATCATGGCGAAACGTTTCCTCGATATCTGTGGAGCCCTAGTTGGTTTGGTGCTCTGTGGGATTGTTGGAATCTTCCTTTATCCTCTTATTCGTAAAGATGGAGGACCAGCTATTTTTGCTCAAGATCGTGTTGGAGAAAATGGACGTATCTTCAAGTTTTATAAATTCCGTTCTATGCGTGTTGATGCGGAAGAAATTAAGAAGAATTTGATGGCACAGAATCAAATGTCTGGTGGTATGTTTAAGATGGACAATGATCCACGTATTACCAAAATTGGACATTTCATTCGTAAAACGAGTCTTGATGAACTTCCACAATTTTGGAATGTTCTAAAAGGTGATATGAGCTTGGTAGGAACACGTCCACCAACATTGGATGAGTACGAATCTTATACACCTGAACAAAAACGTCGCCTCAGCTTTAAACCAGGTATTACTGGTCTTTGGCAAGTAAGCGGTCGAAGTGAAATTACTGATTTTGATGAAGTTGTAAAACTAGACGTTGCTTATATGGACGGATGGACAATCTGGCGCGATATCAAAATATTATTGAAAACAATTAAAGTAGTAGTAATGAAGGATGGAGCAAAGTGATGGCTTTCTCCATTTCTTTTAATGGTGATTAAATGACAAAAACAGTTTATATCGTTGGTTCTAAGGGAATTCCAGCAAAATATGGTGGATTTGAGACCTTTGTTGAGAAGTTGACAGAGTTCCAACAAGACAAAGATATCCAATATTATGTAGCTTGTATGCGTGAAAATTCTGCTAAATCAGGAATTACAGCAGATACTTTCGAACATAACGGTGCTAAATGCTACAATATTGACGTCCCAAATATCGGGCCCGCACGTGCCATCGCTTATGACATCGCAGCTCTTAATAAGGCCATTGAGATTGCTAAGGAAAATAATGATCAAGCACCAATCTTCTATGTTTTGGCCTGCCGAATTGGTCCATTTATCTCAGGTATTAAAAAGAAAATCAAGGCTATAGGTGGTACCCTTATGGTTAACCCGGATGGTCATGAATGGCTTCGTGCAAAGTGGAGTCTTCCTGTTCGTAAGTATTGGAAAATTTCAGAGCAACTCATGGTTAAACATGCAGATCTCTTGATTTGTGATAGTAAAAACATTGAATCTTATATTCAAAATGATTATGCGAAGTATCGTCCTCAAACAACCTATATTGCCTATGGAACAGATACAACTAAATCTCGATTGACTAAGGTTGATGATAAGGTACGCACATGGTACTTCGAAAAGGGAGTTATTGAAAACAATTATTATCTTGTTGTAGGACGTTTTGTGCCTGAAAATAACTATGAGGCTATGATTCGTGGTTTTATGGCATCTAGCTCCGATAAGGATTTTGTTCTCATTACCAATGTTGAAGAAAACAAATTTTACGACAAGTTGCGCCAGGAAACTGGTTTTGACAAGGATCCTCGTGTGAAGTTTGTCGGAACTGTTTATGACCAAGAATTGCTCAAGTACATTCGTGAGAATGCCTTTGCTTATTTCCATGGTCATGAGGTAGGTGGAACCAATCCATCACTTCTTGAGGCGCTTGAGTCAACTAAGCTCAATCTCTTGTTGGATGTTGGCTTTAACCGTGAAGTCGGTGAAGATGGTGCTCTCTATTGGAAAAAAGACCAATTGGCAAGTGTCATTAATCAAGCTGAACAATTGGATGAACAAGCTATCGCAGACCTCAATCAAAAATCAAGTAAACGTATCGAAGAAGCCTTTACTTGGGAAAAAATTGTTACAGACTACGAGAAAGTATTTAAAGGATAGAAATGCAGAAAATTTTATATCTTCACGCTGGTGCCGAAATGTATGGTGCTGATAAGGTTTTGTTGGAGCTTATTAAAGGATTGGATAAAGAAGCCTTTGAGGCTCATGTCATCTTGCCCAACGATGGCGTCTTAGTGGGTGCATTGGAAGAGGTTGGTGCTAAGGTAAAAGTTATCGATTATCCAATCTTGCGCCGGAAGTATTTTAATCCTAAGGGAATTCTTGAGTATTTTGGCTCTTATAATCGTTATTCAAAGCAAATTGCTAAATATGCTAAGGAAAATGGCATTACTCTTATTCACAATAATACGACTGCGGTACTTGAGGGAATTTATCTCAAACGTAAGTTGAAACTTCCTTTAATTTGGCATGTTCACGAGATTATCGTCAAACCAAAAGCAATCTCTGATTTCATCAACTTTTTGATGGGACGTTATGCTGATACGATTGTGACAGTTTCAAATGCTGTGGCCAACCACGTGAAGCAGTCTCGCTTTGTAAAAAATGACCAAGTTCAGGTCATCTATAATGGTGTTGACAATGCCGTCTATCATGAAATGGATGCCAGCGCAGTTCGAGACCAGTTTGGTATCGCACAGGATGCTTTGGTTATCGGAATGGTTGGTCGAGTGAATGCTTGGAAAGGTCAAGGCGATTTCTTGGAAGCAGTGACTCCAATCTTAAAGGCTAATCCAAAAGCAGTAGCCTTT
This sequence comes from Streptococcus sp. 21.1, assembly GCF_016648635.1. Lineage (NCBI taxonomy): Bacteria > Bacillati > Bacillota > Bacilli > Lactobacillales > Streptococcaceae > Streptococcus > Streptococcus sp. 21.1. Next base: position 102,258 of record NZ_JACLQL010000008.1, on the reverse strand, counting down.
CTGGCAGGGAGTGCTTTTGAAGGTGAAGAGTGGCGTGTTGATGAGTTGGAAAAGGCAATATCAGACTCACCAGTAGCTGGACAAATCAAGCGTATCGATTATTATAGTAAGACAACAGAGCTCTATAATATGTTTGATATCTTTGTCTTGCCAAGTACCAATCCAGATCCCCTACCAACCGTAGTTCTCGAATCAATGGCTTGTGGCAAACCTGTAGTTGGCTACCGTCATGGTGGTGTCTGTGAAATGGTTAAGGAAGGTGAAAACGGTCTTCTTGCCACACCAAATCAGCCTGCAGAATTGTCTAAGGCCATCCAAGAATTGGCTGATAACACTGAGAAGAGAGAGCAATTTGGCAAGGCCTCTGTCAAACGCCAAAAAGAACTCTTTTCATTACAAAGTTATATTCGTAATTTCTCAGAACTATATAAGAAGTACTAAGAAGTACTAATATGAACAGTGAAACACTAAAAAATAAATTAAAACCAATCGTTTATCCAATTATTAATTTTATTCCTAGACGAAGACTTAAGAATAAAAATTTTACGATCATTTGTGATAATTGTTGGGCTGGAAAAGTCTATCAGGAATTGGGCTTACCTTATCAAACTCCATTTGTAGGGATGTTTGTCTTTTCTCCTGATTACATCAAGATGCTAAAGAATTTAAAACACTATTTGAGTGGTAATATTCCTTTGACATTTGTTAAGGAATCGAAATACATCAAAGACTTTGATAATGCCTATCCTCTAGCACTTCTTGATGATATTGAACTTCATTTCCTGCATTATGCTGATGAAGAAGAAGCAACTCAAAAATGGAATCGTCGTTTAGAAAGAATACATTGGGATAATTTGTATTTCAAGTTCAATGATAATGATGCCTGTACTTACGAGCTGATGAAAGAGTTTGAAGAACTTCCATACAAGAGTAAGGTGATTTTCTCTTCGAAGAATTATAGTGAGCTACCTTCCTTGGTTCATTTTAAATCAGCAGAGAAGCAAGGGCATGTTGGGATTGATTTGAAAACTTACCACCGCTATTTTAATGCTGTTACCTGGTTGAATAAGGGTGGGGAAGATTTAACATAAAATAAAAATTTAGGTGAAGAATCCATGAAACCACTTTTAACTGTTGTCATTCCAGTTTATAATGTCGAAAAGTATTTAAAACGTTGCGTAGAAAGCGTACTTGTCCAAGGGTGGCATAATTATGATATTTTACTTGTAGATGACGGAAGTACTGATAGCTCTCCTCAAATCTGTGATGATTATGCTAAAGTTTATGACTTTATCTCAGTGATTCATAAAAAAAATGGAGGGCTTTCTGAAGCTCGCAATACTGGTATTTCACATGCTAAGGGTGATTATGTTTATTTCCCTGATTCTGATGACTGGCTTGAACCACAAACATTTAAAGAATTAGCAGAGGTGTTGGAATCCCAAGAGTTTGATATCGTTTCTTTTAACCGTGAGTTTGTGAAGGGTGAAGAAGATCCTATAGTTTCAGATCCATTAGTAACTCAAGTGTTTGAAGGTAAAGATGCTTTTGTCCAAGTGCTCAAGCATAGTTATATCACAGGTTTTGCCAACGACAAAGTTTATAAAAAGTCTCTATTTATTGATAATAATATTTCTTTTCCAAAAGGAAAATATTATGAAGACTTGGGAACGAATTACAAGCTTTTTCTTTCAGCTGAGAATGTCTTTGCTACCAATCAAAAGTATTATCACTATTTAATTGATAATCCTGATTCCATTACACAGTCTTGGAATGAGCAGAAGTTTAGTGATATGTTTGAATTTTATAAAGATATTTTCTATTCTGATTTTGTTCGTTCACAATTAAATCAAGAAGAATTACAAACTTCACAGCTATATTATGTGAATGGCTTGACTCATATGTTGGCAAGTTTATATAAATCTGAATTAGATAAAAAATATATAGACATTACTAATCAAGTGAAACAAGAGTTACTTAAGAATAGTGTTTCTCTTTCTCAAATGAAAAATCAACCAAATAAGTTAAAATATATACTGTTTAGACTTAAAGTATTAAAACTGGCTTTCAGTATTCAAAACATTTTCTGATATGATTTAGGAGTCTATTTTGAAATATTCTGTTATTATTCCAGTTTATAATGTTGAGAAATATATTGACCGTTGTTTAAAAAGTATTATTTCTCAGAACTATGATGACTTGGAAATTATAGTGGTAGACAATGGGTCTACGGATAGTAGTGGCAGTATTTGCGATACTTATGCTAACGAGTACTCAAATATCTCAGTCTATCATATTGAGAACCACGGTGTTGGTTCGGCACGTAATTTTGGCTTGTCCAAAGCCAGGGGAGAGTTTATCTACTTCGTTGATAGTGATGATTATCTTGTTGGTAATCTCTTTGCTGATTTTGCTGATAAGCTAGTGTTAGATATGGATTTGGCTGTTTTTAGTTATTACAATTCTTTTGAGGAAGATTTAACTGAGAAGCAGCGTACTGAAAAGTCACTTCCATTTAAAGGGAATTACGACAAGGATGGTTTTATCAAGATATTTAAAGAACTATTCCTATCGGATATGCTTTACACAGTTTGGAATAAGATATATCGCAGAGAATTTCTTCTTGAAAATAACCTCTCTTTTGAGCAGTATGAGTTAGGTGAAGATGTCCGCTTTAATCTTGATGTTTATCGTGAAGTCAACAAGATTTATCTTTCTCAAGATTCCTACTATGTTTATGTCATTGGTAGAAAAGGTTCTGCTATGTCGGGCTATAAACCCAAGCGTCTTCAGTATCAGCTTCAAGAATTGAAGATGGTTGATGATCTACTTTCTGACTGGAATTTGAATAGTTCAGGTTTTGATAAAACAATTAAGTCACGAATCTTAATGAGTAATATTTATAATATCTCCAAACAAAATACTCAAGTCAGTATAAAGTTAAAATATGTAAAGGATATTTGTGAAAATAAAGTCATCAAATCATTTATTTATACAGAAGAAAACGATTTGAAACCTTTCATAAAATATTTACTAAAACATAAAATGTACCGTACTGTTCTGTTTCTTAAAAAGGTTCAGGCGTTAATTAAAAGGAGTTAAAATGTTTCGTATTGAAGCAGAAAAATTATTAGTTGGTTTTGTATTAGCATTTATAGTAGCTGTAGATATGTTAGGTACAACTATGTTAGGTAGATTGGTTCCAACTATACCGAGTTCTATATCTGTACTTGTTTCTTTATGTTTGTTAATTCGTTTTAAAGACATTAAGAAATTTTCTATAAACTACTTGATTTTTGCACCTTTACTTCTAATTGTAGGCTTTCTTGTTGCTTTACAAATGAAGAATTATAGTTTCCTTGCTTATATGATTTTGCTTGTTTCTTTATATGATATGGACATGGATTTTATTTTAAAAGTCTATAGTGCAGTAGTGATTCCCTTTATATTAGGAACTGTACTATTATCATTAGTTCATGTTATTCCAAACTTGCAGTTCATACAAATGAGAAATACAGGTGTTGTGACCAGAAACTCATTTGGCTTCATTTATCCAACGGATTTTGCATCACATTGTTTTTATTTATATGTTGCTTTATGTTATCTAAATAGAAATCGTTTCCTTATTACCCGTTCAATTTTAGGATTAGGTCTTGCAGCATTTATTATTAAGTTTTGTGATGCTCGTTTGAATGCAATGTCTATTGTAATTTCAATCCTTATATTTGCTTTCTTTTATTTCAATAAAAATAAACATCGTATGATTTTTGGCATACTTCCAGTATCAATTTTAGCGTCATCTGGGATTATGTATTACTTAACGAAAAACTTTACATGGTCAAGTCCATTCTATGTTGCCGCTAATAATTTGGTTAGTATGCGGTTGAGACTAGGAAACGATGCCTTAAAAACTTATGCTGTACGTTTGTTTGGTAACCCAGAGGTAAAATTTATCGGTTACGGTGGTAAGACGGAATCAGTCTTAAGTTATAACTATGTAGATTCCTCATATATTCAGATGTTGTTCTATTATGGAAGTGTTGCAGTAATTCTTCTGGTTATATTATATTTAGTAAGATCTTGGGTTATCTATCGACAAGGAAATTACTTGATTTTAACTTTACTATCTTTGATTACATGGAATTGTATGATTGAAGCATTTTGGATTAGACCATCGTACAACATCTTTTTCTACATTTTATTTGCATCTACGACACTAGGAATTGCAAGTAAAAATGGGAGAGTAGAATGAAAGTTTTAAAAAATTACGCCTACAATCTTTCCTATCAATTACTGGTAATTGTTTTACCAATCATTACGACACCTTATGTTACTAGGATTTTTAGTTCAAAGGATTTAGGTACTTATGGTTACTTTAATTCGATTGTGACCTACTTTATTCTTTTGGCAACTTTAGGTGTTGCTAACTATGGTACTAAGGAGATTTCAGGACATCGAAAGGATATTCGTAAAAATTTCTGGGGTATTTATACCCTCCAATTGATTGCGACTATTTTGTCTCTTGTCTTGTATACATCATTATGTTTGTTCTTTCCTGGTATGCAAAATATGGTGGCTTATATCTTAGGATTAAGCTTGATATCGAAAGGAATGGATATTTCTTGGTTATTCCAAGGTTTGGAGGATTTTCGTCGTATTACCGCAAGGAATACAACGGTAAAGGTTTTAGGAGTTATTTCTATCTTCCTTTTTGTGAAAACACCTGGTGATTTGTATCTCTATGTTTTCCTATTGACCTTCTTTGAATTGCTTGGGCAATTAAGTATGTGGTTACCAGCGAGACCTTACATTGGAGAACCACAATTTGATTTATCCTATGCTAAGAAACATCTTAAACCTGTTATTTTGCTATTTCTCCCTCAGGTTGCCATTTCACTATACGTGACTTTGGATCGTACGATGTTGGGTGCCTTGTCATCTACCAATGACGTCGGTATTTATGACCAGGCATTGAAGATTATCAATATCCTCTTAACACTAGTGACGTCTTTAGGTAGTGTAATGCTTCCTAGGGTATCTGGTCTTTTATCTAGCGGAAATCATAAGGCCGTTAACAAGATGCATGAGTTGTCTTTCTTGATTTATAATCTTGTGATTTTCCCGATAATAGCAGGTCTCTTGATTGTTAATAAGGACTTTGTGAGTTTCTTCCTAGGGAAAGATTTCCAAGAGGCTTATCTTGCCATTGCTATTATGGTCTTTAGGATGTTCTTTATCGGTTGGACGAATATTATGGGAATCCAGATTTTGATTCCACACAATAAACATCGTGAGTTTATGCTCTCTACGACTATTCCGGCTGTTGTCAGTGTTGGACTTAATCTCTTGTTAATTCCTCCATTTGGCTTTGTCGGGGCCTCAATTGTATCAGTTTTAACAGAGGCTTTGGTATGGGTTATTCAATTGAATTTTTCAAGGAGATTCATCAAAGATGTGTCAATCCTTCCAGCCATGTCAAAAATTATCTTAGCATCAGTTGTCATGTACCTTGGACTCTTTGTCTTTAAGATGTTTGTTCAATTGAAACCAATGCTAAATGTAGCAGTAGATGCTCTTGTCGGTGCTATCATTTATATCGTCTTGATTATTGTCTTACGTGTCGTTGATATGAAAGACTTGAAGCAACAGTTAATGAAAAACTAAGGAGAAAAATATGTACGATTATCTTATCGTTGGTGCTGGTTTGTCTGGAGCAATCTTCGCACATGAAGCTACAAAACGTGGCAAAAAAGTAAAAGTGATTGACAAGCGTGATCACATCGGTGGCAATATCTACTGTGAAGATGTTGAAGGTATCAACGTTCACAAGTATGGTGCTCACATTTTCCATACCTCAAATAAAAAAGTTTGGGATTATGTCAACCAATTTGGTGAGTTTAATAACTATATCAACTCACCAATTGCTAACTACAAGGGCAGTCTTTACAACCTTCCATTTAACATGAATACATTTTATGCTATGTGGGGCACTAAGACTCCTCAAGAAGTTAAGGACAAGATTGCTGAGCAAACGGCTGATATGAAAGATGTTGAGCCTAAAAACTTGGAAGAACAAGCGATCAAGTTGATTGGTCCAGATATCTACGAAAAGTTGATCAAAGGATACACTGAAAAACAATGGGGACGTTCTGCAACAGACCTTCCACCATTTATCATCAAACGTCTTCCGGTTCGTTTGACTTTTGATAATAACTACTTTAATGACCGTTACCAAGGGATTCCAATCGGTGGTTACAATGTCATCATTGAAAATATGCTTGGTGATGTAGAAGTAGAACTTGGGGTTGACTTCTTTGCCAATCGTGAAGAGCTGGAAAGCTCAGCTGATAAAGTTGTCTTTACAGGAATGATTGACCAGTACTTTGATTATAAACATGGTGAGTTGGAGTATCGCAGTCTTCGTTTTGAACACGAAGTCTTGGATGAAGAAAATCATCAAGGAAATGCCGTGGTCAACTACACAGAGCGTGAGATTCCTTATACTCGTATCATTGAGCATAAGCACTTCGAGTATGGTACACAACCTAAGACAGTTATCACACGTGAATACCCAGCTGATTGGAAACGTGGAGATGAACCATACTACCCAATCAATGATGAAAAGAACAATGCCATGTTTGCTAAGTACCAAGAAGAAGCTGAGAAAAATGACAAGGTTATCTTCTGTGGACGTCTTGCAGACTATAAATACTACGACATGCACGTGGTTATTGAGCGTGCCTTGGAAGTCGTTGAGAAAGAATTTACTAGATGACACAAGAAAAGATTGATATCGTTGTTCTCTGGGTTGATGGTAGCGATCCAGAGTTTATCCGTGAGAAACAAGAAGTAACAGGCCAAATCTCAGTTTCTAATGAATTAGTTGATGGAGATTTAAGATACCGTGAATTTGGAATTTTTAATTACTGGTTTCGAATGATTGAAAAGCATGCTCCTTGGGTAAATAATGTTTACTTAGTCACCAATGGTCAAAAACCGGAATGGTTGAACTTGGATCATCCAAAACTTAGATGGATTACTCATAAGGAATTTATGCCTAAAGAGTACTTGCCTACCTATAATTCTGCGGCCATTGAGCTTAATCTCCATCGTATTGAAGGCTTGTCGGAAAACTATCTCTATTTCAATGATGATGTGTACTTGATTAGAGATAGTCAACCATCGGATTTTTATAAGAATGGGCAACCTAAGCTATTTGCGGTATATGATGCTTTGGTTCCTTGGTCATCATATACAAATACTTATTACAAAAATGTTGAGTTAATTTATCGTCATTTTCCTAATAAGAAGGCCCTAAAGACCTCGCCTTGGAAATTTTTTAATTATCGCTATGGATATTTAGTTTTGAAAAACTTGCTACTTTTGCCATGGGGGCCAACTGGCTATGTGAACAACCATTTAGCTACACCAATGAAAAAAAGCACCTTGGCGAATTTATGGAAAATTGAGGGTGAAACCTTAGATAGAACGTCACGAAATAAAATTAGAAACTACGAAGTAGACGTTAATCAATACATCTGTCAGTATTGGCATATTGAAAGTAATCAGTTTTATCCTATATCAAAGAATTTTGGTGAAACGATAAATTTACATCAAATAGATAGGTTAGAGAGTATCTTTAAAGATAAACATAAAAAATTGCTTTGTGTGAATGATGAAGTTGACTTTAAAGAAGAGTATATCATTCGTTTTAAGGAAATCTTGAAAGAACGCTATCCTGAAAAATCAGCTTTTGAAAAATGAGAAATAAGAGATGAAATACTATTTAAAAGAAGAATTTTTACACGATAACAATGTTAAAAATGCAGGAAATAAGGCTCGTAATGACGTTGAAGAAATTGTAAAGAGAGAGGGCTATCAAGCCTTGGTTCTTTCAGTTGACAATTGGTACGAGATGAGCACTGTTAAAGCACAGCTTCATAAATCAAAGGCTTTTGGTCAGGCTTTGGATCAATTGCAACAAGGAGATGAATTGCTTATTCAATTCCCGATGCTTCACCATAGCTTTTTTACAACACATCATGTCAAGAAAGCGCAGAAAAAAGGGGTAAAAGTTAATTTTATTATCCACGATTTAGAAGCTCTTCGTTATGTCAATGTTGAAAATTTCCCTTTAAAGCATAAGATTCGTATTCAGATTCAAGAATCAGGTCTTCTTGGTGCAGCTGATGGCATCATCGCCCACAATTCAATTATGAAATCTGTTTTAGTGGATAAAGGGGTTGCAGAAGATAAGATTGTCAGTCTTGGTATTTTTGACTATTTGATTCCAAATTTCCAAGAGAAGACGGGTCTTACAAAGAATCAGCCAATTATTGTAGCTGGTAACTTGGCACAAGAAAAAGCTGGTTATCTTTACTCTCTTCCTGCAGAACCTGCTTATAACCTTTATGGTGTCGGCTTCGACGAAAGCAGAGCTCTTGAGAATGAGAACTACTTTGGTTCCTTCCTACCTGATGAGCTTCCTGCAGCCCTTGAGGGTGGTTTTGGGCTTGTCTGGGATGGCGACAGTGCTGAGACATGTAGTGGTGTTTTCGGCGAGTACCTTCGCTATAATAACTCTCACAAGGCGTCACTTTACTTGGCCTCAGGATTCCCGCTTGTCGTTTGGAAACAGTCAGCTTTATCTCATTTTGTGCTTGAGAACGGCTGTGGAATTGCAGTTGAGTCACTTCATGAATTGAAGGCGGCAATTGACAATCTTTCAGATACTGATTACCAAGATTTGGTTGAAAATACCAAGCGTGTCGGTAAAGGTATTCGTGATGGTCACTACCTACTTACTGCATTGAACAATTTAAAATAAGATAAAAAATCCTCATTTTAGTGAGGATTTTTTGCATTATTTGGAGACTTCAAACTGGTATTGGGTTCCTGGAACTTTTCCATTTGAATAGATTGCTTCAATATAGTCGTCATAAGTGATTGACTTGGATTTACCTGCTTTTACGAGCTCTGGATCACGCCATATATTTGGATCAGCAGCATTAGTATCACGCTTGGTGAGGTAGAGGTACTCAATATAGGTTCTATTGTCGACAAAGGCACCAGCAACCTTTTCCTTACCATTATCAGATCGCGTGTACATACGAGTCGTTCCACCACCATCTAGTAGGAAGGCAAGACGAATATTCGAGTAGCCTATATTTTTTAAAAGCTTATAGACGTCTTCGTGATTCAAGCCCTTATTGAGGGAGTTGTGGCCATAGGTTTGGATAATACGGATAATACCATCATAGGTCTCTACGTAAATGGAACGAGCATTTGGTTGGTCAGGATCACCTTTTTCCCAGGTTTTATCTACTTTTTTATCTTTAATGAGAATACCAAAGGCACCTGTATCCCAACCGTTGCTTCCCATGTGGGTAAACATTTTAGCTGTGTCGATATTTGGATAGGTTCCGGCAGTGATATTATTTTGATCATCTCCATATAGAAGGCCTGTTTTGCCCAATTCGATTTCCTTTTGAGCGAAAGGACGATCTAGCCCTTCGTAAGACCAAAAACCAGAGTTAATAAGAGCAAGAGCTTCTCGTCGCTTAGCTTCGTACTTAATACTTTGCTCTGTGAGTTCAGGATTATTATCTTCGGTTCTTCCTTTTTGTAGGACATACTTTCCGTCCTTCTTGAAGGAGAGAATCTGCATGTCTACATTTTTAATATTGCCTTTTTCAAGTAAGACAGATTGATCTAAGAGCTCTTTATTCTTTATGGTAAAGTTCAATCCATCCTTATTTGATGGCATGGAAAGCTTCTTAATATCTCGATTGTTGAAATAGATGGTGAGGTAGAGCAGTCCACCAACTATGGCACCTATCATTAGAAGAGAAAATAGTATTCTTAAAATATTCTTCAATTTCATACTATAATTATAAACAATCTAGGCTTACAAAACAATCCTAAGACCATTAAATATCCAAGAATAGTATCAGTTTTTCCTAGTATGGTACTGGTAAGCGTTTTCCAAAAGGGTTATAATAGGGATAAGTTAGTCAAGGAGGTGCTTTATGACCATTAAGGTGATTGCATCAGATATGGATGGAACATTTTTAGACGATAAAGGGAGCTATGATAAGGAGCGTTTTAGTCAGATTTTGGATGCCATGGCTGCGCGTGATATGCACTTTGTTGTTGCATCAGGTAATAGTATGAGTCGCCTTAAACCGATGTTTGCGGAGACTTTTGACCGCCTGCATTTTGTAGCCGAAAATGGTGGTCAGGTGATTAGCTATGGCAAGCTTCTGTGTCAGGAGTTTATGGCATCAAAAGATGTTGAAAACTTGCTAAGCTATTTTAATTATGATTTGTTAGATAAACCGACTATATTTAATGGGTCTAAATCTGCTTACATGCTATCAGGAACGAAACTACATTTTGGTAAAGAGATGATAACAGAAGAAGAGCAAGCCGCTATGGAAGCATCCATTCACCGTTTGAATAGGTTGGAGGATTTAGATGATGATTTCATAAAGATCACCATGTTGCTGAGTCCTGAAGAGGCTAATCAGGTTTCGCAAGCCTTTAATCGTGATTTTGATGGTAATCTTGTCGCTGTTCCAAGCGGTTTTGGTGCTATTGACTTCATTCAAAAAGGCATGCACAAGGCTTGGGGGCTTAAGCAGCTTCTTAACCATTGGGACTTGAATGAGGCAAATGTTATGGCTTTTGGTGATGGTGACAATGATATTGAGCTCCTGCGTATGGCTAGTCATTCTTATGCGATGGAAAATGCCAGCCCTGCTCTTTTGCAAGTGGCAGACCAAGTAGCACCGCATCATAAGGATCAAGGTGTCTTGACTATCTTAGAAGATTATTTAGGTTTATATTAAAAAAGGGTGGTAAAGTAATGAAATTATATTTAATGCGACATGGTGAGACATTATTTAATACACAAAAGCGTGTTCAGGGATGGTGTGACTCTCCCCTAACTGAAAATGGAATCTGTCAGGCAGAACAAGCTAAGCAGTACTTTGCGAAGAAAGGTATTTCCTTTGATGCTGTCTATTCATCTACGCAAGAGAGAGCAACTGACACGGCAAAGATTGTGGCGCCTGAGTACACTGTAACCCAGCTCAAGGGAATTAAAGAAATGAATTTTGGGTCCTTTGAAGCTCAACCAGAGCATCTCCTACCCAAACATCGTCCAGGTTCACGATCCTTTGAAGATCTATTGGTCCCATACGGTGGCGAAGATATTCGCAAGGTTGGGCAGAGGGTTTTAAAGACTGTCGTAGAGAAAGCAGAAGAACATACTAAAGTGGGTGATGAGAATCTTTTATTTGTCAGTCATGGGGCGGCTTTATGGGGATTAATCATTACTATGGACTTAGCCTTTCCTGAAGGAGTGAGTTTTGGGAATTGTAATATTTGTGTTTATGATTATAACCAAGGTCAATTGGAGCTTCTTCAGGTGATTGATCCGATTTCTGGTTTAGAGGTAACATTATGAAAGAATTTTATTTAATGAGGCATGGAGAAACACGATTTAATGTTCAGCATAGGCTTCAGGGGGTCTGCGATGCCCCTTTGACGGAAGTCGGGATTGAACAGGCTAAAAAGGCTGGTCAGTATCTAGCCAAGCAAGAGCCAATTTTTGATCATGTCTTTACGTCAACCTCTGAGAGAGCTAGCGATACTCTAGAAATTGTGACAGGACGAACAGATTATGAAAGACTTAAAGGTCTTAAAGGACAGGATTTTGGTGCTTTTGAAGGGCAGCCAGAGTATCTTACTCCTAAAACCTTACCTGATGGACAAGGCTTTGGTGATTACTTTGTTCAATTTGGTGGCGAGAGTACGAGCCAGGTCCAGGATCGTATGGAGTTGACGATTAGGGCCATCATGGAGAGTGTGGTCGATGGTTCTAAGTCCTTGCTGGTTAGTCATGGTCCATCTATTTTGCAATTCTGTAGACGTGTTTTAGATCCTGTTCCAGATATTCGTGGTCTTAAAAATTGTTGTATTTTACACTTTACTTATGACCAAGGTCAATTTGGACTGGTCTCAGTTTATAATCCAGTAGAAGAAGAGTATATCTATGGAGGTGAAGAGTGACACGATTCTATTTAATGCGACATGGACAAACACTTTTTAACACACTCAATCGAATTCAAGGTTGGTGTGATTCCCCTTTGACTGAAAAAGGTCAGGACCAAGCTCGTCAGGTGCGTGCCTATTTTGAAAAACATGGTTTGACTTTTGATCAGTATTATTGCACGACTACTGAAAGAGCTTCTGATACGCTTGAATTGGCTACTGGGCGTACTGATTATAAACGTGTTAAGGAACTTAAAGAGATGCACTTCGGTATCTTTGAGGGGCAACCGGAGTATCTTCATCCTAAAATTCAAATTCAGGGGCATTTCGGTGACCATTATGCTCAGTTTGGTGGGGAAAGTCAAGATCAGTTTGTAGAACGAGTGGTAAATGGTGCAAGAGAGATAGTGGATAAACATCCTAACCAATCTATTTTGGCTGTCAGTCACGCAGGAGCCTTGATGACTTTTCTTCATGCTGTGGAGCCGGAGCGTGCCTTTCAGTCTTGTCCAGGCAATTGCGCCATCTTAGTCTTTGATTACGATGGATTGAACTTTCACTTTGTCAAACTGATTGATCCTTTAACGGATCAAGAGTTGGTGGAATTTTAGTGGCTTTCATGATCAAAGATAGTAAGAAACCCTTTCTTAGTGTATAATGGAAGGGTATTTTAAATTATGGAGTGTCTATGAAATTTTCAAAAAATCAGTTCATTTGGTTGGCTGTCCTTTTTTTCAGCTGTTTCTTGATCTATACTTACTGGGAAACAGTTGTTTCAATTTGTAACACCATTTACGTTGCCAGTCAGCCCTTCCTGGTTGGAGCAGGGATTGCCTTTGTGGTAAATATCCTGATGTCTTTTTATGAGAAGCTGCTGGTCAAGTTTATTCCATTTGGTTTTATCGCTAAAATCAAGCGACCTATTGCTCTGCTCTCGGCATTGGGAACCATTGGCTTGGTCTTTACTTGGGTAGTATTCACTGTCCTTCCTGATTTGATTGACAGTATCAACACCTTAATTAGTCAAGACCGCTCAGCTATTAATAACTTGATTAATTGGTTGCTTAAAAACAAATCCTTGCAAAAAATTATTCAAGATTTTGGTGGTGTGACACAGGTTAGAGAGCTAATCAATAGCTACAGTGCTCAGTTGCTTCAACAAATCATGAATGGTTTGACCAGCTTCTTGACTTCCTTAACGAGTCTGCCATCAACCTTGATTAATCTCTTTATCAGTATCGTCTTTTCTTGCTATGTCTTGGCTGGAAAGGAGAAACTTGGGAATCAGGTCAATCGTTTGGTAGACGTCTATTTAGGACGTTATGGTAAGACTTTCCACTATGTAGTTGCTATTCTCAATAATCGATTCCGTAATTTCTTCGTCTATCAGTCGATTGAGGCTTGTATTTTGGGAACCTTGTGTTATATTGGGATGCGTATCTTTAACTTCCCTTACGCAGCGACTATCTCTATCCTGATTGGTTTTTCAGCAATGATTCCAGTTGTGGGGGCTTATATTGGTGTGACGATTGGTACCATCTTGATTATGACGCACTCTGTGACCTTGGCGCTTTTGTTTGTTGCCTACGTGGTTATTTTGCAGCAGTTTGAAGGGAATCTCATCTACCCTTATGTGGTCGGTGGATCTACCGGACTTCCTGGTATTTGGGTTATCTTCGCAATCACCATAGGTTCTGCCTTGGGTGGTATCTTGGGTATGTTGGTTTCTGTACCAGTAGCCGCAACCCTATATCAGATTGTTAAAGATAATGTTGTTAGGCGAGAAGAAGCCAAAGCAGCAAATGCTCTTGAAAGTAATGACTAATTCAAACAGACTTCGGTCTGTTTTTTTCGTGTTATAGTATCAGATTTCAATAAGATAGTATAAGTGTAATCGTTTTCTAAGTGTTATACTATTAGTAAATTGAACAATTCAAGGAGATAAAGATGACATATATATTTCCAAAAGATTTTCTCTGGGGTGGTGCAACAGCTGCCAACCAGTTTGAGGGTGCTTACAACCTAGATGGCAAAGGCTTGTCCGTACAGGATGTAACTCCAAAAGGCGGTGTTCCCTTTGAAACCGGGGCCTTGAATCCTTTGATTACTGACCAACCAACACCAGATAATCTAAAACTAGAAGGTATAGATTTCTATCACCGTTATAAAGAAGACATAGCACTTTTTGCAGAGATGGGCTTTAGGGTCTTCCGCATGTCAATTGCATGGACTCGTATCTTTCCAAATGGTGATGATGCCGAGCCAAATGAAGCAGGTCTAGCCTTCTACGATAAGGTTTTTGATGAATTGGCCAAATATGGCATCGAACCGCTTGTAACCTTGTCCCATTATGAAACACCACTCAACTTGGCGCGTCGGTACAATGGATGGACTAATCGTAAATTAATTGGTTTTTATGAGAATTATGTCCGTAGCGTCTTCACACGTTATAAAGATAAGGTCAAATATTGGTTGACCTTTAATGAAGTGAACTCTGTTTTACACGCACCGTTCATGTCAGGTGGGATTGCAACTCCGATGGAAGAGCTCTCTAAACAGGATCTTTACCAAGCAGTTCACCATGAGTTAGTCGCTTCGGCTTCAGCAACCAAGATCGGTCATGAAATCAACCCTGACTTTAAGATTGGTTGTATGGTTCTTGCCATGCCAGCTTATGGAATGACAGCTAATCCTTTGGATCAGTTGGCTGTTCACGAGTTTGAAAATCAAAACTATCTCTTCTCAGATATCCATGCGCGTGGGAAATATCCAAACTATATTAAACGCTATTTCAAAGAGAATGGTATTGAAATACAATTTGCTCCAGGTGATGAAGAAATCTTAAAGAATACCGTTGATTTTATTTCATTCTCATATTATATGTCTGTGGCAACAGCACACAATCCGCAAGACTATAAGGTTGGAAAAGGCAACATCTTAGGTGGTGTCGAAAATCCCTACCTTGAAAAATCTGAATGGGGTTGGGCTATTGATCCAATCGGTCTTCGACTAGTTTTGAATGACTTCTATGATCGATATCAGTTGCCATTGTTTATCGTGGAAAATGGTTTAGGTGCCAAGGATGTTCTCGTTGATGGCCCAGATGGTCCAACAGTTGAAGATGATTATCGTATTGATTACCTTCAAAAACACTTGATTCAAGTCGGTGAAGCTCTTCAAGATGGTGTGGAGCTTTGGGGTTATACGACTTGGGGACCAATTGACTTGGTCTCAGCTTCAACGGCTGAACTCAGTAAGCGTTATGGCTTCATCTACGTTGATCGTAATGATGATGGTAGTGGTAGCTTGGCTCGTTATAAGAAAAAATCATTTGCTTGGTATAAGTCTGTTATCGAAAGTAATGGTGCAGCCCTTTACAAATAGAAACTTATTAAGAATCTCAGCATAAGCTTGAGATACTTATTTAGTATTATAGTACAACGTTGATAAATAAGCATTTTAGCGAATATATCTATTTATCAAGTATCAAAATACTATTTATTGTAATTTATGCTCATTAACACATTTTCTGAAAAAGTGGTAGAATAAAAGTGTGAAAACGTTCTTATATTTTCTGAAGAAGTAGCTAGTCTATTTCTTTGCTTTTCCTACTTAGATGGAGGTAACGATAATGAATGATTTGAAAAAAGTTCTCTTGGCTGGTATTGGCTTGACTGCTATGACAGTTGATAAGGCCGATAGTTTTGTCAAAGAGTTGGTTGAAAAGGGGCGTCTGACTGTTGAAGAAGGTAAGGAACTAGAACAAGAGCTCAAACGTCAAAGTAAGGAAGAAGCTCAAGAATTTTTGAATAAACTTGATGCTAAGAAATCTTCAGTTGAGTATGCGACTAAGGATGATGTGAAACGTCTTGAAGAAAAACTTGACGCTTTGCTCAGTCAAAATAAATAAAATGTAAGGAGACTAAAATGGCAAGTAAACGATTGAGACATGTGTTGAAGGTTTTCTCGTCAGTTGGTCTCCTTTCTTATCGTGAAAAACACCTTCCTCAAGACCAACAGACAACGCCAGTCAAGCTACGCCAAGCCTTTGAGCAACTGGGACCTAGTTTTGTTAAAATTGGTCAAATCCTATCCACGCGCTCTGACCTTTTGCCAGAGGCCTATATCAGAGAATTATCAAAACTTCAGAGCTCAGTTCCTCCCTTGAATAAAGAGGAAGTCATGACTGCCATTAAGAGAGAATTACCCAGTGGGCTTTCTGACAGTTTCCTTGATTTCTCGGAAGAGCCCTTGGCTTCTGGTTCTGTAGCTCAGACCCATAGGGCTAGATTGTTGTCTGGTCAGGAAGTGATTGTAAAAATCCAAAGACCTGGTATTGATGAGGTCGTTAAGGAAGATATTCAGCTTCTCATTAAGCTTGCACGCCATATTCCAAAGCATTTTATACCTATGGTTGATGTTCAGGAGGTTTTGGAAAATCTGCGAGAAACTCTAATTAAGGAACTTGATTTCAGAAATGAAGCAGAGGCCATGAAGCGTTTTAAGGCAAATAACAGGGCTGTTGCTTGTCTAGGTGTCCCGGAGGTCTATGATTCCTTTACGACGCCACACCTCATAGTCGAAGAGTACATCGATGGGATTCCACTTAATGACTACAGCCAACTGATTGAGGCTGGCTATGACCTGGAAGATGTGGGCAAGAAACTCATGTTGTCATTTATCAAGCAGGTTTTCAAAGACGGCTATTTTCATGGTGATCCTCATCCTGGAAATCTCTTGGTACGTGATGGTAAGATTTATTTCATTGACTTTGGGATTATGGGTGAGTTGGAAGTGGGGATGCGTGCGTCCTTAAATGACATCCTGTACAGTTTTACCGCACAAGATGTTGATGGTATGACCAAGGCCATCTTGTCCGTTACACAATTTGATAATGGTCTTAATCGTGCAGTCCTAAGTCAAGATGTAGAGCAAATGTTAGGTCGTTATTCTGGTATTGACTTGGGAAGTCTCTCTATAACAGATTTGCTGCAGGATTTGATGGCTATTTTCCAGAAAAATCATCTTAAAGCCTCCTCTCAAATTACCATTTTGGAGAAGGCTTCGCTTCAAATTGAGGGGATTTTCCGAGAGTTAGCGCCAAATATGGATCTTATGACCCTGGCCAAGGATTACTTCCTAGAAAATATGGGACCTGACATGCTTAAGCAGGCCCTGAATAAAGAGAGTATCTTGATTGAACTCTTTTATCTGATTCGCAATGGGAAGAACATTCCACGTCGTCTGCATCAGCTCTTGGAGCAAATTTTAAACGGACGAATTGTGGTGAACCATGATTTTATTAACTTTTCGGGTCGAATTAAAGTTTTTGAGAAAGTATTAAATAATCTGGTTTTAGCCTTATTGACATTGGGATTTCTACTTTCCGGTGCCCTTTTGGCTAATAAATCAGGTTTTGAAAATCTTGCCTGGCTATTTCTTGGACTTGGAACTTTTCTAGCTTTAATCACAGTAGTGCGTATAATATTTAAGAAAAAAGGATAAAGTATGATTGAAACAACTAGGCCTGAGCTTGTGGCCTATCAAGAAGAGCGTTTAACCAAATTTGTGAATGAAAATCAAAAGTTAGACAAAGGCCAAATCGTTTTTGCAGGGGACTCCATCACGGAGTTTTTTGCATTGAAAAAATATTTGGGTCGAGAGTTTCCCCTTGTTAACCGTGGGATTGCAGGAACAGACTCGGTTTGGCTTTTAGAACACCTTAAAGAGCAGGTCTTAGATTTGGAACCAAGTAAATTGGTACTCTTGATTGGCATTAACGACATCGGAAGAGGTTGCCCTATTCGAGATACTGTCACTCGTATTTCCGATATTATCATGACAGTTCGTCAGGAATCCCTCTTTACTGAGGTCTATTTGCTGAGTGTCTTTCCAGTTAGTGAAGAATCACAGTATGCTTCTAAGGTTAAGATTCGAAATAATACGACTGTACGTGAGCTAAATCAACAATTAGCTGTCCTCCCCGGTGTGACCTATGTCGATCTTTTTGATTACCTTACTGATAACATGGGACAGTTAAATGACAACTATACAACGGATGGTTTGCACTTGAGTCCACAAGGTTATCAAGTCCTTGCGGAACCAATCATAAAGGAGATTTTAGAATGAAAGTTGGCTTAGTCCTCGAAGGCGGGGGGATGCGTGGCTTATATACGGCTGGTGTATTAGATGCTTTATTAGAAGCTGGAATTAAGGTGGATGGCGTTGTTTCGGTATCGGCTGGAGCACTTTTTGGTGTTAATTACCTTTCTAACCAGCCCCAAAGAGCCCTTCGCTACAACAAGCGTTTTATGGGAGACCGTCGCTATATGAGTTTCTGGTCATGGCTGACAACAGGTAACTTTGTTAATAAGGAATTCTCCTATTATAAGGTTCCCATGGAGTTGGACGTTTTTGATCAGGAGGCCTTTGCTGATTCAGGTGTTCCCTTCTATGTGGTCACTACAGATATTGAGACCGGAAAACCAGACTATATCATGATTTATCATGTCTTTGAGCAAATGGAAGCCCTTCGTGCAAGTTCCGCCCTACCTCTGGTTTCTGAAATTGTCGAGTACAAGGGTAAACGCTACATGGATGGTGGTCTGTCTGATAGTCTCCCTATTGATTTTATGGAAAATTTGGGCTTTGATAAACTCATTGTAGTTCTGACACGTCCTAAAGGCTACCGTAAACAGCCATCTAAAACGAGTAAGCGAATCTACAAGCTCTTTTATCGTAAGTATCCTGAATTTGTCCAAGTGGCTTCAAATCGCCACATCCACTACAATAAGAGTATTGAAAAGATAGAGGCTTTGGAAAAAACTGGAAATCTTTATGCTATCCGTCCAGAACATGCACTTGAAGTTAGTCGTTTGGAGAAAAATCCTGAAAAGTTTGAAGCCATTTACCAAGAAGGATTGGATCAAATGCGTAATGATATGTCTAATCTCAAAACATTTCTTGGAAATAACTAAAAACGTGCTCGGTTGAGCACGTTCTTTTAGTTATTCATTTGTCGAGCTTGACGGCGCTCTTTAACTTTTTGACGACGTCCTTTTTCATTAAGGTAAATGAAGTAGAGGAGTCCAACTGGGACAAGACATAGCAACCAGAAATAAACTGGGAGTTGGCTCTTATCTGTTGTTTTAGTAGCCTTTTTATCTTTCTGGTTACTTCCAAAATCGAACCATCCCTTAACTTTAGTTGCCTTAACAGAAGTAGCTTTGATATTAGGTGACACTGTCTTCAGACCATTATCAATGACAATGTGATCATCTTTAACAGAGATTTTAGGGTCTTTACCTTTTTTAACGGTGGCATAGACGTCTTTTTCGACATTGTATTTTTTACCGTCGATTTCTTGTTCACCCTTGCTAAGAACTTTCTTGTAAGAGAAGTCTTTGTACATCTTCTCAACGAGAGCATTACCAAAGGTATGACGAATCTCTTCACCTGTTTGGTCAGACCAATCACCAGAACCCATGATGACAGCAATCATACGTTGATCACCACGCTTGATGGTATCAATATAGTTGAAAGCACCTTCTGGACTAGAGCCTGTCTTCAACCCATCAACCCCATCAATTCCGTATTTAGCACCTGGAATAGAGTAGTTGTAGGTTTCAAAAGTTTCCTCGTAAGGTGTTCCCTTTTTAACTGTGACAACAGGTTTGCTAGTGTACTTGAGAATGTCAGGGTATTTCTTGATGAAGTTATAGGTCATGATAGCCAAATCACGCGCAGTTGTTTGGTTGGTTTGGTTGTTATCATAACGTTGAGGACTGTAGTAACCTTTGAAGGCAACAGCAACGGCACCAGAAGCGTTGAACCATTTGGTATTGGTCATCCCTAGCTCTTTAGATTTCTCATTCATCATGTCTAGCCATTTATCAGGATCATTATTGGTCAAGTAGTTGGCTAGCATCACGGTTGTAACGTTAGAGGAAGGCACCGCTGTCATAGTGATGAGTTCTGAAACGGTATAATCAACACCCGCAACAATCTTGTTGTTTGAAATTTCGTAAATATCGGCAATAGCTTGGTCGGTTGGAGTAGCTGTGATAACAGTATCTTCAGAAATCTCTCCTTTAGACATGGCTTCAAAGACCAAATAAAGTGTCATGGCCTTAGACATAGAAGCTGGGTCACGCACCTCATCAGCATTTTCTTCCCAGAGGACATCTCCGGTATTTCCATCGATTAAGAGGGTTGATTTGGGGCGATAGGCCTCAGTGGCTTCAGTATAACCAGCAGCGCGTGTGATATCCATCAATTCGTCTGCACTAGACAAACTCGGTGCTAGGGCTAGACAAGCTGCTAAAAGGACGGCAACAATTTTCTTTTTCACAATGTGTCTCCTTTAATATCTATGGGGTTCTGTAGCTGCCAGAACCTATTTTTATCTATTAATATCATTTGCCTGTCAAAACCCTAAATTCGGTAGTGACAAACACTTTCATTATAACATATAAAAGTTAGAGTTTTCCTAACATTTAGTATTTTAATGTATTTTTTAGAATCGATTGAATGTTACACAAAATCTATTTGAAAGCAGAAAAAAACGAGCTTGCTTGCTCGTTACTTTTCATCTTTTATCCTTGTGACTTGGTGGTAAATCATGAACCAGGTTTCATTTCGACGCCAGATACTAGTGTGGAAATTTCCTCCCAACTCATAACTAATTAATTTCGTTTTTTGACTAACAGATGTCATCTTGAAGCTGTCAAAATTATTGAGAAGTGGTTGGTGATTGGCAATGACTTCTTCACGATTGTGGTGGTGACCATTTTCATCGATTAAGTAGAAGTCTGGTGCTAAGAGATTTTCATAGTCAGGAATTTTTGACAGAATAATCTTTTCATTGCGAGAGAGTTTGTGAAGGACATTGCCATAAATTTCATCTTCGGGAATAGCAGCTGGTTCTACATGGACATCAGTGTCATAGACAGAGAAACGCTTGCTGAGAACCTCTTCAATTTGTTCAGTAATGGCATGACTCTCGTAAACAGAGAGGTCAGGATTCATTTCAACCACAATATCAAGATAGACGTTGCTACCATAAGAACGGCCACGCTGCTTCTTAACCTTAGTGACTTTTGGAATCTCAAGAATCGCTTTCTCATAGGCTTTGAGGTTTCTCTCATCGAAACCGTCTGACAAACTAAAGGTTGCTTCCATGAAGATATCATAGGCTGTCTTTAGAATGAAGGAGGTAATGATAATGGCTGTAATATAGTCAATAATCGTGAGGTTGAAGGATGCTGCAACAATGGCGATTGACGTTCCAATAGAAGTTACGGCATCGGAGAGATTATCCTTAGCAGCCGCAATCAAAGCGCTAGATTTCAGCTTTTTGGCAAGTCCTTTATTGTATAAGTAAACGCCACACATGACGATAGCAGAAAGAACTCCGACGGTTGCACCAAGGGGATTGACTACAGTTTCCTCTCTTAGAAAAATCTTTCGGACTGTTTGAATTAGGACTTGGAAGCCCACCACGAACATGATAAAGGAAGTGACTAGGCTTGATAAGTCTTCAATCTTCCAATGACCAAACCTATGATCTGCATCAGCAGGTTGACTAGCTAGGTGCAATCCAATGAGTAGGGCCACGTTCCCTAAAATATCTGACAAGTTATTGAAACCATCGGCAATCAAAGAGCTAGAATTTAAAAAGTGTCCAGCTAGAAGTTTTGCAATGGTAAGAAGAAGGTAGGCAGCGATGCTGACAATGGGACCTCGTCTGGCTGCTCTTAAATTTTCATACGTAGTCATAGGGTTACCTTTTCTGTTAAAATACAAGTTTAAATTATAGCATAAAACTATAACGAGTTAAAGGTTGTAAGCCCTTTAAACTTGTGGAGTAATGTATTTTTAAAACTTGATAGGAAATGCTTCGTAATCATGGTGTTTTTTCAGTATTTTCCGAATATTCCCTACAAATTATGGTATAATTTAGGGTGTAAAACAATCTAAAAAGAGGTTTTTATGGAACATTCGACATGGCACAAGCTTCTGAAAGAGGAACTGCCTGACCATTATTTTTCAAAGATAAATCAGTTTATGGACAAGGTTTATGAAGAGGGAACAATTTATCCCCCACGTGACAAGGTTTTTAATGCCTTGTTAGAGACTCCGTTTGAAGAAGTGCGGGTGGTGATCCTTGGTCAGGACCCTTATCATGGGCCTCATCAAGCACAGGGACTTTCCTTCTCGGTACCTGATAGCCTTCCAGCTCCCCCGTCTTTGAAAAATGTTCTCAAGGAATTAGAGGAAGATTTAGGTCCTAGATCCTTTCATGATTTAACGTCATGGGCCGAGCAGGGGGTGCTTTTGCTTAATGCCTGTCTAACAGTTCCAGCAGGTCAAGCAAATGGGCATGCTGGTCAGGTTTGGGAACCTTTTACAGATGCTGTGATTAAGGTCCTCAATCAAAAGGATACTCCTGTTGTCTTTATACTTTGGGGTGGCTATGCTCGTAAGAAGAAGTCACTAGTGACTAATCCTAAACATGCCATTATTGAGAGTGCCCATCCGAGTCCCTTGTCGGCCTATCGTGGTTTTTTTGGCAGCAAGCCATTTTCAAAAGCCAATGCCTACCTTGTATCTCAAGGCCAATCCCCAATTGATTGGTTGAAGTAAAATAGAAAGTTGGAAGATTATGTTACTGATTAAAAATGGTCGTGTTGTAGACCCTAAGTCTGGTTTGGATACGCAAGCTGATGTTCTTGTTGATGGTAAAAAAGTCGTTAAAATTGCTGAAAATATCGAAGCTGGAGATGCTCAAGTCATCGATGCGACTGGTCTTGTGGTTGCTCCTGGCTTGGTGGATATCCATGTTCACTTCCGTGAGCCAGGTCAAACTCATAAGGAAGACATTCATACTGGAGCCTTGGCAGCAGCTGCTGGTGGTTTTACAACAGTTGTAATGATGGCTAACACTAATCCAACGATTTCAGATAAGGAAACCTTGGAGGAGGTCTTGACTTCGGCATCTAAGGAAAATATCCATGTTAAGTCTGTTGCGACTATTACTAAGAATTTTGATGGTGAAAACCTCACTGATTTCAAGGGTTTGCTTGAAGCCGGTGCTGTCGGATTCTCAGATGATGGTATTCCATTGACCAATGCTGGTATTGTCAAAAAAGCCATGGAGCTAGCTAAGGAGAATAATACCTTCATCAGCCTTCACGAGGAGGATCCTGATCTAAATGGTATTCTCGGTTTCAATGAAAATATTGCTAAAAAAGAATTTCATATTTGTGGGGCAACTGGCGTAGCTGAGTACAGTATGATTGCGCGTGATGCCATGATTGCTTATGATACACAAGCCCATGTTCATATTCAACACTTGTCAAAAGCTGAATCTGTAAAAGTGGTTGAATTTGCTCAAAAACTTGGAGCACAAGTTACAGCCGAAGTGGCACCACAACATTTCTCTAAGACAGAAGACCTCTTGCTCTCAAAAGGTGCTAATGCCAAGATGAACCCACCACTTCGTTTGGAATCTGACCGTCGGGCCGTCATCGAAGGGTTGAAATCTGGAGTCATCTCAGTTATTGCCACAGACCATGCGCCACACCATGCCGATGAAAAGAATGTCGATGATGTGACTAAAGCACCATCAGGAATGACTGGTCTTGAAACATCTCTATCTCTTGGATTGACCTACTTGGTTGAAGCAGGACACTTAAGCTTGACTGAACTTTTGAAAGTGATGACTAGCAACCCATCTGATCTTTATGGTTTCGATGCCGGTTATTTGGTTGAAAATGGACCAGCAGACCTTGTTATCTTTGCAGATAAGGAAAAACGTCAAGTTACAGCAGACTTTAAGTCTAAAGCAGCCAATTCACCATTTGTAGGCGAAGAGCTTACTGGAAGTGTTAAATACACTATCTGTGATGGTGAAATTGTCTATCAAGCCTAGTCATAAGAGAAGAGAGGTAAAACGCTTATGTTTCAATCTCGATATTTAAAGATTGACTGATATGTAAGGAGTGACTGATGAAAAAAGGACTGCTTTGGTTAGGACTAGTCTTAGCTATGATACTAACGATTGGAGCTTGTGACATCGCTAAAGCCAGTGATAGCGATAATGAGGTGTCGTATAGCATTCCAAGTTATAAGGGACACTTGGCTATTCACGAGGATGGCGGAGCGACCTTTACCCAAGAAGTGACTTATGATTTTTCAAGTTCTTATAATGGTCAGTACGTGACATTAGGCAGTGTAAAACCACTTCCAAAAGGTTTTAATATTGAAGAAAATCCAACTGTCACAGTCTCTGATAAAGCTGAAAAAATAACCACAGAAAATGGTGTGGAAACTGTCTTTACGAAAAGACAGATACGTGTGGAATCAGAAAAACTCAAAGACGGTATCAAACTAAAGGTCTATAATCCTGGGGCTTATGATAAAGTGGTTCTTAAGGTGACTTGGCAAATCAAACACATGTTAGACCTCTATTCTGATGTGGCTGTCCTCAATTGGTTTCCGATTTCCGATTGGGATAAGTCAATTGGTCATGTTGATTTTACTGTTGATGGTTTAGATTCCAATAAGGGTGAGCTTTATGCTCATGCAGGATTCTTTCAAAAAAATCCTCAGGTTCAAAGGACGGATGAAGGCTATAATATTCAGTTTGATAATTTTCCTGCAAAGGGAAAACTTGAACTTCATGCTTATTGGCCTATGACAGCAAGTCTAAAATCTAAAAATTCCACTAATATCATCGATAGTTCAGCTAAAGATAAATTCCTAAAACAGGAAAATGATATTGTGAGAAATAGAAAGATTTATCACATAATTTTCTATGGTCTTTTTCCAGGACTTCTCCTCGTCTTGTTTGTTATAGCAATCGTTTTATATAGTTCAGTCTTGAGAAGCACGAGACCACCACGTTTCCCAAAGGATAGTAGACTTTATGACATTCCTCAAAATCTAGCTCCTCTTGTTCTTGCTCAGAACGTCTACAACCAACGATTTGACATTAGTGGTCTGAATAGTGTGACTTACCCAATATCCTTTAACCATATGGTTCAAGCGACGATACTGGATCTTATAGATAGAGGAAACTTATCCTTTAGTCAATCAACGGAAGAGCCAATTCTTGAATTTGTTAAAAGGGATGGTTTAGCTGATTTTGAATTAGCTTTTATTGAGATGCTTTTTGATGGTCAAACTCAAGTCAAAGAGAAAGATATGTTCTCACGATACTATATTAACGAAGATGAAATTGAGAGTCAGTATAAAAAAGCTAAAAATAGTACGGAAAGAGATAAGCTTCGCTCTATAGGTAGAAATATTAGAAGTCTGTTTTTGGATGATGCTACAAGGGTTACCCAAGGTGTCGAAAGGCAAGAAAAGCAACTCGGACTACCAAGCCTATATAGGCAACTTACTTCTTCAGAAACTCATTTATCTTCAGTGGCGAACAACATATTTGTATTCCTCTACATACTTATTGCGATTGGTTTCTTCCTTCTCTCAATTGGTTTCTCCTCTAATTTATCCTTGTTATATTTACTCTTTTTCTTCCCAGTTATTACCATGCATCTTATTTATCGTTTTCAAATCAATGGGCGGGCAAACGGATGCCTTGTTCCAGAAAACTCAGATATTTATTATCAATGGCATAGTTTTAACAACATGATTAAGAGTATTGGGCAGTTTAATCAAGCGGAATTACAATCCATTGTTTTATGGAATCGTATTCTAGTTTATGCGACACTTTATGGAGAGGCCAAGAAAGTCAGTGATGTTCTGAAACGTTACAACATTCACCTTAGCAATCCATCTTTAGACGCTTTTACTTATTCACCTGTATCTTTTGCAATGCTATACAATTCAACTGTATTGCAAAACTATGTTTCTGCTTCAGATACCGTAAGTAACTTCTCTATTAACTCAAGTAGTGGTAGTGGAGGCTTTAGTGGCGGTGGCTTCTCTGGGGGCGGAGGAGGCGGTGGCGGCGGTGCCTTCTAAACCCCACCTATCCATCGTAGAATATTAGCAGAAAACGTCACTCAGGTTTGTAAACTGGGTGTCCTTGTTTAGCACGAGGATTATCTGGTTTACCTCCTCTCATTTCAAGATATTTTAGTAAGAAGATATATGAGGTTGCAAAAAAAGAGCCATTGGCTCTTTTTCTTATCGTTTAATAACCAGGTTCAAAGATTTCAATAATTTGAGTCAGATAACCTGCATGTAAGCCGATACGATAGTCAACATTTGGCAAACTCTTTACTATATCATTCAGTTCTTTATCTTTGCTAACCTTATCAGCCAAAACTGGTAATTCAACAACAAGGAGTTGTGAGTGATCTAGTTGAAGGTAACTACTATTGACCTTGACATCAGGACGAAGTAGTTTAAATATCGCTCTATCCGAAGCTTGGAGCAGTTGATATAAATCGAGGTCAGATAAAGGAATCTCACCAAACTGAGGACTAATATTAATGGAAATATCGACATGTGACGCTCTCATTTCCAAAATACGATTTGAAAGAAAACTAGCTATTATTGGATTGCTAAGCCTATCCAAGTTTTCTTGAGTCTCTGGATTACCAATGCTAGTATTGTCTGTTTTATAAATCTCAAGTAGACTAGTAGCTTTGGCAGTATCTTCATTTTCCAAGGCAAGAGAAACCTCCTTGAGATTTTTCTTGAATAAGTCGAAGGACGTTTGCTTTTGCATAATAATCTGGATAAAGGCTTTGCTATAGTTAGTCATAGTACCCAACAATTTATGACGTTCTTTGTTCAGTCTATCGATAGATTGTTGGTGGACAGCCTGGTTCCAATTGTAAAAATCCCATAGTAGTAGGGCAATATAGAGAACTAAGATAACAGAACTATTAGGACTGACCTTGAAAACTATTTCAAATAAATTTTTAGGGTCATTTGCTGTTGGAAGAATACTGTTAAGACCATGGATAACAGTAAAGAAGACATAATAGACAGCTAGGAAGGCAGTGCTTCGCAACCAGTTACGTCTAGCCCAAGCTTCGTCAAGACTACTCATCTGATTTAGGTCTACAGCGAAGATTTTAAGCATTAGGTAAATGATTAATGGTGCTAAGATGTAGGTCAAGATATGTAAGTTAGTGTTGAGGGTAATATCACCTTTGATATGTAAGACGTGAGGGATAATGACAATTGAAAGTAGTCGTGTTGCCATATCAAAAAGGATAGTTGGATAAAAAGCGTAAAGCAATCGATGATAGAAAGAACGCTCTTTGACAAGGGCCAAATCAGCAACAAGGAAGAAAAGTGGGTCCACAACGATTTTTACGAGACTAAAGTAGGACGCTGCAACTACATAGGATAAAAATAGAAGTAAAAGGTGTCCTCGTAGTGGCTTTACCTTAGACATAGTCTGGTAGAGGTACCAAATAGAAATGAAACTAACGGCCTGTAAGAGAGGATTGATAATATTAGTAATCATTGTAACCTCCTTTAGTCATGTCAATTTCAATTTGTAAGCGATAAATCCCAGTACGTGTATTTGAAACAATGTTAACGTTTGGATAAGTAGATAGAATAGTATTGACGCGTTTTAGTTCAGGATCAGAGAAATCAGATGTAATAGCTGAATCTTCTTTAGTGCTTGAACTTTCAACGACAAAGTGTTGACTATCCTCATCCTTAAAATAAGCATAGCTAAGGTATTTCTGTTCACTATCTTGTGCTTGGTCAATGACATGATCCAAGATAGTTGATAGGACATATACCCAGTCTAAAGGATAAATAGGATAGACGGTAATAGATTCTGGGACCTCCATACTAACCCAAACATCCAGTTCTTTTGCCTTTAGGAATTTAGCTTCAAAGAGTACCTGTAAATCTGGCAGTTTAATATTTCCTAGTTTGTCTCGATAAAAATGATCAATCTTCTTATCTAGCGGATTCGGTGTCAGCAAGTAGTCAATTAACTCCTGAGCTTCCTCATTTTGTTGAAAACGAATGATATCGTAGAGATTTTCAGCTTCGTCTTTGATGAAGAGCTCTTGTCTAGTCTTTTTCTGGTACCAGGTATTGATGTTCTGACTTGATTTTTGAAGAAGGTGAGAATGTTCCTCTTGGGCTGCTTGTGTTTGAGCATTGAGGTCTTTTCTATAGAGATTAACCTGCTTAGATAGAATCAGAGCCGTAATGATAAGAAAGGCAATGGTAAAGTGAATGTCTGTTGAAACGAGTTCAGAAGCAAAGTAAATAAAGGCTAAGCTACAAAGAGCGACAGACGTTGACATGTACCATGGTCTTGCTTTATCAATTTGCATCATTCGAGAGTAGTCCACCTGAAGAAGAGCACTTTGTGCAAACCAAAGTAAAAAAGCAAGAAAGAGAATAAAGGGACCAGCAAAATAGTAATCCAAGACTGCAGGGAAAAAAATTGGAATAATCAGGAAAATGACCAATCTTACCATTAAGGCAAAGGTGAAAGGTATGAAGAGAGTCTCCAAAATGGTATGTCTTAGATTTTTGTAGGATTTGGCAGCTAGAAAGAGTACAACTGCAATAAAACCGGATTTTGGATACAAAATGCCAAAATAACTAGAGGCAAAAATTGCTATACCAGCTAAAATAATAATCCAGTACCTAAGCGGCCTTTGCGTGGTCACCTTGAAGATAATAATTTGTAAAATAAAAGCTATACATGCCGTAAGCCCGTGAATTATGACATCATTCAATATCAAATATTCTCCTATTCGGGTAAAATCTATATAATCATATCATTATACCATATCGCAAACAAAAAGAGCATACGAATTGTCTATAAGTGATAAGGATGTAAGGCTTTTCATTTTTCAAGCATATTTCTTGCTCATTAAGTTTTTTTAACCTATCCTAGATGTATAGAAAAATTTCGATAGAGGAGATCGATATGGTAAAACTTTCTAAAGAGACACATCTTGAGATGTTCACTAAAATGGAACGTATTCGTGAATTTGATTCACGTATTAATAAATTGGTTCGTCGTGGTTTTGTTCAAGGAATGACTCACTTTTCAGTTGGTGAGGAAGCAGCCAACGTTGGGGCTGTTCAACACTTGAGCTATGACGATATCTTCTTTTCAAATCACCGTGGTCACGGACAATCTATTGCCCAAGACATGGATTTGAATAAAATGATGGCGGAGCTTGCAGGTAAGGCGACAGGTGTTTCTAAGGGCCGTGGTGGTTCTATGCATTTGGCTGACTTTGAAAAAGGTAACTACGGAACTAACGGTATTGTTGGTGGTGGTTATGCTCTTGCCGTAGGTGCAGCTCTCACTCAGCAATACAAAGTAACAGGAAACATTGTTGTGGCCTTTTCAGGAGATGGTGCAACTAATGAAGGCTCATTCCATGAGTCAGTCAATATGGCAGCTACTTGGAAATTGCCGGTTATCTTCTTTATCATCAATAACCGTTATGGTATCTCAATGGATATCCATAAAGCAACAAACACACCTCACCTTTATACACGTGCGGAAGCTTATGGTATTCCTGGTTTCTACTGTGAAGATGGTAACGATGTTTTGGCTGTATACGAAACAATGGGCAAGGCTGTCGAGCATGTCCGTGGTGGCAACGGTCCCGCTATCGTTGAGGTAGAATCTTATCGTTGGTTTGGTCACTCAACTGCTGATGCAGGTGTTTACCGTACTAAGGAAGAAGTTGACGAGTGGAAGAACAATAACGACCCAATTATTAAATACCGTGACTATCTCGTTTCTGAAAATATCGCAAGCGCTGAAGAGTTAGATGCTATCCAAAGCCAAGTCAAGGCAGAGGTTGATGCAGCTTATGAGTTCGCCCAAAATAGCCCAGATCCAGAACTTTCAGTTGCCTTTGAAGATGTATGGGTAGACTAAAGAGAAAGGTTGAGAAATACAAGTATGAGTGAAACAAAATTGATGGCCTTGCGTGAGGCAGTAAACCTTGCTATGAGCGAGGAGATGCGTAAAGACGAAAACATCTTCCTTATGGGTGAAGATGTTGGTATCTATGGTGGTGACTTCGGTACATCAGTTGGGATGTTGGCAGAATTTGGTGAAAAACGTGTTAAAGATACACCAATTTCAGAGGCAGCTATCGCTGGTGCAGCTGTTGGATCTGCCATCACAGGTCTTCGTCCAATCGTTGACTTGACTTTCATGGACTTCATCACGATTGCCCTTGATGCTATCGTTAATAATGGTGCAAAAAACAACTACATGTTTGGTGGTGGTTTAAAGACTCCTGTAACCTTCCGTGTAGCTTCTGGTTCAGGGATTGGTTCTGCGGCACAGCACTCACAATCTCTTGAGTCATGGTTGACTCACATTCCAGGGATTAAAGTCGTTGCTCCAGGTAATGCTAACGACGCTAAAGGTCTTTTGAAATCTGCTATTCAGGACAATAACATTGTTATCTTCATGGAACCAAAAGCACTTTACGGTAAGAAAGAGGAAGTTACTCAAGATCCTGATTTCTACATTCCACTTGGAAAAGGTGAAATCAAGCGTGAAGGGACTGACCTTACTATTGTCACATATGGTCGTATGTTGGAACGTGTTCTTAAGGCTGCTGAAGAAGTGGCTGAACAAGGTATTAACGTTGAGGTCGTTGACCCACGTACGCTTATCCCACTTGATAAGGAATTGATTTTCGAGTCAGTTAAGAAGACTGGTAAACTGATGTTGGTCAATGATGCATATAAGACTGGTGGATTCATCGGTGAGATTGCTGCTATGGTTACTGAAAGTGAAGCATTTGATTACCTTGACCACCCAATTGTACGTTTGGCAAGTGAAGATGTGCCTGTACCTTATGCGCGTGTCTTGGAACAAGCGGTTCTTCCAGATGTTGAAAAGATTAAGGCTGCTATTATCAAGATGGCCAATAAAGGAAACTAACTTTCTAGCGACGGTTAAGTGATATTTCTCGCTAGTAAAATGTGTTTCTTGTTTTAACTGTGGGAGTATCGGAAATTATAATTTAAAGTAGAAAGGAGAGGGCGAACCAGAGGGTGTAACTGAACCCGAGCGGAAAGCTTGGAAAATAGACCGTCCGTCTACGTCAGCAGGCTGACGTGTCGGACGCCTAATTTTCAGTCGCTTTCTGGTCGCTCTTGGTATCTTATAAATGGCTTTTGAGATTATTATGCCTAAGCTTGGTGTGGACATGCAGGAAGGCGAAATCATCGAGTGGAAGAAACAAGAGGGTGATGTGGTTAATGAGGGAGATATCCTTCTTGAAATCATGTCAGATAAGACGAACATGGAACTTGAAGCAGAGGATTCAGGTGTTCTTTTGAAGATTACCCGTCAGGCTGGTGAAACAGTGCCAGTTACTGAGGTTATTGGTTATATTGGAGCAGAAGGTGAAGTTTTGGCTGATAACGCAGCTAGCGCACCAGCTGCTGAACCTGCGCCAAAAGTTGAAGAAGTTGCTACTGTAGCAGAGCCTGTAGTGGTAGCACAAACCCAGGCCCCTATCGTTCACGAAGGCGGCAAAGTACGTGCAACACCTAAGGCTCGTAAGGTGGCGCGTGAGTTGGGTATTGACCTCACTCAAGTACCAGGAACTGGAGCAAAAGGTCGTGTTCATGCTGATGACGTTGAAAACTTTAAGGGTGCTCAACCTAAGGCGACTCCATTGGCACGTAAGATTGCAGCGGACCTTGGTATTGACTTAGCTAGCGTATCTGGAACAGGCTTTGGTGGCAAGATTACTAAGGAAGATATCCTTGCAATCAGTGCTCCAGCGCAAGTTAAAGAAGCGGCGGCTGCACCTGTAGTTGAAGCTAAACCTGAAAAAGTCTTGCCAGAAGGCGTGGAAGTTATCCCAATGTCTGCTATGCGTAAGGCGATTTCTAAGGGGATGACGCACTCATACTTGACTGCGCCAACCTTCACCCTTAACTATGATGTTGACATGACTAACCTTATGGCTCTTCGTAAGCAAGTCCTTGATCCAATCATGAATAAGACTGGTATGAAGGTAACCTTCACGGATTTGATTGGTTTGGCAGTTGTGCGTACTCTTATGAAAGAGGAACACCGTTACCTCAATGCGTCATTGATTGATGATGCACAAAATATCGAATTACATAAATTTGTTAATCTCGGTATTGCCGTTGGTCTCGATGACGGCTTGATTGTACCTGTCGTTCACGGTGCAGATAAGATGAGTTTGTCTGAGTTCGTTGTGGCTTCTAAGGATGTCATCAAGAAGGCTCAAGCTGGTAAATTGAAGGCTGCAGAAATGTCAGGTTCAACTTTCTCTATTACTAACTTGGGAATGTTTGGAACTAAGTCATTTAACCCAATCATCAACCAACCAAACTCAGCTATCCTTGGTGTTTCAGCAACTATTCAAACTCCAGTTGTTGTTGATGGAGAAGTTGTCGTACGACCAATCATGGGTCTATGCTTGACAATTGACCACCGTATCGTAGATGGTATGAATGGTGCCAAATTCATGGTTGATTTGAAACATTTGATTGAAAATCCTATGGAATTGTTGATTTAAGAAAAAAATATCTGAAAACTGAAGTTTTAATAGAAAGGAGAGGGCGAACCAGAGGGTATAACTGAACCCGAGCGGAAAGCTTGGAAAATAGACCGTCTGTCTACGTCAGCAGGCTGACATGTCAGACGCCTAATTTTCAGTCGCTTTCTGGTCGCTCTTGGTATCTTATAAATGGCTTTTGAGATTATTATGCCTAAGCTTGGTGTGGACATGCAGGAAGGCGAAATCATCGAGTGGAAAAAACAAGAGGGTGATGTGGTTAATGAGGGAGATATTCTTCTTGAAATCATGTCAGATAAAACGAACATGGAACTTGAAGCAGAGGATTCTGGTGTTCTTTTGAAAATTACTCGTCAGGCTGGTGAAACAGTGCCAGTTACTGAGGTTATTGGTTATATTGGAGCAGAAGGTGAAGTTGTGGCTGATAACGCAGCTAGCGTACCTGTTGCAGAAGCAACTGCTCAGTTGGAATCAGCTGGTCTTGAAGTTCCTAAAGCTCCTGCCCAAGCTGCTCCAGCAGCTGCTGCAGAAAAAGCACCGCTTGCTGACAATGAGTACGATATTATCGTTGTTGGTGGTGGTCCTGCTGGTTACTATTCTGCCATTCGTGGTGCACAACTTGGTGGTAAGGTTGCCATCGTTGAAAAATCTGAATTTGGTGGAACATGTTTGAATAAAGGATGTATCCCAACTAAGACCTATCTTAAAAATGCAGAAATCCTTGATGGACTTAAGATTGCTGCAGGTCGTGGTATTAACCTAGCGTCAACAAACTACACTATCGATATGGATAAGACAGTTGACTTTAAGAACTCTGTTGTTAAGACTCTTACTGGTGGTGTTCAAGGTCT
Organism: Streptococcus sp. 21.1; assembly: GCF_016648635.1. Classification (NCBI taxonomy): domain Bacteria; kingdom Bacillati; phylum Bacillota; class Bacilli; order Lactobacillales; family Streptococcaceae; genus Streptococcus; species Streptococcus sp. 21.1. The sequence continues at coordinate 68,846 of NZ_JACLQL010000008.1, read as the reverse complement.
TTTGAAGGCTAACAAGGTCACTATTTTTAACGGTCTTGGTCAAGTTAATCCAGATAAGACAGTTACTATTGGTTCAGAAACAATCAAGGGACGTAATATCATCCTTGCGACTGGATCAAAAGTATCTCGTATCAATATTCCTGGTATTGAGTCACAACTTGTGATGACATCAGATGATATCCTTGATTTGCGTGAAATGCCTAAATCACTTGCTGTTATGGGTGGTGGTGTCGTTGGTATCGAGCTTGGTCTTGTTTATGCCTCATATGGTGTAGAAGTGACTGTTGTTGAGATGGCTGACCGCATTATTCCTGCTATGGATAAAGAAGTATCTCTTGAACTTCAAAAAATCCTTGCTAAGAAGGGTATGAAGATCATGACATCTGTTGGGGTTTCTGAGATTGTAGAAGCTAACAACCAATTGACCCTTAAACTTAATAATGGTGAAGAAATTGTTGCGGATCGTGCCCTTCTTTCAATCGGTCGTGTCCCTCAATTGGATGGTCTTGAAAATCTTAACCTTGAACTTGACCGTGGTCGTATCAAAGTTAATGCTTATCAAGAAACATCAATCCCAGGAATCTACGCACCGGGTGATGTTAACGGAACTAAGATGCTTGCTCACGCTGCTTACCGTATGGGTGAAGTTGCAGCTGAAAATGCTATGCGTGGCAATGTCCGTAAGGCTCACCTTGACTACACACCAGCAGCTGTCTACACTCACCCAGAAGTAGCAATGTGTGGTCTTACTGAAGAAGATGCACGCGCTAAATACGGTGATGTTCTCATTGGTAAATCAAGCTTTGCTGGTAACGGACGTGCCATCGCTTCAAATGAAGCTCAAGGTTTTGTTAAAGTCGTTGCAGATGCGAAGTACCATGAAATCCTTGGTGTTCATATTATCGGTCCAGCCGCAGCTGAATTGATTAACGAAGCATCAACAATTATGGAAAATGAATTGACTGTAGATGAACTCTTGCAATCTATCCACGGTCACCCAACCTTCTCTGAAAACATGTATGAAGCCTTTGCTGACGTACTTGGAGAAGCTATCCATAACCCACCAAAACGTAAATAAAGCTGATAAAATTCTCGGACGGAAGTTCGGGGATTTTTCTTTTGTTTTTAAATCTACTATAAATAATAATCGTTCCATCTTAAATAAATGATTGACAATATATTTTTAATAAGATAGAGTAAACACATAAATGGAGGTAATACAATGGAAAATAAAGTATATTATGGTGAGTACTCATTAGACTATTGGATTGAATTGATACTAAGTAAGAATATCATTTTACCAGATTATCAAAGGAATTTTGTTTGGGATGAAGAAAAGCGTGAAAAATTGATTGAATCTTTATCTGAAAAAAAGTTTGTTCCACCTGTTATCATAGGCTCTTTCAAGCAAGACGGTGAGAGTTTAAATCTACTTATTGATGGACAGCAGAGATTAACAAGTATCTTATTATCGGTAATTGGATATTTTCCAGACCGAAAAACATTTGAGAAGTTTTCAAAAAGAAAAGTTGCTAAAGTTTTAGATGAGAATGATGACTATTTTGATGAAAAAACTGATGTAATTAACTGGACATTTAATGATTTACTTAAAGATGGACCTAAGTCTCTCGAAGAATTAAAAGAAGAACTAAATAAAAATAAGTTTTTTAAAAAAATTGAATTTCGAGATAACATACCTGATAAGGAATTCTTAAAAAATACATTTTTAGGTTTCTCTTTTCTTATTCCAGACTCTTCTAAACCTTCCTACCAGCAACAATATTATACTTCTGTATTTAGGAATATTAATGTTCAAGGACAAAGTTTAACTCCGCAAGAGAGTAGGGAGGCTTTATATTATCTTGATCAGTCAAAGGTAAGTTTTTTTAAACCTTATTTTTTAGAAAAGTACACTCTGAAAACAATAGATTTTGTAAGATATATGGCAGTACTATCTGAATATCATCAGAATCCAAACATTGAAATGTTATGCGTTGGTTTTGGTGGCAGTAAAGATAAATTAGAATCCTATTATATGGAGTATATCAATTTTATTATAGCTGATACTAAAAAAGATGAACAAAAATTTGTTAGTTTAGAGTATCTTTTAAAAGGGGATAACTATAATCAGTTTTTCGAAGAATTAGATTATTATATAAAGGAATTTGGTTTGTATAATGAAAATTTTGATTCCATCATTGATCAGGATTTATACTACTTCGGTTTGATTTACTTTGTATTATTTATGCAGAAAAAGTTGAAAACTGAGAATTTAGAGCTGCTTTTTGAAAAATTGAAGAATAAGATAGAAGAATTTAAGGATCCTTTTACGTATAAGCCAGTAGAATTTGATAGTGGGGAAGAGGGATTTGTGGAAATTACAAATTATCATCCAAGGAATCCTTCTGCTTTAAAATACTTGACTAAACGTGTTAAATCTTCAATTGAAATTTATAAAGAAATTATGGTGGATATATAAGATGAGCAAGCACTATGAATTTATTAATGAACCTATAGAAGATATTTTAAAAGAATTGGTAAATGTAACCTCTAATCTTGATAAATCAATAAATACTTATCCTTTGAATGATTATTTATTGAAATCAACATTTTTAAAGATGACTGGTTTTCAAGAGCAAAAATTTAAATGTATTGCTTGGGAGTTAGCTACGGAAGATTTTGAATTCAGACGAAGATTTTTAAGTAGTATGTCAAATGAGTATTTTTCTACTTATGATTCTAAGAATGACTTATATAAGGCGTTAAAAAATAAGTTAAGCATTAATTCCTTAAGTGAAAAAGATAAAAAATCGATAGTTGATAATTCAAAAAATACAATAGTTGATTTATTCAAGGATACGTGCATAGAAAAATGGAACCAAAGAGATTTTATTGAATTTAAAGAAAATATAAAGAAAAAAGCTGGTGTTAGTCAAATAGATGATAATAATGGAAATCTTTTTGAAAGTACCGCTAAAAATCTGTATGAAAATCTTTATAAGAATAGAAATAGAATGGCACATAATACAATATCATATCAATATAATATTCCAACATTACTCGATTTGGAAAAAAATGAATTCGGATCAAATAACTACATTGTTTGGTTTTATGTTTTGATTTTGATTGATAAAATAATGATTAGCTTATTTAAAAAGTTTTATGAAGAAAGAATGGATTTATTGTGGTCTGTTGAAAATATTTGATATAGCTTAAGAATTTATTATTATCCATAACCCACCAAAACGTAAATAAAGTTGATAAAATTCTCGGACGGAAGTTCGGGGATTTTTTCTTTTGTCACACATTTTCATCTTTATCTATATCTTGTAAATATCTTTGCATTTTTAGTGTTAAATACGAATAGGTAGTTAAAGGGTTTTCATATTGAACGAATAGTAAGTTTATAAGTTTTTAGAGTTTTATAATCTTTCTATTTTGTTTAGAAAACTTTAAGTAATGACCTTTCCATGAGAGTTTTTCTATGGTAAAATGGTTGACGTATTAAAAATGCAAAAGGAAAGTTAAATGCGAACGAAAGATTTTATCTACTATGCCAGTGCGGCTGTTCTTTTAGCTGTGACAACTCAGGTTGCTCAAGCTGATGAAGTGGCGACACAAACGCCTTCTGTTACTGAAGGAAATCAGTATCAACCTGCGACAGCGGCTGAGATTTTTGGTGGAGAAGCAGCCTTGCCTGCAACTCCTAGTTCAACTATTTCAGCACCCGTAGCTACGAGTGAGGTGGCAAAACCTAGTGCTCCTGCGGTATCTACGTCACTTGCATCACAAAGTTCAGAGGCTGTAACAACTGCGGCATCAACTTCAGTAGCTAACTCTACTGTTGCTGTAGCGTCAACTTCAGTAACATCTTCAGTTGTTAGTTCAGAAAGTGCAACAGCTTCTACAAGTGCGACAAATTCTGAAACGTCAAACAGCGCTGTAGTAACACCTGCTAAATTGACGAATTCAACGGATGTTCCTTCGCCAACGCAAAAGGTACAACCAAAGACTTTTATCGATGTCAGCAGCCATAATGGTGATATCAGTGTAGATGACTATCGTGCTCTTGCACGCCAGGGTGTGGGTGGTGTCGTTGTCAAGTTGACTGAGGACACTTGGTACAACAACCCTAAAGCACCCTCACAAGTTCGCAATGCTCAAATTGCTGGTCTTCAAGTATCAACCTATCATTTTTCTCGATACACAACTGAGGAAGAAGCACGTGCAGAAGCTCGTTTCTACATCCAAGCTGCACAAAAACTCAACCTTCCAAAGAGTACTGTTATGGTTAATGATTTCGAAGACTCTAAGATGCTTCCAAATATCAACCGTAACACTCAAGCTTGGGTTAACGAAATGCGTAAGCATGGATACAACAACTTGATGTTCTATACAAGTGCTAGCTGGTTGGATGAGAATAATTTAGGCTACCGTGGACCTGTCTCAACCTCTCAATTTGGGATTGAAAATTTCTGGGTTGCCCAGTACCCATCAACAACTCTTACAGCAACAAGTGCTAAGAAAATGCGCTATAATGCCAAAACTGGTGCATGGCAGTTTTCAGCTACGGCTAATCTCTTGCCAGGTAAACATGTCTTTGACCATAGCGTGGACTATACAGGACGTTTCACAGCTAATGCCAGTGCTGAGGTTGATGCCACTCAAGGCGATTTGAGTGGAACCATTTCTATTGTCAATAACAATCCAACTCTTGGTAGCTTCGATGTTGTCATCTCTAATGTTAAGGCACCAAACGGTGTTGAAACTGTCTCTGTTCCAATTTGGTCAGAAATTAATGGCCAAGATGACATTATCTGGTATACGGCTAACCGTCAAAATAATGGAACTTATACAGTAAACGTTAAGGCTTCAGCTCATAAAAACTCAACAGGCCTTTACAATGTTCATCTTTATTATATTCAAAAAGATGGTCAAATGACGGGTGTTGGTGGAACAACTACGCAGGTCTTCATTGGTAAGACACCAGAGCAGTTGAAACCTAAAGCAAGTTTTGCTATTGAAAATAATAATGCTAAGGCAGGAACTTTTGACGCCGTTATCACTAATATCTCAGCACCACTAGGTGTTAAAGAGGTTTTAGTCCCATCATGGAGTCTTGAAAATGGTCAAGACGACCTTATTTGGCATAAGGCTACTAAGCAAAATGATGGTAGCTATCGTGTAACCATTAAGGCAAGTGAGCATAAGGGCAATAAAGGAAATTACCGTGCTGATGCCTACATCGTGGACAACGCTAACAATCGTCATTATATTGCCGAAAAAGTAGTGTCTGTAGATTATGCTCGACCAAGTGGTGTCCTTACAATTGAAAACAACAATACTGCAGCAGGTACTTTTGATGCCGTTGTTCGTAATATTGTTGCACCTACAGGTTTGAAAGAGGTTCTTGTTCCATCATGGAGTTTGGCTGGTGGTCAGGATGATCTCATCTGGCACAAGGCCACTCGTCAAGCTGATGGTTCTTACCGAGTGACTATCAAGGCAACGGATCATAAGAATTCAACAGGTAAATACCGTGCTGATGCCTATATTGTAGATGACTCTAACAAACGTTTCTATCTCACTGAAAAAGTGGTAGAAGTTACTCAAACTCGCCCTAGTGCAAGCCTATTTATTGAAAATAATAATGCTGATTTAGGTACTTTTGACGCTGTTATTCGCAATATCGTAGCACCAAATGGGGTTAAGGAAGTCTTAGTTCCATCATGGAGTCTAGTTAACGGACAAGATGATCTGGTTTGGCACAAAGCTAGTCGCCAATCTGATGGTAGCTACCGTGTTACTATTAAGGCAAGTGAGCATAAGAATTCTTTAGGAAATTACCGTGCTGACCTTTATATCGTAGATAATGCCAACCAACGTCATTATGTCACTGAAACAATTGTGGATGTGAAACATAATAAACCAGTCGGTACTATTTCAGTAGTTAATAACAATAAAGATACTGGAACCTTTGATGTTATTATCAGTGATGTTTATAGTCCTAAAGGTGTTCGTACTGTTCAAGTACCTATTTGGTCTGAAAAAGACGGACAAGATGATATTCGTTGGTATGAAGCAACACGTCAAGCTAATGGCACTTATACAGTAAATGTTCAAGCTACTAACCATAAAAACTCAACAGGCTTGTACAATATTCATTTGTACTACATTTTGAATGATGGGTCACAAGTTGGTGTTGGTGGCACAACGACAACTCTTGAATTCCGTAATGCTAAGACTAAAACGCAAACCTATATCACTAATGTTAATTCAGAAGCTGGTAGTTATACAGTTGTAGTTGATCAAGCGCCACAAGGACGTCAGATTAAGAATATCCGTGTAGCTGTATGGTCAGAAAGCAACCAAGGAAACCTTTCTTGGTACAATACGGCACCTACTGGAACACATACTGAAATCAATGTTTCGACTGTTAATCATAAGAATCTCATCGGTAACTATACGACTCATGTTTATGTAGACTATGTAGACAATACTGAAGACGGATTTAACCTTGGTGAGACAGCTCTTGCTCCACGTAATCGTCGTGTTGAGCCTCAGACGACTTATTATTCTCAACGTGATCCTCGTTGGGCTTCTAAGTGGTATGGTGTCAGCAATATGGATCAGTCAGGCTGTGTTCCAACATCACTTGCCATGACCTTTACAGATATCTTGGGAACTGTAATTGCACCAACGACAGTTGCGGATTATTTGTACTACAATACAAATTCATTCAATAAAACATCAGTTGCTGGTACAGACGCGGATGGTATTGTATTAGCAAGTAAAAATTGGGGTCTCAATAGCAACGTGCTTTCAAGCATTGCTAACATTGCTTCAGCTTTGATGTCAGGTCAACATGTTCTGGCGGCAGTAGGAGCAAGCCAATTTATCAATTATCCTTACACGCATGAAATCGTGCTTCATGGCTATGATAATGGTAAAACTTATGTTCGTGATCCATTTAACGCCAATAACAATGGCTGGTATTCATTGGATTACATTCATGGTGTTCAGAGTCGAGACGCAATGGATACTAAGCTTGGTGCACCATTCTTCTCAATCTTTGCTTAATCTATTAATGAAAGGTCTTTAGAAGGAAACTTCTAAGGGCTTTTTTGTGTTCAGTTTTGATAGTAATATTTTGTATTTTTCTATTTTCAGAATATTATATATACATTTGGAATCTCTTGTTTATAGGTTTTTAGGTTCTTTATTTGGATTACATTGATACTTTAAGTATGAAAATTACTTATTTTTTTATCATTTTTATAGTTTTTTTAGAGAATTATCACTTTTCCTCTATTCGTAAGACATTTTCTATGGTAAAATGGGTGACGTATTAAAAAGTGTCAAAGGAAAGTTAAATGCGAACAAAAGATTTTATCTACTATGCCAGTGCGGCTGTTCTCATGGCGGTGACCACTCAGGTGGCCAGTGCGGATGAGGTAGCTACGCAAATGCCTACGGTTACTGAAGGGAACCAGTATCAACCTGCGACAGCAGCAGAAATTTTTGGTGGTGGGGTAGTTCTTGCACAAGAGTCACCATCAGCAAGACCAAGTTCAACTGTTGCGGAAACACCTACAGCCACAAGTGAAGTAGCAAATTCAAGTGCTCCACAAGTTAGTCAAGCAAGCTCAACAAAGATTGCAGCATCTGAATCAAGAGTCGTTGCCTCTGAATCTGTAGTTCAGGATAACACAGTAGCGAGTTCAGAAAATGCGACGGTACCTACTGCTTCTGAGGTTTCAAGCAATACCGTGGCTGAACCTGCTAAGTTGACTCATTCTCATGATACTGATGTTCTAAAACCTAAGGCAAGCTTCTCAATTGAGAACAACAACAAGGTCACTGGTACCTTTGATGCTGTGGTTCGAGATATTGTGGCACCCTTGGGTGTTAAAGAGGTTCTTGTCCCATCTTGGAGTCTAGCCAATGGTCAAGATGACTTGATTTGGCATAAGGCAGCCAAGCAAATGGACGGCTCTTATCGTGTAACCATTAAGGCGGTTGATCACAAGGGGGAGGCTGGTAATTACCGTGCAGATGCCTATGTTGTTGATCGAACAAATAAGAGACATTATATTTCTGAGAAAGTAGTATCTGTTAATTACGCTCGTCCAAGTGCAAGCCTAACGATTGAAAATAATAATGCAGCTACAGGCACGTTTGACGCTGTGGTGAAAAATATTATTGCCTCTACAGGTGTGAAAGAAATCTTAGTACCGTCATGGAGTCTCGTTGGTGGTCAAGACGATTTGATTTGGCATAAGGCGACGAAGCAAGCAGATGGTTCTTACCGAGCTACCATTAAGGCAAGTGACCACAAAAATTCAACCGGTAAATACCGTGCCGATGCTTATATTGTAGATAATTTTAACAAGCGTTTCTACTTGACTGAAAAAGTGGTGGAAATTAGCCAATCGCGTCCAAGTGCCAGCCTAACGATTGAAAATAACAATGCTACGACAGGAACTTTTGACGCGGTGGTTCGCAATATAGTTGCACCTAATGGTCTTAAAGAAATCCTGGTACCGTCATGGAGTCTTATTAATGGTCAGGATGATTTGGTTTGGCATAAGGCAAGTAAGCAAGCAGATGGCAGCTATCGTGTGACGATTAAGGCTTCAGAACACAAACATTCAACTGGAAAATACAGAGCGGATGCTTATCTCATAGATAATACTGGTAACCGCCAGTATTTGACTGAGACTGTGGTTGAGGTCAATGAAACTAAGCCAAGTGGTAGTATTTCTATCTTAAATAACAATGGTGCTGGAACTTTTGATGTGGTCATCAGCGATGTCTATAGCCCGAAAGGTGTGCGTACGGTTCAGGTACCTATCTGGTCTGAGACTGATGGTCAAGATGATATTCGTTGGTATGAAGCTACACGTCAAACAGATGGCAATTACAAGGTTACTGTTCAGGTAGCCAACCACAAAAACGTAACTGGTATTTACAATGTTCATCTTTACTTTATCCAAAATGATGGCTCACGAATCAGTGTAGGGGGAACACAAACAAAAGTTACTTTGTCAGATCCCAAAGCTGACCTTGCTATCACTGGTCTCAACAATGCTACTGGTAGCTATGATCTTGTTATCTCAAACTTAATTGCGCCACGTGGTTTCAAAGAAGTTCTAGTTCCAACCTGGTCAGAAAAGAACGGTCAAGATGATATCATCTGGTACAAGGCAGCCAAGCAAGCTAATGGAGACTATAAGGTAACTGTTCGTTCAAGCAACCATAAGGGAGATAGCGGTCTCTATAACTCTCATGTCTATTTGGTTGACAATGACGGTAAATACATTGGTCTAGGTGGCAAACAAGTGACACTTGATATCACTAAGACTCAAGGAACATTGACTATTACCAATAATGATAAAAATCGTGGAACTTTTGACGTTCTTATCACTAATCTGACGAATCCAAGTGGTATTTCAGGTGTCCTTATCCCTGTCTGGTCTGAGCAAAATGGTCAGGATGATCTTGTTTGGCATAATGCCACAAAACAGGATGATGGTTCCTACAAGGTGACTATTTCAGCCAGTCAGCACAAATGGAATTCAGGCAAGTATATCGTTCATGGCTATATTGTTGATGCTTCTGGTAAGAATATTGGCTTTGGAGCAACTTCAGCTGATGTGGTAGCCCCTAAGAAAATCGGTTCGGCATCAAAAGGAAACTACGATGTTTTAAATAAGGTTGTCTATCTAGATGCTGGCCATGGTGGCTATGATCCAGGAGCTTCGTACTTTGGTATTTCTGAAAAGAGCTTGACCTTGGCTATCCAAAGCCGAGTTAAGGCCAAATTAGAAGCAGAAGGCTATCAAGTCGTGACCACACGTACCAGCGATACCTATGTCGATTTGACAGATCGCTCTCGTGCAGCCAACGCCTCTGAATCGGATATCTTCGTAAGTATCCACATCAATGCTTCAGGAAGTTCAGCAGCACAGGGAATCGAAACTTATTATTACCAACCTTATGCAGAATACCCATCACGCATTAATGCGACCTACCATGCTAATCCGACGCGATTGAGCATGAGTGACACTTTGGCCAATGCCATCCAGTCCAGCCTTATTAATGCGACTGGCGCTCAGAATCAGGGCGTGAAACGTCAAACCTTTGCAGTCTTGCGTGAAACGACAGCGCCAGCAGTTCTCCTTGAACTTGGTTTCTTGTCAAATCCACAAGAAGCTGCTCGCTTGAATACCGCTGCTTATCAAGAGACTTTAGCTAACGCAATTGTGGCAGGGATTAAGCGTTACTATTCTATTTATAATTAATAGATTGAGAGAATCTTATGGTTCTCTTTTTTATTTTTAAAGAGCGAAAACGCTTGCATAAATCTAATCTAAATGGTATATTAAAAAACATGAAAACGTTAACAAAAAGGAGTTAGTATGAAAAGGAATACTCAAACTAATGACGAAAAAGTCCTTCGTTATAGTCTTCGCAAGTACAAGTTAGGGTTGGCTTCTGTAACCATTGGAGCTGTTTTTTTGAGCTTTGCTGCTACTCATGGAGTCAAGGCAGAAGAAGTAGTGTCAACACCTGCCTCAAGTACACAGGTAGAATCAGCTGATTCTAGTCTTACCACCAGTGGTCTAGTAACTGAAACGCCAACAGCTCCTCTAACAGCTGAGAATGCCACAGTGTCCAAGGAAAATGAGCCAGTTTCTCTTTCAGAAGAAAACACTAGCCGTACTGAGCCTACCAAGCTAACTGAAACTAGCGAAAACACGCCAAAAACAGTAAGTACTAATAATGGTCAAGCTCTCACTAATGCATCTGAGGAACCTATTGCTGAGGGGACTATTCGCTTGCATTTCCAAGAGTTGCCAAGTCAGGATAAGGCATCACTTGGGCTTTGGACTTGGGATGATGTGGAGACGCCATCATCTCAGAAAGGTGCTTGGCCAACAGGAGCAACCTCATTTGCAGAAGCCAAACAGGATAATTATGGTGTTTACTTGGATGTGAAGCTGTCTTCGACACCTAAAAAGCTTAGTTTCTTGATTAATAATGCCGCTGGAACGAACCTTTCAGGTGATAAAGCAGTCGAAATTCTTAGTCCTCAAATGAATGAGGCCTGGATTGACAAGGATTTTCAAGTTTACAGTTATCAACCTATCCCTCAAGATCACGTTCGTATCAATTATTTCCGTACGGATGGCGACTATGGCAATAAGTCTGTATGGTATTGGGGAGATGTAAAGGATGCCCCAAGTAATTGGCCTGATGGTGTCAATTTCCAACCAAATGGTAAGTATGGTGCTTATTTAGACATTCCGCTAACACAAGCGGCAAAATCGATAGGATTTTTACTCTTAGATGAGAGAAAAACTGGAGATGATGTGAAAATTCAACCAAATGATTATAAATTTAGTGACTTGAAAAAATCTCGTCAGCTTTTCGTACGAGATACTGATCCGACAGTCTACACCAACCCTTACTTTGTCAAGGATGTGCGTTTGACTGGGGCTCAGCAGCTTAGTCCAAGCAAAATCGAACTTAGCTTCACCAACTTAGACGAGGTCTCATCTGAAGATATTCTCAAAGACCTTAAGGTGATGGATAAGGATGGTAACAGTGTAACTCTTAAACAGCTTGACTTGGATGCTAAACTCAAAAAAGCTACATTAACAGGTGATTTTGCTGCAGAAAATCTGCCTTATAAGGTCACTTTGGGCAGTGATAGTTTTAAAACGTCTGAGAGCTGGCAATTAAAGGATGCCCTCTACAGTTACGATGGCGAATTGGGTGCTCGTTTAGAAGAAAATGGTACTAAGGCACATGTGACACTTTGGTCACCAAGTGCTGATCAAGTAGACATCATTGTCTATGATAAGAATAATCAAGACAAGGTACTTGCTGAACACGCTCTAAGCAAAGGCCCTCGAGGTACTTGGCAAGCTGACCTACATGCGACTGATTTTGGCCTTGAAAACTTAACAGGCTATTTCTATCAATACCGCATTAAACGTGGAGATCAGTCAGTAATTGTTCTTGATCCTTATGCGAAATCTCTGGCTGCTTGGAATAGTGACGATGCTAGCAAGGGTCCTGAACACAAGATTGCCAAGGCTGCCTTTGTAGATCCTGCTAATTATGGACCAAAAGATCTTGACTATGCTAAGATTCCTAACTTTAAGTCTCGTGAAGATGCTATCATTTATGAGGCTCATGTCCGTGATTTCACCTCTGACAAGGCTATCTCAGCTGAATTGAAGCACCAGTTTGGGACATTTGCAGCCTTTGCGGAGCGTTTGGATTATCTTAAAGATCTTGGGGTCACCCATATCCAGCTTTTGCCAGTATTGAGCTACTATTTTGTTAATGAATTGCAAAATGGCAAGCGTTTGGATGCCTATGCATCAAGTGATAGTAACTACAACTGGGGCTATGATCCACAAAACTATTTCTCTTTGACGGGTATGTATTCTGAAAACCCAAATGAACCAGCTAAACGTATCGAAGAATTCAAGAATTTAGTTGCTGCTATTCATGCCCACGGTATGGGCGTCATCTTGGATGTAGTCTACAATCATACAGCTAAGACAGCTATTTTTGAAGACCTTGAACCAAATTACTATCACTTTATGGATGCTGATGGCACACCACGTTCGAGCTTTGGAGGCGGTCGTCTAGGCACGACTCACTATATGAGTCGTCGTGTCTTGGTGGATTCGATTGCCTATCTTACTAAGGAATACAAGGTTGATGGTTTCCGTTTTGATATGATGGGTGACCATGATGCTGAAAGTATCGAGAAGGCTTACCATGCTGCACGCGCTCTAAATCCAAACCTTATTATGCTTGGTGAGGGCTGGGTGACTTATACTGGCGATGAAAATAGCCTTGTTCAGCCTGCCGATCAGTCTTGGATGAAAGACACAGATACCGTAGCTGTATTTTCAGACGATATTCGAAACACCCTCAAATCAGGTTATCCAAACGAGGGGACACCTGCCTTTATCACAGGTGGCAAACGTGATATTAATAAGGTCTTTGACAATATCAAGGCACAACCAACTAACTTCGAGGCTGATTCTCCAGGTGATGTGATTCAATATATTGCTGCTCATGATAATTTGACCCTTTTAGATATCATCGCCCAATCAATCAAGAAGGATCCAAGCAAGCCTGAGAATAATGCTGAAATTCATCGTCGCTTGCGTCTAGGAAACCTCATGGTCTTGACTGCTCAGGGAACACCATTTATTCACTCTGGTCAGGAATACGGCCGCACCAAACAGTTCCGTGATCCTGCCTACCGTTATCCTGTATCTGAGGACAAGGTGCCAAACAAGTCGCACCTCTTAGTTGATGAAAAGGGCAATCCATTTGACTATCCTTACTTCATCCATGATTCTTATGATTCTAGTGATGCGGTTAACCATTTTGACTGGACTAAGGCGACTAATAGTCAGGCCTTCCCAGAAAATACGAAAACGCGTGCCTTTACCAAAGGGTTAATTGCCTTACGTAAGTCTACGGATGCCTTCAATTTCAAATCTAAAGCAGATGTGGATGCTCGTGTGACGCTATTGACGGTTCCTGGTCAGGAGAATGTTGCTCAAGAAGATTTGGTATTAGGATACCAAACAATTGCTTCCAATGGAGACCGTTACCTTGTCTATGTCAATGCTGATAGCAAGGCTCGTCAGTTTGATTTGAGCAAGCTTACAAATGGTCTATCCTATATGGTTTTAGCAGATGGTAATCAAGTTAATCTATCTGGAATTAGTGAGCTATCAGGTGTTGCAATCAACAATCACATCTTGACCTTGGCCCCACTAACAGCGACTATTATTCGTTTGACTAATGCTCAGACACCAACTGAGGAAGTAGCTAAGCCTTCTGAGAAGACTGAGTCATTTGGTGGAAAAGAGACTGAGGTAACTAAAACAAGTGTCAAGACCTCAAGTCAAGAGGACCTTGTCGGAGATGCTGAGCTTGTTGCTCATGGCAATAATCAGGCTGAGACTGAAGCTAGTCGTCAAACTGGTAAGCAACTGCCATCTACTGGTGAAAAGACAAATCGTGGACTCTTTGCAACAGGTCTCTTAAGCATTCTTAGCCTAGGATTCCTTCGAAAACGTCGAACAAAATAATTAGTAACAACAGGTTATTTCCTGTTGTTTTTCTTTTATTTAGAATCATTCTTATCTGCTCTTTAGAATAGTTCTTAAATAGCCTAAAACCGTTGACAGTGCTGGTTTCTTCTGTTAGTTTAGAATATGTTCTCTTACATATGAGAGACCATTATTGACTTATCATCGTTCGTTTTTCATATCGAAATAACAAACGATTCACATATATAACGACAAATGTCGAACACTATCTTGAAAATAGGAGACATTCATGAAAAAACTTAACAAACTTGGTGTTGTTCTTTTAGCATCAGGGCTTTTATTGACGGCTTGTGCCAAATCTGGTAATTCAAGTCATTCTAGCTCTACTAGCTCAAAACTCACAGCCAGTGAGCAAAAACAATTGAAGCAGGCTACAAGTGATTACAAGACTTTCGTTGAAGGCGAAATCGATCAGCTTTTGAAAGATACTGAAGGATTCAGTGAAACCCTCAAGTCAGGAAATCTTGAAGAAGCTAAGAAACAATACCCATTGGTTCGTATGGCTTACGAACGTTCAGAACCAATTGCCGAAAGCTTTGGTGAGTCTGACGTGAAAATCGACTACCGTTTGGTTGATTACATGGACGAAAATAAATCAGAAGATGGCTGGTCAGGTTTCCACCGTATTGAACGTATCATGTGGCAAGACAACACGACTGATGGTACAGCTGCCTATGCAGATCAATTGGTTAACGATATCAAGGAACTCAAGGCTAAAATTGCAACTGTTAAAGTCACTCCAGATATCATGTTGACTGGAGCTGTAGACCTTCTTAACGAAGTTGCCACTCAAAAGATTACAGGTGAAGAAGAAGTCTTTTCACACACTGATCTTTACGACTTCCGTGCCAATATTGAAGGGGCTGAAAAAATCTTTGAATTCTTCAAGCCGTTGATCCAAAAGAAAGATGCTAAGCTTGTTAAGACTTTGGAAACAGAATTCAAGAATGTCAATGGTCTTTTAGACAAACACATGACTGATGAGAAAAACTATAAGTCTTATACAGATTTGAGTGAGGCAGATACTAAGGAATTGGCCGAAGCTGTAACTAAACTTGGTGAACCATTATCACAAATGGGTGTTATCCTAGATGGGAAATAAGAAAAATGACTGACGAAAAATTTTTAGATAAAAAAATGGACCGTCGTGAATTTCTTAAAAAAGCAGGTATTGGAGGGGCTGGGCTTGCGCTTGGTCTTTCTGGTGCATCTGCTTTTTTCGCTAATCAGGATAGTTCAACAAAAAAAGCCCTTGATGGGGATGAAGATATTAGCTTCTTTGGTAAGCATCAGGCTGGGATTACGACTCCCATGCAGAAGGCTTGCTACTTGGTGGTTCTAGATCTTCATACAACTGATAAAAAAGAAGTCATCCAGCTTTTTAAAGACTGGACAGATTATAGTAGTAAATTAGTAGAAGGTGAGCTAGTAAAAAAGGATGGTTCTAATACCCTCTTGCCACCAAGTGATACTGGCGAAACCGTGGGACTCAATCCCTATCGCCTTAGTCTGACTTTTGGGGTTTCGGCTGATTTTCTTAGAAAACTTGGTTTAGAATCCAAACGTCCTAAGCTCTTCCGTGATTTGCCTCCATTTCCTAAGGAGCAGTTGCAGGACAAGTATACGGGTGGTGATATCGTGATTCAAGCCTGTGCGGACGATGAACAAGTAGCTTTCCACGCTGTCCGCAATCTGATTCGTAAAGGTCGTAATAAAATTACCATGAAGTGGAGCAAATCAGGTTTTGCTGCAATTGGAGACCGCAAGGAAACGCCTCGAAATCTCTTTGGCTTCAAGGATGGTACTGCTAATGTTACGACGGAAAAGGAATTCGACAAGGTTGTCTGGGCTGATAGTAAAGATTGGATGAAGGGTGGTTCTTATATGGCTCTTCGTCTGGTACAGATGCACCTTGAAACTTGGGATCGTACCAACTTGCAGGAACAGGAAAACACCTTTGGTCGTTACAAGGAATCAGGCGCACCTTTTGGAAAGAAAGATGAGTTTGATGAAGTAGATTTATCTAAACTTCCTGTAGATTCGCATGTGCGTTTGGCTAAAGAAGTAGACCTTCCTATCTTACGTCGTTCATATTCCTATTCAGATGGCATTGATGAGAGAACTGGCCAGTTTGATTCAGGTTTGATTTTCATTGCCTACCAAAAGGATCCAGACCGTTTTGTTAAAATTCAGACCAATCTTGGTGCTGTAGACAAGATGAACGAGTACATCACCCATATCGGAAGTGGGCTCTTTGCTTGCTTTGCAGGCGTGGAGAAAGGAGGTTACCTTGGTCAAGCACTCTTTGAATAAACTCCTCGTTTTGCTTGGACTTCTGGCCTTATTCTGGACTTATCCAGTAGCTGCTGAATCTTACAGTGATCTTTTCATCAAAATCACAGATGCCACAACAGCTGTTCAAAATAAAGATCAAACAAAAGCTAAGGAATTGGTTGCTGAGATTAAGACTGATTTCGAAACTAAAGAAAATCACGATTCCAAGGCAGGTAAAAAAGTTAGCAAGGCTCTTGATATTAAGGGGGACGTGACAGAAGAGGACCTAACCTCCATTTCATCAGCCCTTCTTAAATTTGAGAAAGAGCAAAATCCTGTTGATTTAGATGCCGAAAAGGAAAAACTTGAAACACGCCTAGAGCCTTATTTCAAAAACTTACAGGATGCCATTACGGCCAAAGACCTGGCTGCAACACGCAAAACTTACAGTGAATTAAATAATGCTTGGACGCGAAATGAAGCTGTTGTCCGTGACCACAGTACTGCCTACTACGGCAAGATTGAGACGGCCATTTCACTTTTGCGAAGTAGCATTGAGACGGAGCCTACTGATTTTACCAGCATCCAGTCATCTTATGATGATCTCAAGGGTGGGATTGATGACTTTATCAAGGGTGTCCCTCTTGATAGCACAAGCTCAAGTTTAACCCTAAAAGATGGTATTAAGCTCTTGGAAAAGTCTCTAGCTCAATTCCAAGCAGGTGATGAAAAAACGGCTGCGGCAACTATGAAGAAGTTCATCACTATCTGGCCAACCATTGAAGGCGATGTAAGCACAACTAATCCAAGCCTTTATACGCGCGTGGAAAGTGAAACACCTGTTATCATGGTTAAGGGAAAAGAAAAAGCTTATCAGGACAAACTGCAAGCCTTGATTACAGACCTATCTGCTATTGATACAAGTGCTTCTTATAATGCCTTTGATGCCATGTTGATTCTCTTACGTGAAGGGGTTGAAGCCCTCCTCATTGTTATGGCCCTTGTGACAACTCTTAAGGCAGCCAAGATGCGTAAGGGACTCAAATGGGTTTATGGCGGAGCTATTGCTGGTGTTCTTGCCAGCGCAGTTATAGCTGTTATCTTACAAGTTGTCTTTCCAGCTGTGACCTCGGGGGCTAACCGTGAAATTATTGAAGGTGGCGTTGGTATCTTTGCAGTTGCGATGATGATTCTGATTGGAATTTGGCTCCATCGCAAGTCTTCAGTCAAACAGTGGAATGACTTTATGGACCGCCAGATGAAGACGGTGACGGCAACTGGAAGCTTTGTGTCCATGTTTGCACTCAGTTTCTTGGCTGTCTTCCGTGAAGGTGCCGAGACTATACTTTTCTATGTCGGTATTGTCCCACGTATCACGACAGCTAATTTCTTGATTGGTATTGCTTCAGCCATTGCAGTTCTTGTTATCATTGCTGTGGCTATGACTAAAGCGAGTCACTATATTAAACCGCACCGCATTTTCTTTATTTTGACTTGGTTGATTTATGCCTTGGCCTTCAAGATGCTCGGTGTCAGTGTTCATGCCCTTCAGTTGACTAATATGATGTCTAATCATTTGATTAGTGGTTTCCCAACCATTGATTGGGCTGGTATCTATCCAAGCTGGGAAGTCTTGATTCCACAACTTATCTTTATTGCTATTATTGTCTTTGTGACGGTGAAACAGCATGGCAAGAAATAAAGATGAGATGACTATTGTTGAGCATCTGGTGGAATTTCGGAGACGTTTCATTGCAGTAGTGTTATGCTTTTTCCTAGTTTTTTGTATTACTCTGTTGTTTGCTGGGCAACTCTATGCTTATCTAACCAGAGGATTTAATAAGCCTTTATTAGTTCTAGGGCCTAACGATATTCTTTGGATTTACATTAACTTGGCTAGTCTCATGGCTTTTACGGTCACTTTGCCTTTCACCACCTACCAGATTTGGCAGTTTGTGAAACCAGGTTTGAGGGACAATGAAGCGCGTGCTATCTTTGCTTATATCCCAGCAACTTTTGTCTGTTTTGTATTGGGTTTGGCTTTTGGTTATTATTTTGTTAGTCCAGCTATCTTAGAAGTGCTTTTAAAACTAGGCGAAGGGCTCTTTAATACACAAATTACAGCACAGAACTACCTTAGTTTCTTACTGCATACGACAGTGCCTTTGGCTGTTCTCTTTGAACTTCCCGTAGTTGTGAGTTTTTTGACATCTATCGACATAATAACACCAGTTTTTCTGACACACTATAGACGCTATGCTTACTTTATTCTCCTGATTTTGGCGGTCATTCTAACACCAGCTGACTTTATCAGTGACCTGGCCATGACGGCACCCTTAATCTTGCTTTATGAAGTTAGCGTAACTCTAAGTAAGCTCATTTATAAACGTAAACAAAGAAAATATAAAGATAAATAGAAAGGAAATCTCATGGGAATTCTACGTGATATCGGAGCCCCAGGACTTATCATTATTGTCCTAGGAGCCCTCCTCATATTTGGTCCTAAACGCTTGCCAGAACTCGGCCAATCCATCGGTAAAATGCTAGCCGAATTTAAAGCAGCTGTAAATAAGACTGATGAAGATAAAAAGGATCAAGAGACTGGGAAGAAAGACTAGTTCCTAGATACTCTATTTTCTTGACAATTCTAAGCTTTTATGACATAATACACCTGTATTGAATAGTAAGTCTATATCATAGGCAAGAAAAGACCCCAAGCTAACTTCCACATAAGCTCGGGGTCTTTTTTAGCACTATCTATCCTTGTTTAACCACTTGTCGATTAGACGAAGGATAACACCGACCACAATAGGTCCGATGATAGTTTTGAATAGTAAATCCATCATAGGCAAACTCACCTCCCTTCGTAGGCGGTGTCGAGGTGCCAAGGGATATTATATCATAGATTGAGAGAGTTGTTTAGTGAGTGTCAGGAAGTAAAAGTTAAAAGGTAGTTTGATCATGCAATACAAAAAATCAGCTCAAGAAGGCTGATTTTTTTATTTTACAAACTGATACGTTTTTCTGTCTCAGCGTCGAAGAAATGACCTTTTGCAACGCTGAAAGTAAGGTTTACTTTTTCACCTGGATTGTGGAAGTCACGCGCATCAACACGGGCAGCAAATTCAGTTTCTCCAAGTTTTAGGTAAAGCATTGTTTCTGCACCAAGAAGTTCTGAAACGACGACTTCAGCATCTACATTGGCATCTGGATATACTTCTTGAACGATTGGACGGCTTGAAACATCTTCAGGACGGATACCAAAGATAACTTCTTTGCCTTGATAACCTGTTTCTTTCAAGATTTTAGCTTGACCTTCAGAAATTGCAATATCCAAGCCTTCAGAGTTAGTGATACGGTTGCCGTCAACCTTAACATTGAAGAAGTTCATAGCAGGACTTCCGATAAATCCAGCAACAAATTTGTTGGCTGGTTCATTGTAAAGTTCCTGAGGTGTACCAATTTGTTCGATACGACCGATAGTACCAGAACCATCAGGATTTTTAGTAGAACTCATGATAACGATACGGTCAGCAAGAGTCATGGCTTCTGTTTGGTCGTGAGTAACATAGATGGTTGTTGCGCCAATATTACGAGTAATTTTAGCAATTTCAGCACGCATAGTGACACGAAGTTTAGCATCCAAGTTTGAGAGAGGTTCATCCATGAGGAAGACTTTAGCATCACGAACGATGGCACGTCCCATAGCTACACGCTGACGTTGACCACCAGAAAGGTCTGCCGGCTTACGATCTAAGAACTCAGTCAAACCAAGGCTAGCAGCAGCTTCACGCACACGTTTGTCGATATCGTCTTTTTTATATTTACGAAGTTTAAGACCAAAGGCCATATTTTCATAAACAGTCATGTGTGGGTAAAGTGCGTAGTTTTGGAATACCATGGCAATGTCACGGTCTTTTGGTGATTTGTCATTAACCACTTCACCATCAATATAGAGTTTACCTTCAGTGATTTCTTCAAGACCAGCAACCATACGGAGAGTTGTTGATTTACCACATCCTGAAGGACCTACGAAAACGATGAATTCCTTGTCTTTGATGTCGATACTGAAATCTTCAACAGAGTAGTGAGTTGCATTTGGGTATTTTTTGTAAATTTTATCCAGTTTAAGAGTTGTCATATCATTTATCCTTTATTATTTAACTGATCCGCCGGTTACACCTTCAACATAGTATTTTTGCATGAAGATAAAGAGAAGGGTGATTGGGATGGCGATGATAATAGCACCTGCGGTAAATGGAAGGAACCATTCATTGATAGCGTCTTGGTTAAGCATTTGGAAGAGTCCAAGGGCAACGGTATATTTATCTTTAACGTCACCGAGGATAACAGATGCAAAGATGAAGTCTACCCAAGGTCCCATGAAGGCCATGAGGGCAGTGTAGACGATGATTGGTTTAGAAAGTGGCAAGGTAATCTTGGTAAAGATTTGAAGACGAGTTGCCCCATCAATCATTGCTGATTCATCCAATGAGTAAGGAATGGTATCAAAGAAACCTTTCGCAATGTAGAAACCAAGTGCTGCCCCAGCAGAATAAACCAAAACCAAAGATGTCAAGGTTTGTGTCAAATTGAGGGCCTTCAAAATATAGTAGACCGCAATCATAGACATGAAACCAGGGAACATGTTAAGTACAAGTGCCAATTTCAAGAAGCCATTTCTGTGTTTGAATTTAATACGGCTAAGTGAGTAGGCCATCCCAACGGTAATCAAAGTTGAGAGGATACATGTACATGTGGCAACGATGAAGGTATTGATGAACCATTTTCCAAATGGATAAGCATCGCTGGTAAACAGTTTAATGTAGTTATTAAAAGTGTAAGTCTTAGGGAAGAAGTAAGGCACCGCATTAGCTCCTTCACCACGGAAACTTGTAAGGAAGATCCAAATAATAGGGATCAACCAGATGACAGCTAGAACTGTCAATAGAATATAAGTACCAGTTAGGTAAAGATTTTTCTTACGTTTCATTATTTAGCAGCCCCTTCCTTGAATGAAGATGATCTTGTGTAGGCCAAGAGACTGAATGTTGCAGAGATGGCGAAAATCAAGATACCGATAACAGATGCCAAGTTGTAGTCTTTAGCGCTAACAGTCAGTTTGTAGAGCCAAGTTACCAAGAGGTCAGTTGAACCCGCTTGATAGTATTCAGAATTAGTAGGTCCACCACCAGTAAGGAAGTAGATAACGTTGAAGTTATTGATATTACCGATGAATTGTTGAATCAATGATGGTGCCATAATCAAGAGAATTTGTGGGAAAGTGATGCTCTTGAAGATTTGGAACTTGCTTGCTCCATCAATTTCAGCTGCTTCAATCTGCTCAGTTGGCAAGTTCATGATGATACCAGTTGCGACCAACATTGTGAATGGAATACCAATCCACATATTAACAAAGATAATAGAGAACTTCGCCCAGAGAGGGTCAGTCAAGAATGGAATAGGTCCATTAGTGAGATGCAAGGTTTGAAGCAAACCATTCAAAGGTCCATGGTCATTAAGGAAGTTACGCATCAAAAGAAGGGATACGAACTGAGGAACGGCGATAGTGATAACAAAGAGTGTACGCCATACTTTCTTGAATTTAAGGCCTTTAGTGTTAAGCAAGAGAGCAAGGACAATACCGAAGAAGAAAGTAGTTGCTGTTGCAGCAACGGCCCAAATCAAGGTCCATGTCAAAAGTGGGAAGAAAGTACCAGCCATACGACCTTGTAAGACTTCACCAAAACTTGAGAAACCAACCCAGTCAAAGAGTGATTTAGGTGCTGGGTGATTGTGGTCAAAGTTAGTAAAGGCCAAACAGATCATGTAGATCAAAGGCAAGATTGTGAAGAGCAAAACTCCAATCAGTGGGACAGTCATAAGACCCATGTGGAAACGGCCATCAGCCAAGGTCTTGAAGTCTTCGATAAAGTTAGGAACTTTACGTCCAGACTGTTTGAGAGCCATGAGATGACGAGCGCTTTTAAGGTTACACCAGTAAATATAAGCGAAGACTGCACAGAAGATTAATGACGCAAGTCCAAAAATCAACATAAGCATTGAATTATCTCCAGCAACCTGAACTGTAAGTTTAACGCCATTAACTTCTTTAACGGCCTCACCTTGTTCTTGAGTTCCCAAAGTAATCATTCCTTGAAGAGCTGGGACAATTTGGATAACGAATGCTACTAAGAAGGCAATCTCAGAAAGGAGGAAAAGCAATCCCTTGGTAAACTGTTTGTTAACCAAGTTTGCTAATCCCATTACCAGAAAGGATAATTTGACATCCCATGTACCTTCTTTGAAGACTTGGCGCATAGGAGTTGTGTCGTAGATTGTTTGTGACATAGATATCTCCTCAGATAAATGTGTGATTAGTGATGGTTTCTATTTTGTCTACAAATAAAAGATAAAGAGGATAGGAACTTGACCCACCTCTTTACCTTGTCATTGTTAGGATTCTTATTTAGCCGCTGCCAAATCTTTATCAAATTGTTGTAATTTAGTAAGGAATTGGTCTTCCTTGATTTTACCGTTATAAGCGTCACTCATAAGAGCAGCACTTTCAGTCCAGAAGACTGACATTTGACTAAGTTTAGGCATAACAGTTGTGTACTGCTCAGATGAACCCATAGTAATTACAGCTTGTGCAAGTGCATCCTTTTGAACAGCTTCAGAAGCTTGAACTTCTTTGTTGGCTGGGATGATGTGACGGTCTTCATTAGTGAATTGGTTATTTTGACTGTCTTTGCTTGTCAAAGCTTGTGCCAATTGGTAAGAAGCAGCAATACGTTCAGCGTTACCTTTAGATGGTGTTTGGTTAACTGCGTAAAGTTTTACACCCATGAAGGCTTTTTGTTGAACGTCTTGACCACCGATATTAACTGTTGGGTAAACAGCAATACCAAGATTGTCTTTACCGACAGCTTTAGCAGCTGCAGCGTAGTCCCATGGTCCTGATTGGAAAGCATCAACAGAACCATCTTCGAATTTAGCCATCATGTTAGCTGAATCAACATTAACAAATCCTTTGTTGTCTTTTTGAGCTGCGATGAATTTAAGAACGTTCACACCAGCTTCATTGCCCCAGTTAGTCCCTTTAACATCTTCACCGTTAGAGCCAAAGAGTGTGTCACCAACTGAAAGGAAGAGAGGACCAGTTACATAAGCATTAACTTCTTTCAAGTTGCTACCAAATTTAGCTTTAGAAGTGATTGTTTCATATGATTTCACATCTTCTTCATTAAGTTTAGATTTGTTGTAGTATGTAACTTGAGTTTCGATACCGTATGGGAAGGCGTAAGTTTTACCTTTGTATTGAGCACCTACAGCAGCTTGTTCAGTATCTTGCTCAGCAATTTCTTTTGAGTATTGCTCTGGGATTTCTTGGATAGCTCCAGCGTCTACCAATTTACCGAGTTGGTCATGTGGAAGTGAGAAGACATCTGCAGCAGTAGAAGCGTCCTTAGTCAAGTTTTCTTGAGCATTTGGATCTTCCATTTCAACCATATCAACTTTGTAACCAGATTTCTTTTCAAACTGTGCTACTGTATCTGAGTAAGATTTCTTAGCACCAGTTGGTACCCAAAGTTTCAAAGTCTTGCTATCTGAGCTTGAGCTCTTGCTTGAGTTTGAGCCACAAGCTACCAAGAGCGATCCAGCCACAAGTAATCCAGCACTACCAAGTAATACCTTTTGCCATTTTTTCATTTCTATTTCCTCCAGAAATTTAGTTTACGATAATCATTATGCAACCGTTTCCACAATCTGTCAAGTATTTTGTAAAAAAAATTATTTTTTTTGCAAACGATTGCATAAAACACCTATCTAGTTTATAATTGTTCTTATATTTTACGACTATATAGAAAATTTTATGAGAATGAGAGGGACATAATGGCTACAATTAAAGATGTTGCTAAGAAGGCTGGAGTCAGCCCATCAACGGTAAGTAGGACATTAAAAGATAACTCGGCTATATCAGAAGAAACAAAAATTAAAGTAAGAGCAGCTATGGAAGAATTAGGTTATGTACCAAACTCAGCAGCACAAATGTTGGCAACAGGCTTAACTCATAGTTTAGGTGTTGTTCTTCCTCCCTTAACAGACCGTGAAAATATCAGCCAGCCCTTCTATATGGAGATTTTAACAGCAATCAATGAAGAGGCTAGTTGTCATTCTCAGGTCGTTAGTATTGCTACGGGTGCTACTCTAGAGGAATTAGTCAAGCAAGTTGAGCTCATGCATCGCCAAAAACGGGCAGATGGCTTTATAATTCTCTATTCAGAAAAGAAAGATCCGGTTAAAGATTACTTATTAAAACAAAAAGTACCTTTTGTAGTGGTTGGAGCAGCAGTGGATAATGAAAATAAAGTAACCTATATTGATAATGATAATAAGGAATTAGGTCATGAAGCTGTGAACTACTTACAGGCAAAAGGTCACCGAAAGATTGGTTTTGTCACAGACGATTTATTTGGGCAAGTAGGACAGGAACGTTATCAAGGGTATCAGGAAGTGGCAGACAATCTAAATTTGGATGTCTTACCTGAACTTGTATTTTCAGCTCGAACAATCGAGACTTTTAAAAAGGAATTGGAAAGATTTTCTCCGACAGCTTTGATTGTTAAGGATGACCTTATTGCCCTTCGTCTCATTCAATGGTTAAACAACCAAGGATT
Source organism: Streptococcus sp. 21.1 (assembly GCF_016648635.1). Taxonomy (NCBI): domain Bacteria; kingdom Bacillati; phylum Bacillota; class Bacilli; order Lactobacillales; family Streptococcaceae; genus Streptococcus; species Streptococcus sp. 21.1. Next base: position 43,735 of record NZ_JACLQL010000008.1, on the reverse strand, counting down.
TAGAGTTCCTGAAGATTATGCCATTATTTCTTTCAATAATTCGACTTTTGCTGAAATCATGCATCCTTTCTTGACCACATTTGACATTAATATTCAGGCACTAGCTAAAGAAAGTGTTCAAAACCTTCTTGGGATTCTTAAAGCGACTAAGATTAAGTCGCAAAAAGTCATTATTCCATTTAAACTTATAGAAAGAGAAAGCGTCTGAACTTATCCCTAATAGGTTAAGGAGCATCCAAGTAGTTGGTTAGAAAAACAGCCGGCTACTTTTTTCGTTTAAAAAGAAACCTATTTTTCGAATTCAATAGAAATAAAGATTTAAGAAAATACTCCCGTAATGTAAGCGCTTGTTTTACGAACTTTATTTTAAAGAGCTATAAATTTTTTATTTTTTTGTTAAAAATTCTTGACTAATGCAAACGTTTGCATTATAATAATAAGTGTAAAAAATAATTTGAGGTAAACGTTATGAACAAACGAGCAAGCGGTGTTTTGATGCACATCACATCACTTCCAGGTGACTACGGGATCGGATCTTTCGGTCAAGCAGCCTATGACTTTGTTGATTTCTTAAAAGAAACAAAACAAACTTACTGGCAGATTTTGCCACTTACTACAACAAGTTATGGGGATTCACCTTACCAATCATTCTCAGCGGTAGCAGGAAATACACACTTTATCGATTTGGATTTCCTTATTCGTGACAAATTTTTAACTAAAGCTGATGTTAAAAACGCTGACTTTGGGTCAGATCCTGAGTTTATTGACTATGCTAAAGTTTACGAAGCACGTCGTCCAATTCTTGAAAAAGCAGTTAAAGCAATTTTAGCAGATAAGAAAGAAACTAAAAGATTCGAATCTTTTAAAACTAAAAATGCTAACTGGTTAGCTGATTATGCTGATTTCATGGCTATCAAAGAACACTTCGATAACAAAGCACTTCAAGATTGGGATGATAAAAAAGCAGTTAAACGCGATGAAGCAACTCTTGAGAAACTTCGCAAAGAACTTGCTGATGTTATCACATATCACCAAGTAGTACAATACCTCTTCTTTAGCCAATGGGCAGAACTAAAAGCTTATGCTAACAAAAATGGTATTCAAATCATCGGTGACATGCCAATCTACATTTCAGCTGATAGTGTTGAAGTTTGGACTCAACCACATCTCTTCAAACTAGACGCTGAATGTAAACCGCGTTACATTGCAGGAGTTCCACCTGATAACTTCTCAGCAACTGGTCAACTTTGGGGTAACCCAATCTATGCTTGGGATAAACACAAAGCAGAAAATTATGCTTGGTGGGTATTCCGTATTCAAGAATCATTTAAACTTTATGATTACTTGCGTATTGACCACTTCAAAGGGTTCTCTGACTTCTGGGAAATTCCTGGAGGAGATGAAACTGCTGAAAATGGTGAATGGGTTCCTGGACCTGGTTATGACCTTTTCAAAGTGGTTAAAGAAGAATTGGGTGATCTTAAAATCATTGCCGAAGACCTTGGTAACATTGATGATAAGACACGTAAACTTCTTGCAGACTGTGGTTACCCTGGAATGAAGATTGTTCAATTTGGATTCTACGATACTACTGGAAATAGCATTGACATTCCACACGTATACACACAACATTCAGTTGCCTACACAGGTACACATGATAACGAAGTAATCAACGGTTGGTACGACAACTTGACGCAAGAGCAACGTGATTATACTGATGCATACATCAACCGTCGTCAAGGTGAACCAATCACACGTGCTCTTCTTCGCACCCTCTTTGCTACTGTAAGCAACACAGCTATTGCGACTATGCAGGATATCCTTGATAAACCTGAAAATAGCCGTACAAACTTCCCTAACACAGTTGGTCAAAACTGGAAATGGCGTATGCTTCCAGGTGAAATTACTGTCGACAAGAAAGAATTTTTGACAGACATTACAGAAAGATATAATCGAGGTAATAACTAAAATGGCTACATTTACACAATATGTTGAAGCAAAAAACAAAAATCTTAAGGACCTTTCAAACGAAGAAATCTACTATCTTTTGTTGGAATTCGTAAAAGAAGCAGCTGCTCCAAAACCTAAAAACGATAGCAAACGTAAAGTTTACTATATCTCAGCTGAATTCTTGATCGGTAAACTTTTGTCTAACAACTTGATCAACTTGGGTATCTACAAAGATGTTAAGGCTGAATTGGATGCTGCTGGTAAATCAATCAGCGAAATTGAAGACGTTGAACCAGAACCATCTCTTGGTAACGGTGGTTTGGGACGTTTGGCTTCATGTTTCATCGATTCTATGTCAACACTTGGCATCAACGGTGAAGGTGTTGGTCTTAACTACCACTGTGGTCTCTTCAAACAAGTCTTCAAAGATAACAAACAAGATGCAGAACCAAACTACTGGATTGAAGATCAATCATGGTTGGTACCAACTGATATCTCTTACGATGTTCCATTCAAAAACTTTACTTTGAAATCTCGTTTGGACCGTTTGGATATCTTGGGTTATAAGAAAGAAACTAAGAACTACCTTAACCTCTTTGATATCAATGGTGTGGACTACGGTTTGATTGATAAAGGAATCACTTTTGATCAAGACGAAATCCAAAAGAACTTGACACTTTTCCTTTACCCAGATGACTCAACTCGTAAAGGTGAGCTCTTGCGTATCTACCAACAATACTTCATGGTATCAAATGCTGCTCAACTTTTGATTGACGAAGCTATCGAACGTGGATCTAACCTTCACGACCTTCCAGATTACGCTTACGTACAAATCAACGATACTCACCCATCAATGGTAATTCCAGAATTGATCCGTCTTTTGACAGAAAAACATGGATTTGAATTTGATGAAGCAGTAGCAATCGTAAGCAAAATGGTTGGTTACACAAACCACACTATCTTGGCTGAAGCCCTTGAAAAATGGCCTCTTGACTACCTTGAAGAAGTTGTTCCACACCTTGTTGTTATCATCAAGAAATTGGATGCTATCATTCGTGAAAAATTCGAAGATCCACGTGTTCAAATCATTGACAAAGACAACCGTGTTCACATGGCACACATGGATATCCACTTCTCTACAAGCGTTAACGGTGTAGCAGCACTTCACACAGAAATCCTTAAATCTTCTGAGTTGAAACCATTCTACGACCTTTACCCAGAACGCTTCAACAACAAAACAAACGGTATTACATTCCGTCGTTGGTTGGAATTCTCAAACCAAGAACTTGCTGATTACATCAAAGAATTGATTGGCGATGGTTACCTTACTGACGCAACTCAATTGGAAAAATTGGCTGCCTTTGCAGATGATCCAGCAGTTCACAAACGTTTGGCTGAAATCAAATATGATAACAAATTGTCTCTTAAACGTTATCTTAAAGCTAACAAAGGTATCGATCTTGATGAAAACTCAATTATTGATACTCAAATCAAACGTTTCCACGAATACAAACGTCAACAAATGAACGCTTTGTATGTCATCCACAAATACTTGGAAATCAAAAAAGGAAACCTTCCAAAACGTAAAATCACTATCATCTTTGGTGGTAAAGCAGCTCCTGCTTACGTTATTGCGCAAGACATCATCCACTTGATCTTGTCACTTTCTGAACTCATCAACAATGATCCAGAAGTAAGCAAATACCTCAACGTTCACTTGGTTGAAAACTACAACGTAACAGTTGCTGAACACCTTATCCCAGCAACTGATATCTCAGAGCAAATCTCATTGGCTTCTAAAGAAGCTTCAGGTACAGGTAACATGAAATTCATGCTTAACGGTGCCCTCACTCTTGGTACAATGGACGGTGCCAACGTTGAGATTGCTGAATTGGTAGGACCAGAAAACATCTTCACGTTCGGTAAAGACTCTGATACAATCATCGACCTTTACGAAAAAGAAGGTTATGTATCACGTGATTACTACAAAAAAGATGCTAATATCAAAGCAGCTGTTGACTTTATCGTAAGTGAAGACCTCGTTAAAGTTGGAGATAAAGAACGCTTGGAACGTCTCCAAAAAGAACTTATCTCTAAAGACTGGTTCATGACATTGATTGACTTGGCTGAATACATCGACAAGAAAGAAGAAGTATACGCAGCTTACGAAGATCAAGATGCATGGAACAAAAAAGTTGTTTACAACATCGCTGAAGCAGGGTTCTTCTCATCTGACCGTACAATCGAACAGTATGACAAAGACATCTGGCACACAAAATAAAAATCTAGTTGCATAGAAGGAAACAAGATCAGAAATGGTCTTGTTTTTTTGCATGAAAAAAACACAGCTAATTTAGATAGTTAGCTGTGTTTACATAAATTTAATTCTGTCAGTTATATTAATGATTCAATATATCATTAATATATGCTTCTTTATTTGATGCATCATAAGTTTTAGATGTTGAGTATTTTAGATAATGGATTTGATCTTTTGCAGTTCTGGATTCTTCTTGTAGGTATGAATCTGTTATGGTAATTTTAAAATTCTCGCTCTTACCTGTTAAATCAAGGCTTAGTGGAAAATTTTTAAATTCATCTGAGTAAAAAGCCATTTTATAAAAGTTGTATCTGTCACCTCTAAAGCTATTTAAGTGAGGAAACGTTATATTGTACATTCCATCCCAGTAATCCCCATACTCTCTAATATCGTAGTCATCGAAGAAGTCTTGAATTCTTTCTTTGTTAGCATAATTCTTTTCAAAGGTAACGAAGGGAGTCTGCCAATCCCATATCGGAATGTCACCTTCATTTCCATAGATAATATAACTTTGCATTTTTCCTGATTTAGGATTTTTCAACTGAAACTGGTACTCTCTAACACCATCTTTGACAGCTCCAGTTTGATATAGGGTATCCCCAGGAACTATCAAAAAAAGAAAATCTCTTAGATATAATTCGAAGTCGGCATCCATTGTTTTATCATGTAATCCAGGGAAACGCTGAATTATTTGTCTGTAGTTCTCAGCATTAGAAAACCATTCTTTATCAAAGCCTGGACCGACTTCAAATACTTTATGATCGAAATAGTTTTGATATTCTTCATAATAGTTTTCAGTAGAGGTCACCTGTCCAAATGGTAAAGTCATATTGGTATTATCTGTAAAAGTAATATGTAAGAAAAGTCTTCGGGGATCAATTCCTTTATCAATATAATGGCCGACCTTATAGGCAGACAAATCATCTGGAAAATCGTCTTTTCCGAAGTGTAGAACCTCAATCTCAATATCTTTGACAACTTTTCTTTGAGGTATTATCTTCTTGACACTGTAATGATAAGCCTTGTAATAGTAATTCTCCTTATCATAGAGATAAGGCTTGTAAGCTCTTTGGTAGGCATTATAGAGAAAAATTCCAAGGGTTACAAAAAGAATCAGAGCTAAGGCTATTTTGAACTTTTTATTTATTTTATTAGTTAGCCTTGAGAAAAAGAGACTCAATTTACTAGGATTTTGTATCATGTCAAAACTCCCCACATATTTTATACTATTATATCATGAAAATCCTTATACCTAAGGCGTCTTCGTGTACTTTGTCACTGTTTTCCTTTATAATATAAGTATCACATTACAAGAGGAGAGCTAATGAAATATATCGTAAATACATCAAACGATCCTGCCTATAATATTGCTTTGGAAGCCTATGCTTTTCGTGAATTGGTGAATGAAGAAGAATTGTTCATTCTTTGGATTAACCGTCCAGCTATCATTGTTGGTAAACACCAAAATACCATTCAAGAGATTAACAAAGAATATACAGATGCTCATGGTATCAAGGTTGTTCGCCGTTTGTCTGGTGGTGGCGCTGTTTATCACGATTTGAATAACCTGAACTATACCATCATCTCTAATAAGGCAGATGAAGGTGCTTTTGACTTTAAGACTTTCTCTCAACCTGTAATCGCTACACTTGCTGATTTGGGAGTTAAGGCTGAATTTACTGGTCGTAATGACCTTGAAATCGATGGTAAAAAGTTCTGTGGAAATGCTCAAGCTTACTATAAAGGTCGTATGATGCACCATGGTTGCTTGCTTTTTGACGTTGATATGTCGGTTCTTGGTCAAGCCCTTAAAGTCAGCAAAGACAAAATCGAATCAAAAGGCGTTAAATCTGTACGTGCTCGTGTGACCAACATCGTCGACGAATTGCCAGAAAAAATCACTGTAAATGAATTCTCAGATAAAATCTTGGAAAAAATGAAAGAATTCTACCCAGAAATGACAGAATACGTCCTTTCTGAAAGCGAATTGGCTAAGATTCAAGACTCTTATGAGAAACAATTCAATACATGGGATTGGACTTACGGACAGTCACCAGAATACACAGTAGAACGTAATGTTCGTTACCCAGCTGGTAAAATCTCAACCTATGCCAACGTTGAAAATTCAATCATTAAATCTGTTAAGATTTACGGAGATTTCTTTGGTATCGGAGATGTATCAGATATTGAAGACTTGTTGGTTGGTGTACCTTACGAGTACGAAGATGTCTTGGCAAAACTTAAAACTATTGACACAACACATTATTTCTCACGTATGACAACCGAGGAGGTTGCAAAAGCTATCGTAGCTTAATCATTGTTTGAACAATCTGGAAAACTCCAGGTTGTTTTTTCTTGGGAAAAATCTTTCAAAGTGAAATAACGATATAGATATTTTCGCATTGGTTCTGGAAGTTAGTATCTGATTGACCTAGTGTGGTATTTTATATATTCAGATAGTAAACCTATAAAGCCTCTAAGAGAAAACATCCTATAACATCTTTCCGAAAAACTGTAATTTTCTTGAAAGAAAGATAAGGGTGTGATATACTTCTATTAAGTAATTTTGGAGAAAAAACAAATGAAACGTGAACTCTTACTCGAAAAAATTGAAGAATACAAATCTCTAATGCCCTGGTTTGTCTTGGAGTATTATCAGTCTAAACTATCGGTTCCATATTCTTTTACGACCTTATACGAATACCTTAAGGAATATAAACGCTTTTTTGACTGGTTGATTGACTCAGGTATTTCAGATGCTCATGATATTGCCTCAATTGACATCAAAACCCTGGAAAATTTAACTAAAAAAGATATGGAGTCATTTGTGCTTTATCTACGTGAACGTCCATCTTTGAATACCTATTCCAAGAAACAGGGTGTCTCTCAAACAACCATTAATCGTACACTTTCAGCTCTATCTAGTCTCTATAAGTATTTAACCGAGGAGGTCGAGGGTCCTGACGGTGAGCCTTATTTCTATCGTAACGTCATGAAAAAAGTTTCTACTAAGAAAAAGAAAGAAACTCTAGCTGCACGTGCTGAGAATATCAAACAAAAACTCTTTCTTGGCGATGAAACCATGGAATTCCTTGATTATGTAGAAAATGAATACGAAGTCAAGCTCTCAAATCGCGCCAAATCTTCGTTTTATAAGAATAAAGAACGTGATTTGGCTATCATTGCCTTGCTACTGGCTTCAGGTGTTCGACTCTCTGAAGCTGTTAATCTGGACCTTAAAGATATCAATCTAAAAATGATGGTCATCGACGTCACTCGAAAAGGTGGCAAACGGGACTCAGTTAATGTAGCAAGTTTTGCAAAGCCCTATCTTGAAACTTATCTCAGTATACGTGATAAACGCTATAAGGCTGAAAAGCAAGATGTTGCCCTCTTTTTAACGGAATATCGAGGGGTTCCAAACCGTATTGATGCTTCAAGTATCGAAAAGATGGTTGCCAAATATTCTCAGGATTTCAAAATTCGTGTGACTCCCCACAAGCTTCGACATACTCTGGCAACACGCCTTTATGATGCTACCAAGTCTCAAGTTTTAGTGAGTCACCAACTTGGCCATGCTTCCACTCAGGTTACTGATCTTTATACTCATATCGTCAATGATGAGCAAAAAAATGCTCTAGATAATTTATAATTACCCTAGTCTAACCATTCCTATTTGGAGTGGTTATTTTTTAGTTTACATAAATTTAATTATGCTAAAATTATTTTATGACCATTTATGAACATAACTAAATTTATGTAAAATATCACACACAAAAAACAAACTCTCCTTCATGGAAAGCTTGTTTTACTTATCAATAATCTTTAAGGGCAGATTCAACGGCTGCTTTTTCTTTTTCAATCAAGTTTACTCGTGCAGCAATTGTCTTAATTCCCATCAAGATATTACGTTCTAAGGCTTTATCACTTGTTTGTGGCTCGAAGAAAGCAATATATTGATCAAGACGTTCTTGCGTTTTAAAGATTCCAGCTGGGATATTAACAAAGCTATCAAAGCTCATATCGCCACCTAGGGCTGCCTTAATCCAATCCCAGTTATCTTTCGCCCAGTTCCAAACGGTTTCTTGTGCAAATGATTTGCTGAGGAAATTCATATACCATAGGTACAAGTCTTGAGGTTTAACGACATGTTTGTCTTTAAGCTGACCTAGCACGTAGTCGAGACCTTCTTGGTTTTTAAGGTATGAAACTGCTTGAGTCAATTGACGGCGGAAATTACTATCATTTGTTGTTACATATGCATTGACATAGTCTTCAACAAGAGTTAGACTGTCTTCTTGTTTCATTTGGTTAATGAGAACGAGACCACGGACACTTGCAGGGATGCTTTCAATGTTCTCTTTATGAGCTTGGAAAACACTTGCGGCCGCAAGGACTGCTGGTTGATAGTCTGCTTGAATCAAGTAGCTAAGAGCTGTTTGACGAACCATTTCGTCTTCATCTGATTCTCCATCTTTGGCATCGAAACCAAGACGCTCAAAGTCGTTTTGGAATTGACGACGTACTAAAGCCTTGTAATGCACTTCTGCTTCTGTATCCTCATCTATAAAGCGTTTCAAACCAGCGAGGATTTGAGACTTAGCTTGAGCAATCAAGAAGCTTTCTTCTTTTTCGACAAGATCAAGAAGAGCGACTAGGCTTGCATACGAGATACGGCCACTTTCAGCAAGAAGACGGCGTTCTTGCAAAATCTGAAGTTTACTTACAGTATCAAGGTTAGCAAATTCCTCTAAGAGTTGGTCCAAGAGTTCACCTTGATAATCTGTGATGTAATGTGCTGTATTTGCTGTATTAAGGCGAAGAGCTCCTTTATTTTCAGCAGCAAGCTGGTTATAATTTGGAATCTCAATACGCTCTTCTGAGAGTGTATCTGGGAGACCCTTCCAGTTTGTGTTCAATGGAATCTCCCAAAGACGACCTTTATCTTCATGTTCACCAATGAAGAATTGTTTTTGACTAAGAATAAGAGTGTCGTCAACTACTTCTGCACTAACAACAGGGTAACCTGGTTGCTCCAACCAAGTATCCATGAAACTAGAGACATCTTTACCAGAAGCATCAGAAAGGGCATTCCAGAGATCTCGTCCAATAGTGTTGTTGTACTGATGTTTTTCGAAGTAAGCTTTAAGTCCTTTAGCAAAGGCTTCGTCACCTAACCAACGGCGAAGCATATGCATAAGACGGCTACCTTTAGCATAAACGATAGCACTATCAAAGAGGGTATTAATCTCATCTGGGTGATTGACTTCCATGTGGACAGACTGAACACCGTCTGTAGCATCACGTTGGAGGGCATGAGGCACACCAGTTGTTTGGAAATCTTCAAAGATATTCCAGCTAGGCTCAATGGCATCTACTGAAACATACTCCATCATATTGGCAAAGCTTTCGTTAAGCCAGAGATCATCCCACCATTTCATTGTAACAAGGTTACCGAACCATTGGTGAGCCAATTCGTGGGCAACCACAAGGGCTACTTGTTGACGACTTGCAGCTGAGCTATTTTCATCTACAAGAAGGTAAACTTCACGATAGGTAACAAGTCCCCAGTTTTCCATGGCACCTGCTGAGAAGTCAGGAAGTGCGAGATGGTATGACAATGGGATAGGATACTTGACTTGGAAGTAGTCTTCGTAGAAATCAATGACACGAACGGCAATATCAAGGGCAAAGTCAACGCTGTTTTCAGCTTGTGCAACTGTAGCGAAGACACCAACTTCAGTACCGTTTTGTGTTTTCGCTGTCTTACCTTGAAGAGCTCCAAAACCAAAGGCAAGGAGGTATGTAGACATACGAGGGGTTGTCTCAAAAGTCCAAACCCCAGTCTCTTCACGCAAATGGCTATTGATTTCAGGCATATTTGACAAAGCTATATCGCCTTCTTCAGCATCAAATTTCAATGAGAAATCAAAAGTAGCTTTAGCTTCTGGTTCATCAACAGATGGGAAGGCTTCACGCGCAAAATGAGATTCAAACTGCGTTGAAATAATTTCCTTTTTCTCACCATTGTAGGTGTAATATGATGGGTAAATCCCTGTCATATTATCTGTAATACGACCAGAGAATTCAATGACAAGCGTCAAAACACCGGTCTCTGGAAGTTCAATATGAAAGGCTTCGTTAGCATCATCCATTTGGAAGTTTAACGATTCATTATCCAAGAGAACGGAACTAATGGTAAGGTCTTTTTGGTGAAGGGAGATATGGTTATCAAGGGCTTCACCTGTAATGGCAACATTCCCTGTAAAGGTCTTTTCAGAACGATTAATGTCCAAGAAAAGATTGTAATTTTCAGGGATGAAACTTTCGATAAAACGAGCAACAGATGCTGTCATACGTATATACTCCTAATCTAACTTTTCGTATCGAAACAGACTGACAAATGTTTCGATATTAGACTCTTTTACAAAAGAAAAGGGTCTGAATTATTCAATACAGACCCATTATAACATAGATTGGAAGCTTTGCCTATAGTTCAATGATTTTACCAGATTTGAGATAGACAACCCACTCGCAGAGATTGCGGGCATAGTCACCGATACGTTCCAAATACATAAGTACTTGGAAATATTCTTTGGCAGCGAAGGCGGCATCAGGATTCTTACGAACACCTTCTACTGTCATGGCTTGAATATCACGGAAATAGTTATCAATGATTTCATCTGAAGCTGCGATTTCATAAGCGCGTCGTTCGTCACTGTTCAAGTAAACATCTAGAGCATCTTCGACCATGTGGCGGACTGCTTTCCCCATTTTCTTGATTTCAGCTTCAATTTCAGTTAGACGCTCTTCACCTTTAATGCGGATGGTTGCTTTAGCGATAGCAACGGCATGGTCACCCATACGCTCAACGTCGCTAGATGCTTTAAGTGCGGTGATAACTGTACGCAAATCACTTGATACAGGTTGCTGTAGAGCAATAATTTCAAGTGATTTTTTCTCAAGTTTGGTTTCGTAGTTATTGACGATTTCGTCATTTTCAATGACTTCCTTAGCCAAATCACGGTCATGGCTGATAAAGGCACGTACAGCTTTCTTAAGCTGAGCTGCAACCTCTGTACCCATAGCGTAAAATTGGTTGTGGAGTTTTTCTAATTCTTCTTCGAAGGGAGTTCGTAACATCATAATTTTTTTAGTAATCTGTCCTTTCTTAACCGAATTTACCGGTAATATAATCTTCAGTTTCTTTATGTTGTGGATTTAGGAACATGTCTTTCGTTGATGAATACTCGATGAGCTCTCCATCAAGGAAAAAGGCTGTTCGTTGTGAGATACGACTTGCCTGCTGCATAGAACGAGTGACTAGCAACAAGGTGTATTGTTCTTTAAGGTTATAGAGGGTTTCCTCAATCTTACCAGCGGATATAGGGTCGAGGGCCGACGTTGGTTCGTCAAGAAGGATAACCTTTGGAGATGTGGCTAGCACTCGTGCAATACAGACACGTTGTTGTTGCCCTCCTGAAAGTCCAAGTGCTGAGTCATGGAGACGGTCTTTAACCTCTTCCCAGATTGAAGCACCCTTTAGTGATTCTTCTACTGCTTGATCAAGAACAGCCTTATCTTTGATACCATTGATACGAAGGCCATAAACCACGTTTTCATAGATAGACATTGGAAAAGGATTGGGTTGTTGGAAGACCATTCCGATTTCTTTACGGAGTTCAACGGTATCTGTTCGAGGACTGTAGACATTGTGACCGTTGTATGAAACAGCACCAGTAAGTGTCCATTCGGGATTTAAATCTCCCATTCGGTTGATAGAACGGAGCAGGGTTGATTTCCCGGATCCTGAAGGACCGATAAGGGCCGTGATTTCATTTGGATAGAAATCCATTGTCACATTATTGAGGGCTTTTTTCTTATTGAAATACACCGATAAATCATTGATTGAAATGATTGGTTCAGTCATAAGTGCTCCTTTCTATCCAAAGCGTCCTGATACATAGTCATTGGTTGACTGTAGGGAAGCATCTTGGAAGATTTTCTTGGTTTCATCATATTCGATAAGATCACCAAGGTAGAAGAATGCTGTATAATCACTAGCACGCGCTGCTTGTTGCATATTGTGCGTCACGATGATAATAGAGTAATCTTCCTTAAGTTCAAACATGGTCTCTTCGAGCTGCATAGTAGCTACAGGGTCCAATGAAGCTGCAGGTTCGTCCATGAGGAGAATCTGCGGTTTCACGGCAATAGCTCTTGCAATACAAAGACGTTGCTGCTGACCACCTGAGAGGGTAAAGGCAGATTTATGAAGGTCATCTTTAACTTGATCCCAAAGTCCAGCTTGCTTAAGTGATGTTTCAACAATCTCGTCCAAGGTTTGCTTATCTCTTACACCTTTACGTTCGTGAGCAAAGGTGATATTTCTGTAAATAGACTTGGCGAATGGATTTGGACGTTGGAAAACCATTCCAATATGTTTACGCATTTCATAAACATTGATATTACTTGCGTTAACATCGACTCCTTGATAAAGGATTTGTCCAGTAACCTTAGCAATATCAATCGTATCATTCATACGGTTTAGACTACGAAGAAAAGTTGATTTACCGCATCCTGAAGGCCCAATAAGAGCTGTGATTTTATTTTTCTCGAATTGCATGTCAATGCCTTTGATAGCTTCATTTTGACCATAGTAGACATGCAAGTCCTTTGTTTCAAGAGCGAGCTCCTTCTCTGGGAAGGTGATAATATGACGCTCGTCCCAATTGTATTTTGTCATGATAACTCCTTTAAGCGGATGTTAATTTCTTATGGAGGTAAGCTCCCAAACGACGTGCACCAAAGTTGAAAATCAGAATGAAAATCAAGAGTACTGCTGCTGAACCAGCAGATACTGCAGTGGCGTCAGGTGTCGTACCTTCTGAGTTGACCTTCCAGATGTGAACAGCAAGTGTCTCTGCTTGGCGGAAAATCGAAATTGGACTAGAGATGCTAAGCGGATTCCAGTCGCTCCAGTTAAGTGCTGGTGCAGATTGACCTGCTGTATAGATAAGCGCTGCTGCTTCTCCGAAAATACGACCAGAAGCAAGAACGATACCAGTAACAATACCAGGTAAGGCTTCTGGAACAACAACGTGACAGATAGTTTCCCATCGAGACAAACCTAGAGCTAGGCCAGCTTCACGTTGGGTATGGTGAACGGTTCTTAAGCTATCTTCAACCGTACGAGTCATTTGTGGCAAGTTAAAGACAGTTAAGGCCAAGGCACCTGATAGGATTGAAAATCCATACTGAAATTGGACAACGAAAATCAAATAACCAAAGAGTCCGACCACCACTGAAGGTAGTGAAGATAGGATTTCAATACAGGTACGGACAAAGTTGGTAAGTCGTCCTTTTTTAGCATATTCTGATAAGAAGATGCCAGCTCCCATTGAAAGAGGCACAGAAATAATCAAAGTAATAACTAATAGGAAGAATGAGTTGTAGAGTTGAACCCCAATTCCTCCACCAGCTTTGTAGGAAGATGATCGACTAGTCAAGAAAGACCAGCTGATGTGTGGTATCCCGCGAACCAAGATATAGAGAATCAAGGCTGCCAGGATTGTTACAATAATGCCAGCAATCACATAAAGCGTGCTGATGGCAATTTTATCAATTTTTTTAGCGTTCATAATTTCTTTTTCTCTCACGGGTAATGAATTTCACCAACATATTGAAACCAAGACTCATCAATAAGAGCACCAAGGCGAGAGACCAAAGGACATTGTTTGAAACAGTACCCATGACTGTATTCCCGATTCCCATAGTCAAGACAGATGTCAATGTTGCTGCTGGTGTCGTTAAAGAAGTTGGAATCACGGCGGAATTTCCGACAACCATTTGGATGGCCAGAGCTTCACCAAAGGCACGGGCCATACCAAAGATAACGGCCGTGAAGATACCTGGTTTAGCCGCATTAAGTGTCACACGCCAAATCGTTTGCCAGCGTGTAGCCCCCATTGCTAGACTAGCTTCACGATAGTGACGAGGCACTGCACGAAGCGTATCTGTTGTCATAAAGGTTACGGTTGGTAGAATCATGACGAACAAGACAAAGGTACCTGAAAGAATACCAAAACCTGTTCCACCAAAAATTAAGCGAACAAATGGAACCACGACTTGGAGACCAATAAATCCATAAACAACGGATGGAATCCCGACCAAAAGTTCAATAGCGGGTTGTAGGAATTTAGCCCCTTTAGGAGAAATCTCAGTCATAAAGATGGCTGCTCCAATGGCAAATGGGGTTGCAACCAAGGCTGAAAGCAAAGTCACTACGAATGATCCCAAAATCATTGGTAGTGCCCCGAATTTGCCTTCAGATGGTGACCAATCACCACTAAAGAGAAACTCGACCAAGCTAACTTTATTGACAAAGAAAGTCGCCAGCCCTTTTTGAGCAACGAAAAGTAAAATCATCGCCACGATGAAAACAATCAAGGCCAGGCAAAAGAAAGTGATTGTTTTACCAAACTTCTCGAGGCGTGAATTTTTAGAGGGTGATGTTAATTGTTTCACCAATTCTTCATTTTTCATGCTTACTCCTCACTCTTCTTTGAGACTTTACCATCAGCATCCTTGGTAACTTTCATACTATGGATGGAAATGTAACCCATTTTTGCGACGACGTTTTCTTGGACTTCGTCACTCATCATGTAATCTAAGAATTGTTTGGTATAGTTATCCGGTTTTCCCTTGGTATACATATGTTCGTAGGACCAAATCGGCCAATCGTTAGTTGCAACATTTTCAGCTTTGGGTTCAAATCCATTTAACTTCAATGTTTTAACAGAATCATCAAGGTAAGCAAATGATAGGTATGAAATAGCACCTGGTGTCTGAGCAACAATTGACTTAACCATACCGTTAGAATCTTGCTCTTGGGTACGGATTGGTGATTTACCATCCATAATCACTGCATCGAAAGTTGCGCGTGATCCTGAGCTAGCTGCACGGTTAATAATAGTAATCTCTAGGTCTTTACCACCAAGCTGTTTCCAGTTTGTGATTTCACCAGTGAAAATCTTACGCAGTTGTTCTGTTGTCAAGTTATCTACAGAGACTTCTTTATTTGTAATAACTGCAATCCCAGCAACGGCAACTTGAAAGTCGACAAGCTTACTAGCATCAATTCCCGATTTTTCCTCGGCAAAAAGGTCACTGTTACCAATTTGAACGGCACCGGATTGTACTTGAGAAAGTCCAGTACCAGAACCGCCCCCCTGAACGTTAACGATATTGTCAGGGTTCTTTTCAGCGAACCCATCTGCTGCCGCCTCCACTAAGGGTTGAAGGGCCGTAGAGCCAACTGCTGTAATGGACTGGCCACGGTCAATCCAAGAGGCACAGCCAGTTAAAACCAGCATGGCCATTGCCAGTGACAGAATCACTGCAAGGACTTTTGTTTTTTTCATTTTTGTCCTCCGACATTTTGTAACATAAGTAAGAAAGTGTCTCATAGATATGCTGTTAAAAGACACCTATCTAATTATAACAAGTATAGGATAACTAAGTCATATTAAAGTTTGGTTACAGGTTTTTAAATGTGAAATCTTAATCCTTTAGGATAGTAGTTTTTAACCGTATTTCCAACAACTTTAGCAAACCCAAAACCATTGCCGTCCACTAAAAGCTGATACCAACCGTTAGGATGTGTTTGATCTAGAGTAACCACATTACCTGAAACGTATTGGGCAAACTGGTCTTGACTTAGCTCTATACTTGAAACAACTTCATCAGATGTTAAAGCAATTCCAAGAGCAAAACTTGGTTCGAAACGTTTTTTCTTGAAGACACCAAGATGCAAACCGTTACGAGCGATTTTAACTTTAGAAAGGTCTGGGAGCCCTTTTGGAAGCAGGTAGAGATTGTCCCCAAAAACTTGCAGTAAACCATCCAGTCTAGTTTTAAGGTGTTTTTTTGCAAAATCTTCCCAAAGTTGCTTCTGCTCCTTGTTTAGGTTAGATTTCCCCTCTTTGATACGTGTTTGCTCAGGCACGCGCTTATCCTGGAATTTTGCCACAAACTGGCCTTCACCTTTGAAATGGTGTGGATACATTCGAGCTGTTTCTGGAAAATCAATTCCATCACTCATGCCATTCAATTTAGGGATTGCCACCAATTCAAGATCAGGATTATTTTCTAAAATCCAAGCAACAACACCTTCATTTTCCTCAGGAGACCATGTGCAGGTTGAGTAGATCAATTGTCCACCAGGAGCGAGCATTTTCAAACCGTCTGATAAGATGTCCTTCTGTAATTGTGCCAGTTCACTAGGATACTCCTTATGCCAATATTGGATTGCATCAGGATCTTTACGAAACATTCCTTCTCCAGAACATGGTCCATCAAAGACAATCGTATCAAAATAATTTTTGAAAACTTTGGCTAGTTTATCAGCTGACGTGTTTGTCACAATAACATTTCTCGCTCCAAAACGCTCAATGTTTTCAACCAGAATTTTGCTACGCTTTGGATTGATTTCATTGCTGACCAGCAGTCCTGTATTATCTAGGTAACTAAGAAGATGAGTAGACTTTCCGCCTGGAGCAGCTGCCAAGTCTAAGACACGACTTCCCTTGGATGGAGCTGCCACTTGAGCAACCATTTGAGCAGCTGGTTCCTGAGAATAAACCAAACCAGTTGCATGGTCGGCAGATTTTCCGGAAATTTTACCGTAATGGCCCCAAGGTGTTTCAGGGATAGCATCAGGAAAGTCCTTCTGTTGCTTTTTCAAAGGGTTGGTGCGGTAGGCGGATACGGCTTCTTGATCAAAAGATGCAAAGAAGTCCTCAGCTTCATCTCTAAGGAGGTTATTATATTTTTCTATAAAGTCTGATGGAAATTGCATAGTTTCCTTTCTATCAAAAAACTGGACTAACCAAGAGAACTTGCTGTTCTGATTTGTCCAGTATGGTTTTATGTTTCAAATTAATTTTCTGAGCCCATAATATGCTTGATCTCTTCAAGTCTGTCTTTAGGGACCAGCATCACAGCTTGACGACTAGAATAATCCAGTGGTTCTCCAGTAATGGTCTCAAGGTGATAACCCAATTTTTCTCCCATAATACTTGCTGCGGCATAGTCCCATGGGTAAATAACTGAAAAGTAAGCTAAAATTTGACCAGATAGGACTTTTGACATGCTTAAACCAGCACCACCGTAGACACGAACGCCCAAGGTCTTATCAATAAGGTCTTTTAAGCCGTGAAAATTTTTAGCATACATAGCTCCATTGCTAGCGACTAGGCAACGGTCTAAAGGTCGGTTTTTATATGCTGGAAGCAACTTGTCATTACAATACACATCAAACTGGCCACCACCATAGAAAAGTTGATCAGCCATGACGTTGTAAATGAGGCCAAATTTTCCTTGCCCCTCTTCATAGTAGGCAATCATAACACAAAAATTATCTTGTTGGACAATAAAATTGACCGTTCCATCAATAGGATCCAAGACCCAGACATTTCCATCTTTGATATTATGAACCAAGCCATTTTCTTCAGCAAAAATATTGTCTGAAGGGAAGGAGGATTTAATACGTGCCACGAGTAAATCTTGTGTTTGTTTGTCAATATTAGTTACTAAATCATCAAAAGCCGTCTTTTCTTCGACCGTGATAGTTTTACTTAAACTTTCTTTAATAAAAGCACCGGCTTCTTTGATGATTTCTTTGGCGAAAATCAGTTTATTTTCCAAGTGATACAAATCCTTTATCTTTTGCTTTAGCAGCTTTGACAGCTTGATAGGTTGAAAAACCGCTAGCTTCTTCAAAGGCCTTGTCTAGTTGTTTTTCAGGCGCTTTGCCTGGAACAACGGTTTTGAATGCCTTATAGGCTTGCAAGAGTTGGTCACGGTCAACCTTGCTCTCGTATGCTTTTTCTACCTGACTCAAAAAATGAAGCACTGTGGTAATTTCCTCAGTGCTCCATGATGGATCGAGTGGGTAGGAATAATTTCCTTTAGTCATTGTTACCCTCAATTTCAGCTCGAATGGTCGCTTGGCGCAATTCTTGCTTTCTATAATCACGAGGCAAAAAGGCACGAATTTCATCTTCGTTGAAACCAATTTGCATGCGTTTGGTGTCCATAATGATAGGTCGACGAAGAAGATTTGGGTATTCAGAAATCAATTGAATGAGTTCCTTGATGGTCAAATCATCCACATCGATATTCAGCTTCTGAAAGACTTTTGAACGAGTTGAAATGATATCTTCAGTACCATTTTCCGTGTAAGACAAAATCTTCATTAACTCATCGTGAGTTAATGGGCTCGTGATAATATTGTGTTCGTCAAAAGCAACTTCATGATTGGTCAACCAGGCTCGTGCTTTCCTACAGCTAGTGCAGCTAGGTGATAAAAATAAAGTTACCACGCAAACACCCCTTTCACTTTAACATTCCTAATCATTATACATTATTTGATTAGTTTTGGCTACGCTTTCTTAAAATTTTTCCGCGATTTTTTTATCAGCCTCCAGTTGAGCACATAGTTCATCGATATTATTGAACTTAATCATATCACGGATATAATCCAGCCAAAAAACTTCAATTGTCTTTCCATAAATATCGCCTTCAAAATCAAAGATATTGGCTTCAAGACGGAGTTCTGTTCCCCCAAAGGTAACGTTTTTTCCTAGGCTAGTCATGGAACGATAGCGTTTGCCATCAATTACAACATCGGCGACATAGACACCATCAGCTGGTAGAAAAGTCCTATCAATAGGTGCTAAATTTGCTGTTGGAAAACCAATGGTACGTCCACGGGCATCACCATGCACCACGATGCCACGTGTAGAGAATTCATGGCCAAGGAGATTATTGGCTTCTTTAACCTTGCCTTCTCGTATTAATTGACGCACACGTGTTGACGAAATCTTTTCACCATCGCTTTGTTGCTCCTCAATGACATGAACATTACCAGAAAAATTACGGGCTAGATAGTCCGCATCTGTTCGATGATGTCCAAATTTGTAATCAAAGCCCACAACAACCTCTTGGGCTTTTAGACGTTTAATATAACGAGCAATGAAATCGTCTGAACTTGTTCGAGCAAAATCACTATTGAAATCTGTTAAATAAAGCTGATCAGTGCCATAGGCTTTAAAAAGATCACAACGCCTTTGAGGTGCTGTAATATGCAGAAGGAGATCATCCGTAAACCGTTGAAAAGTCAGTTGAGGACTTTCATTAAAGGTAAGGACAGCTACTTCAAGCTGTTTGTCGTCAGCAATCTGGCGCGCCTTATCAAAAAGGACCTTATGACCACGATGAAGCGCATCGAAATAGCCTAAGACAAGGACTGTATCCTTTTCCTGATGGATATCTTTATAATCGTTAATAGAAGTTATTTTCATTGACTTAATACTTTTCTAGGTTTATAAACTTGATTTCTCTTTTCCATGATGGCTAGAACTTTGTCTCCTAAAAAGGCCGCAACCAAGGGTTCTTGGCTATCGATAGTAATAAAGCGACCAAATGAGATTTCTTTAGCATCATCTTCAGTGACTTGTACTGCTGGCAGATCCTGAACACCGAATTCAATAGGAAGGAGGAAGGACGTATTCCCTGCTTCTACCATTTCTGAAATTTGAGAGAGAGTTAGTGCCTTATCTAAGGTTAAACCAGCTGAGGCTGTTCGACGAAGAGCAGACATATGACTCGCGTAGCCGAGTTTAGCACCCAAATCAACAGATAAGGTACGGACATAAGTTCCTTTGCTACAAGCAACACGGAAGCTGAATCTCGCAGTGTCGTTTTCTAGCTCGATGGGTGAGGTACGGACAAATTCGGTAATGGTCACTTGACGTTGTGGACGTTCTACTTCTTCTCCAGCGCGTGCGTACTCATAAAGTTTCTTTCCGTTGACCTTAACTGCTGAGTACATAGGGGGAATTTGTGTGATTTCTCCCTCAAAACTAGCCATTGCTTTGTCAACAGTTTCTTCATCTAGCTCAGTTACTGGGGTAGTTTGGACGATTTCTCCACCAGCATCCTCGGTAGTTGTCGAAAAGCCAATGGTAATTTCTCCCTCATAGACCTTCCCTGCTTCAGTCATGTATTCAATGACACGAGTCGCTTTTCCAACTGCTATAGGTAGGACACCAGTAACATCTGGATCAAGGGTACCACCATGTCCAATTTTTTTCTCTTGTAATATTTTGCGTAGTTTAAATACAGCATCATGACTGGTCATTCCAGCCTCTTTTTTTAGATTAATAATTCCTGAAATCATACTTTTAATTATATCAAAAGCAATCCTAAAGAGCTAGGTAGAAACATAAAGAGGCAGAGAGCAAAGTCTCTAACCTCTTACGGATTATAGTCATAAGCAGTCGCAGGACTGCTAGCTTTTTAATCAATATCTCTTTTAAGATCGCTTTCTAGTTCAAAGAAAGGTTGAATATCTTGCACATACTCTAGGACACCTTGAAAGTCTCCCTTGTCATCCCTGACAGCTGCATAGGTAACATAGACGAATTTTCCTAAACGTTCAGATTTGAACCACATTGGAACTTGGTCACGCTCTCCACTTCTTAGTAATTCAAAGATTTTCTTGACCTTATCAAGTACTTTTGGCGGATGGCAAAGTTCAACGTTTCGTCCAATTTGGCTAGGTGTTCGTTTAAAAACCATTTCATTGGCGGGAACATTATCATTATAGTATTGGAAGATATCGTCTTTATTAACGAAAGTGATTTCCAAAGGAAGATGATTGAGGATGAGATTGGCCTGCTCCACAGAAAGATAACCATTGCCAAAAGGTTGCGTTGTTTCTCTATCTACGACAGTTTCAGTTTTTGGTTTTGGGGTGAAGCTGATGGTAAATTGTCCTTCTGGGGTATCAATAATTCGGGTATTGTCCAGATGTTCGTCACTACTTAGTTCAGATTGTTCTTGCGATGTATCAGTATTTACCTCCTCAAAACGTTCACGCTTAGGTTTCCAGACTGCTGTAGGTTTTATTATTGCATAGCCATAGGCATCGCTTTCTTCGGCAATCGAAAGCCAATCATCTTGTGTGAAGGTTTCAAGCAGAATCATCAGTAAGATAGCCTCTTCCTTGAAAATCATGGCTTCAAATTCTTCCGAGAAAGCTTCAAAGGACTTTGAAAATTCATCTAAATCAGCATATGGAAGTTCCTGGAGTTTAGCTTCTGCATCTCGAAAGAGTTTTCGGATGTCATCGTCTACACCCCACATAACCTTTGGAGGAGAATCATGACCATAACGCTCCATTATTGGAAAGAAGAGCTTTTCTTTACGTGTGTAATGGTTATGAAATTGTCCCAATAAAGACATCTGATGTCTAAGCCCATTGAGTAGGTCAGATTTGAAATCTTCATTTTCAGGCTTACTAATGTTTTCGATGATACGTCGAATACGTAGGATAGCTGAACGTAGGGCTAAATTCTCTTGTTTAAAGACATAGACAGGGTGGCCCTCTTGATCAGCGTCTGCCACCTCCACATCTGCAATAGCTCCTTTAAAGAGGTTAGCGTGGACATTACAAAGGCTCATCACATCTTCAAAGGTAACTCCATCTTCAGATGCCATAAGTTCATGCTCCATCATAGAGATTTCAAGGGCAGATACTCCCTTGAAGTGTTGATTGAAGCGCTCTTGAACACTCTCAGGACTGGCTCCCTGGTGTAAATCAAGGAGAATTTCTTTGAGTATTTGAATACGATTGTTTTCCATATTAGTCTCCGATGACATCATAACCATTGAATAGTAAGGTTTTCTTGATTTTATCTAGGGGAATATTAGCTAACTTGGAGCCAGCTTTTAGATTGGTTACCTTACCGACAGTATTTAGCATAGCAGGGTTAGACAAGGGCTTAAAACCAAGGTCAATCAGTAAATCCTTAACCTCTGGATGCTCTTTAATGATTGTTGCAACAGGTTGTGATAAATCTATAGTGTTGGTAGTCATAATGACCTCCTAATAACATATTTACTACTTCCATTATACACGAGAATAATGAAAAAAAAACCAACAAATCTTAGTTTGCTGGCTTTTGATTAATTTCCAAATAAAGCTTCTGTGACATTATGCTGGATATTTTCCCACTCCTGCTCTGCCCTCACCATCTTACGGTGGTAATCAGCACGCCCACGCAAGTAGGCAGCAATTTGATAATCTTGCTTCACAATTGGTATCTCAGGAATTTTGATATCCAAGAGGTCAGCCGTCGATAAATTTAGGACAGCCTTTCCCTTATCAGCATAGTCTAAATAGGCACGACCAATCTCTGTCTCAAGGAAAAACTTGATGTAGAAACCACGGAGTTTTTCCTTAGGTCGTAATACTGTGATATTTGATGAGGCGACAACTTCTCGCTTGCCCTGATCTTCGAAAACAGCAACTTTTTGTACAGTTCCCTTAGAAGCAATAAGAACATCTCCATCTTCTAAGAGAAATCGTAAAAGTTTACGGCGTTCCTCAGAAAACGTTTTAAGGTCATCGTAGGCAATGCCGTTGGGTGTCATATCCGATAGATTAATGACAGCGAATTCGCCAGGTTCTGCCTTAGCAGGGACAGCTTTTCCTTTAAATTGATCGACAACATCGCCTAAACGAACAAGTTTGTCTGTATTAGCTTCGTAATCGATAATCAGTTGAGGTCTTTCTTTTTCAGACATTGAATCTCCTTTTTTATATTTTACTATCCATATTGAGTATTGCTATACAATAATAGCAAGAAGCTAATACTTTTGCAAGTAAAAACTGTAAGAAAGGAAAAATAAAAAAGAGACCTGAGCCTTATTTTATAAGCTTTTAACCGCTGCTACTGCTGCTTCATAGTTTGGATCAGTATTGATATTGTCCAAATATTCGACATAAGTAATCTTATTGTCAGCATCTGCCACTAAAACTGCACGCGCTAACAAGTGCCACTCTTCAATGAGGACACCATAATCTTTACCGAAACTATTATCATAGTAGTCAGAAAGCATGATGGCATTTTCAAGTCCTTCAGCACCACACCAACGAGCTTGTGCAAATGGTAGGTCCACTGAAATAGTAATAACTACTGTATCGTCTAATTCTGACAATTCCTTGTTAAAGGTACGTGTTTGAGTTGAACAGATTCCAGTATCGATTGATGGAACGATAGAGATAACTTTTTTCTTTCCATCGAATTCTGAAAGTGATTTTTTCGTCAAATCTGTTGTGGTCAAGTTAAAGTCACGCAAGGTATCTCCAACTTGAAGTTGTTTGTCTTCTGCTACTGTAACTGGTTTTCCAATAAATGTTGGCATGTTAGTCCTCCAATACTTTTTTTACTATTGTACTGTAAATATAGCAATAAGCCTAAGCATTTGTTTAGAATTTTTCAAACAGTAGTCTAATTTTTTCAGCAATAACTGCATTAATTGCAGGAATAACCTCATCCGCAAAGTTTTTTAGGTAGGGATAATCACCAATTTGCACTCCATATATAGCATTTTTGAAAAGAGAAATATCATTTTGATCATTTCCAAAAGCTACAAAGTCTTTACCAAAGTGGTTTAAAACAGTACTAGCCTTGGTCACACCTTTAGGATTAATGTAAAGACACCTTTCGATATCATGATAACTAAGGTCTAAACCTTCCAGTTTGTTTAGATTAAAGATAAGGTCTTCACGTATATCCTCATGCTCTACAAGTGGCATAACAACTTTGATAGGCTCATTAAGTTCATGAACAGGCAAAATACTTGCTTTGTTTAATGGATCAACATTTGAAAGAAAAGGGATTTGCTCAGGATTTTGAATAGCATAATTAAAGGTATCATCAATAAAATAAGGGAGATTATAAGTATCACAGTAGCTAACAATCGTTCTTAGAGCAGGAGAAGGTATTGTGTATTGTGATACTAAGTGTTCATCTTGGAAGACTTCACCACCGTTTAAGCCAACTACTGTCAGCTTTCTCAATTCTCCCTCTAAAATACTAAGACAGTCTCTGTAAGAGCGTGCTGTTGCAAAAATAATTTCATGACCGTATTTTGGTGCAGTTAAAAGAACCTTTTGTAAGTCTTTTGACATGGTCATACCATCAAAACATAGGGTTCCATCCAAATCAAAAACAAATTTCATAGGGATAGTATAACAAAAAACCAGCTAAAGAGCTGGTTAAATTATTTAGTATCGAAATACTTAAATTTTATCAAGAGCTAGTTTTAAATCTTCAATCAAATCATCTGCGTTTTCCAAACCAACTGAGAGACGAATTTGATTTGGAGTGACGCCACAAGCTAGTAAATCAGCTTCTGCCAATTGTTGGTGAGTTGTTGTTGCAGGGTGCACCACCAAAGATTTTGCATCAGCAACGTTAGCTAAATCTGAGAAGATTTCAAGATTATCAATTACGGTACGTGCTTCGTCTTGTCCACCTTTAACATGGAAAGTGAAAATAGAGCCTGGTCCTTTAGGGAAGTATTTTTGTGCCAAATCATAGTAAGGACTTGATGGTAATCCAGGATAGTTAACTTTTTCAACTTTTGGATGATTTTCTAAAAAGTCTACGATTTTTTTAGTATTTTCGACGTGGCGTTCGACACGAAGTGAAAGTGTTTCAAGTCCTTGCAAGAGCAAGAAAGCATTGAAAGGTGCCAAGGCAGCCCCTGTGTCACGCAAAAGTTGTGTACGAAGGGCAGTTACAAATGCTGCTGGACCAACATCACGCGTATAGCTGATATTGTGGTAAGATGGATCCTCGTCAACCAACTGTGGGAATTTGCCTGAAGCTTCCCAGTCAAATTTACCAGAATCGACGATAAGACCTCCAATAGTTGTTCCATGTCCACCGATAAATTTAGTTGCAGAATGAACCACGATATCTACTCCATGGGAGATAACATTGATGAGATATGGAGTTCCAAAAGTATTGTCAGCAACCAATGGAATCTTATGACTGTGAGCAATCTCAGCAATTTTTTCAAAATCAGGAATATTGATAAGCGGATTTCCCAAAGACTCAATCAAGACAAGCTTGGTATTATTTTTGATAGCAGCTTCAATTTCTTCAGGATTGTCAACATCTACAAAAGTTGTTGTGATACCATAGCGTGGAAGAGTTTCTTTTAAGAGATTGAATGTCCCACCATAAAGGGTTGTTGCGGCAACAACATGATCGCCAGCATGTGCCAAACCAAGGATAGCATAGGTGATTGCAGCCATACCTGATGCTGTAGCCAAGGCACCAACACCACTTTCGAGGGCTGCAATACGTTCTTCAAGTACTGCTACTGTTGGATTGGTAATACGTGTGTAAATATTACCAGGCTTTCTAAGGGCAAAGAGATCTTCACCTTCTTGAGCGTCGTCAAAAACATATGAAGTGGTTTGGTAAATTGGAACAGCACGTGATTTTGTTTCCTTGTCAGGTGTTTGTCCAGCGTGTAATTGTAAGGTTTCAAATGAAAATTCTCGTGACATATGGGTGTCCTCCAAAACAAAAGTTGACTTCATTCTACACCCAGAAAAGCTAGCTGTCTAATAGAAATTTTTTATCAATGTGATAGGGAGGGCTTATAAAAAGGACCTTTCGGTCCCTTTCTATTTCTTCTCAATAGGTGCTACGCTTGCCAAAACTTTTTTTAGTCCAACTTCTGGGAATTTTATCTTAAGTTCTTGTGTCTTGCCACTTCCAGTTACTTCTAGGACGGTACCATCTCCCCATTTCTTGTGGTGGGCGATATCTCCAATTTCCCAGTCAGTAACTGAGTTACCAGAGTCTGAAGTCTTGCCAAAAGGTAGTCCCCCAGTAGCTTTTGAAAATGGCTGAGCGCCAGTATGTCTTTGCGGTTGTGCATTTGCTTTTCTGGTCTGAAGCGCTTGTTGTAAACTCATGCCCTGACCAAATTGTATCGGCTCTTCCTTTGTAAAACGAACACCAAATGATGAATTGGCTGGACGTGCTAGACCTTGATATTGTAATAAATCATCTGAAATTTCACGTAAGAAACGGCTAGGACGATTATAGCTAGTCTTACCAAAAAGAGTACGCGTATTAGCGTTGGTAAGGAAAAGAATCTCTTCTGCCCGAGTGATACCTACGTAAGCCAAACGACGCTCTTCTTCGAGTTCATCTGGCTCTTCTGAGGCACGTGACAAAGGGAAAACTCCCTCTTCCATACCAATTAGGAAGACAACTGGGAATTCAAGCCCTTTGGCAGCATGGAGAGTCATCAGGGTTACTTCTGCTGCTTCCATATCACCATCGTCCGTATCAGCAATTAAAGCTAAATCGTTTAAGAAACGGCCTAAACGGTCAATTCCTGTCTCGTCTTCCGTACCATCGGTGTTGGTTTCGTCAAAATTCTTAGTAACAGACATGAATTCTTCGATATTTTCAATGCGCGCTTGACTTTCAAGTGTTTGTTGCATCGAAAGAGCATCCAGATAACCAGACTTATCCAAAACAGCCTCTACAGCTTCAGTGATACTTAGTCCATCTAGCTGATCACGTAGGTTCAGAATCATGTTAGCAAAATCGTAAACGCCCTGAGCTGCTTTCCCCTTAATCGGTGATAACATAATATTAGCTGAAGCATCTAGGAGACTCATGTTTTGCTCATAGGCAAAGGTACGAATCTTTTCTAGTGTCCCAGGTCCAACTCCACGTTTAGGTTCATTAACGACACGTTCAAAGCTAATATTATCCGCAGGGTTGGCAATCAAGTTCAAGTAAGAAATGACATCACGAATTTCTTTACGGCTATAGAACTTGGTTCCTCCAACCATGGTATAAGGAATATTAGACTTGAGTAAAGCTTCTTCAATGGTACGAGACTGAGCATTAGTACGGTAAAGTACAGCGAAATCCTTGAAGTTCTTACCTTCTTCACGAATAATGTTATCAATAGTTGAAGCAACAAAAACAGCTTCATCACGCTCGTCATTAGCACGGTAATAAACAATTTGTTCACCGTCATCATTTTGAGTCCAAAGTTTCTTAGGACGGCGGTTACGGTTGTTCTTGATAACTTCGTTGGCTGCTTGGAGAATTTTCTTGGTTGAACGGTAGTTTTCCTCCAAGAGGACAACCTTAGCTTCAGGATAGTCCTTCTCAAAATCAAGGATGTTCTGCATGTCAGCCCCACGCCAACCGTAGATTGATTGGTCAGCATCACCCACGACACAGATATTCTTGAAGCGAGATGCTAAGAGTTTTACCAACTGATACTGAGCATGGTTGGTATCTTGATATTCATCCACGTGAATATACTGATAACGCTGCTGATAATAAGCGAGCACATCGGGATTTTTATCAAAGAGACGCAGAGTCATCATAATCAAATCGTCGAAATCCATGGCTTCACTACGACGGAGCTCTTCCTGATAGGCTTTGTAACATTTAGCAACGATTTGAGTATACATGTCACCAGCTTGGTGCTCATAAGCCACTTCATCCAAGAGGTCATTTTTTGCGTTGGAAATGGTTCCTAAAATAGCACGTTCATTCCACTTCTTAGGATCAAGATTAAGATTCTTGAGAATTCGTTTCATCAAAGTACGTTGTTCACCAGGATCCACGATAGTAAAGTTTCGATTGTAGCCAATATGGTCCGCTTCACGACGAAGGATTCGCACGCACATACTATGGAAGGTCGCAATCAAGGTTTCTGAAGTTGCTGGGTTTAAAGCCATAGCACGCTCACGCATCTCACGAGCTGCCTTATTGGTAAAGGTAATGGCCAAAATATTCCAAGGATTAATCATTTTTTCGTCGATAAGGTAGGCAATGCGGTGGGTAAGTACACGTGTCTTCCCTGATCCTGCACCAGCCATAATCAACAAAGGACCTTCAGTCGTTTGGACGGCTTCAGCCTGTTTGTCATTCATACCAGTTAATAATGGGTTCATCATATTCTCCATTCTCAAAAATAAGCTCTACTATTTTATCATTTTTTGGATGAAAATGCAGACTCTATTCATAATGAGTGTGAAATAACTTTAGCAAATAATCGTTTGTTTTTATTGGGAGGTTGTTTGCTTAAAATGATTGTTATTCCAAGCTTTTCTAGGTTTTGGTGAAAGGCATTCTTAAGTGTAATATTCGGTTTTTTATAGTTTTGATGAAAATTAGTGTTGACACTGTTCGGTTTTTTCGATAAGATAGAACCACAATAAAATAAAAACCGAGTGATGTCATCAGGAAGACTGGTGATTGACGGACTTCTGGAGAGATCTTGAAGCAGCCTTAGCTGTAAACAAGACACCGAAGGGGCAAGGGGTAACAACCGAAACTCTCAGGTAAAAGGACAGAAAGCATCGCAAGTTTATTTACTTGTAGTAATAGCTTTGTATTCTCAGAGGTCTGGTTAAGCCAAACCTCTTTTTTGACGTCTCGGTTAAAGGAGATTGTTACATTTATGTTAGACTTTTTTACTACCATTGATGATTTTGTCTGGGGTCCACCCCTTTTGGTCCTTCTTGTAGGAACTGGGATTTACCTAACGCTTCGTCTTGGACTTTTGCAAGTTCTTCGTCTTCCTAAAGCTTTTAAACTTATCTTTGCTGAAGATAAAGGGGAAGGTGATATTTCTAGTTTTGCAGCCCTTGCGACAGCTCTTGCTGCAACTGTTGGTACAGGTAACATTGTTGGGGTAGCTACAGCCATCAAAACTGGTGGACCTGGTGCCCTTTTCTGGATGTGGATTGCCGCTTTCTTTGGTATGGCAACCAAATATTCCGAAGGTCTTTTGGCTATTAAATTCCGTACACTTGACGACCAAGGTAATGTTTCTGGTGGTCCAATGTATTACATCACACACGGTTTCTCTGGGAAATGGCAAACAATTGCTAAACCTTTGGCCTACTTCTTTGCCTTTGCAGGTGTCCTAGTTGCATGGTTGGGGATTGGTACTTTCTCTCAAGTTAACTCAATCACCGCCTCACTTCAAAACAGCTTTGACTGGTCACCAAAAATCGTAAGTATCTTACTTGCTCTTATAACTGCTGCCATCATTTTTGGTGGTATCCAATCTATCTCTAAAGTTTCTGAAAAGGTCGTACCATTTATGGCTGGACTTTATATCCTAGCAGCTCTTGTGGTTATCTTTACTAACTTTAATCAGCTTCTTCCAGTCCTTGAAATGGTCTTCCAATCTGCCTTTACTGGTAAAGCAGCCGTTGGTGGTTTTGCTGGTGCAACAGTCATGGTCGCTATGCGTCTTGGTATTGCGCGTGGTGTCTTCTCAAATGAGTCAGGTCTTGGATCAGCTCCTATCGCTGCCGCTGCCGCTAAGACCGAAGAACCTGTTGAACAAGGTTTGATTTCGATGACAGGTACTTTCATTGATACGATTATCATCTGTACACTTACAGGTCTTGCTATCCTTGTAACTGGTCAATGGTCAGGTAGCCTAGAAGGTGCCCCAATGACACAAGCCGCCTTCTCTTCTGTTTTTGGTACATTTGGTGAAATTGCTTTAACACTTTCTTTAGTTCTCTTTGCCTTTACAACAATCTTGGGTTGGTCTTACTACGGTGAACGTTGTTTCGAATTCATTTTCAAATCAACTAAATTCCTTCCACTCTACCGCCTCATTTTTGTGGTTATGGTTGCTCTTGGTGGTTACCTCACACTTGATGTTGTTTGGAAAATTGCGGATATCGTAAACGGCTTGATGGCATTGCCTAACTTGATTGCCCTCCTAGTCCTTTCACCAAACATCATTAAAGAAACCAAATTATACTTTGAACGCCATAAATAAAGAAAAGAGCTCAGGCTCTTTTTTCTTGGCTTTATCAGCACCAATCCTTGCGACTACTGCTCTTTTGCGTTACAATGAAATTAAATCATTTTAAAACTTATACAGAAAAAATCCAAAGGAATAACTATGTCAATTACCAAAGAATTTGATACGATTACTGCCATTTCAACGCCCTTAGGTGAAGGTGCTATCGGTATCGTTCGCTTATCTGGGACCGATGCTATCGCCATTGCTAATAAAGTTTTCAAAGGAAAAAATCTAGAATCAGTTACTTCACATACTATCAATTACGGCCATATTGTCGAAAATGAGGAAACCATTGATGAAGTCATGGTAAGTGTTATGCGTGCACCAAAGACCTTTACGCGTGAGGATGTCGTGGAGATCAACACTCACGGTGGGGTTGCTGTGACTAATGAAATCCTCCAACTCCTTATTCGTTCTGGAGCTCGTATGGCTGAACCTGGAGAATTCACCAAACGTGCCTTTTTGAATGGTCGTGTGGACTTGACTCAGGCCGAAGCTGTTATGGATTTGATTCGTGCTAAAACTGATAAGGCTATGGCCGTTGCCGTCTCTCAACTTGATGGGTCGCTCAAGGATCTCATTAACAACACTCGCCAAGAAATCCTTAACACCTTGGCTCAAGTCGAAGTGAATATTGATTACCCAGAATATGATGATGTTGAAGAAGTCACCACAGCTCTTGTCCGTGAAAAAACGCAAGAGTTCCAAGCACTTTTAGAAAATCTTCTTGCCACTGCTAAACGAGGAAAAATCCTACGAGAAGGCCTTTCAACGGCAATCATTGGTCGTCCAAATGTCGGAAAATCTAGTCTTCTTAACAATCTCCTACGCGAGGAGAAAGCTATCGTAACAGACATTGAAGGTACCACCCGTGATGTCATTGAAGAATACGTTAATATCAAGGGTGTTCCACTTAAGTTAATCGATACTGCTGGTATCCGTGACACAGATGATGTGGTTGAAAAGATTGGTGTTGAGCGTTCTAAGAAAGCTCTCGAAGAGGCTGACCTGGTTCTCCTTGTGCTTAATAGCTCCGAACCGTTAACAGAGCAAGACCGTACATTACTAGAAATCAGTAAAAATAGCAATCGCATCATTCTTCTAAATAAGACAGACCTACCACAGGCAATCCAAATGGAAGAGCTTCCCGAAGATATCATTCCAATTTCGGTCCTCAAGAATGAAAATATTGACAAAATCGAAGATCGCATCAATCAGCTCTTCTTTGATAATGCTGGCCTAGTGGAGAAAGATGCTACTTATCTCTCAAATGCCCGTCACATTTCACTCATTGAAAAAGCTCTCGAAAGTCTTGAAGCAGTCAATCAAGGTCTTGAATTAGGAATGCCTGTTGACCTCTTACAGGTTGATATGACACGTACCTGGGAAGTTTTAGGAGAAATTACTGGTGACGCCGCCCCAGATGAACTCATTACACAACTCTTTAGTCAGTTCTGTCTAGGAAAATAAACATAACTAAATTTATGTAAAAAGGATGCTTAGTCATCTTTTTATTTTACATACATAACTCCAGAAATAAAATTATGTAAATAAAAAACTACCAATACTATAAAGACGATTGACTCATGCTTTTTAAGAAAGAAAATGCTATCATGGTATTATTCTATGATTTTGAAAGGTTAATCATGAGTCAAGTAGCTACTGATACTGATTTTAAACATTTGATAGATTTTGATGATAATCTGCTTCCTTTTCGACTGGAGGAAACTATGGTCGAAAATGGACGCCCTGATATTCTATTTCATTGGCATCCTGAGCTTGAAATACAGTACGTTTATGAGGGGACAGCTCGCTATCATATTGATTATGACTATTTTGACAGTCAGGCTGGAGATATTTTTTTGATATGTCCTAATGAGCTTCATTCGATTCATCCCATAGATAATCAGTCTCATCATACTGATACCCTTCATTTTCATTTGGATATGTTGGGACAGTCTCTGGTGGATCTGCTTAGTCTCCGTTATCTTCAGCCCTTACAGAATTCCAATTTTAAGTTTAAACAATGTCTAAGACCATCAGACGAGGGGTATACGGAAATTAAAGCACTTCTCTTCGAGATTTTTAAGATGATTCGTCAGAAAGATCGTCACTATGAACTTCTTCTCAAGTCAAAGTTGGAAGAATTAATCTACCTCCTCTACTTCTATCGTTTGGTAAAGCGAAAAACTTCTGATGATCATTATCGAAAAAATGATAAAATTCGTGAAATCATTGATTACATCAATCAACATTATGCTGAAAATCTCACGATTGAAAAGTTGTCAGAGCTCATGGGATATAGTAAGACTCACTTTATGACGATTTTTAAGCAACAAACTGGTACCTCTTGTACCGAATTTATCAATCAAGCAAGACTTAATGCTGCTTGCGAAGAGCTCCGTAATAGTGTTAAACCAGTTTTGGAAATTGCTACTGATGTTGGTTTTAACAATTTATCAAATTTCAACCGTCAATTTAAACACTATTACGACCAAACACCAAGCCAGTATCGAAAAACACATAGCAACAACAAGAAAACAAAAAAGAGTTAGCCAAATGGTTAACTCTTTTTTTATCTGCAAACTTCTTAGTATTTCTCTTTACCTTTGTGTTTTCCACTAAGTCCAAAGAGAGTTAGCAACATACCAAGTCCGAGGAGTCCAGCGTGTGAGGCCTTGTCACCTGTTGTAGGAAGAACTTCAGTTTGAGCAGAAGCTTCTGCCACTTTTTCTGTTTCTTTAAGTGCTTCGTTTCTTGTTGAAACGAAGAATACTTTACCATTAGGTGTCGTTACTACTTTAGATACAACTGGTTTAGTTGTTTTAAGGTCTTCAGCAAGGCTAGATGGCGTAACAGGACTCAATGGATTAAGTGTAGGGTCTTCTGCATTTTCTTTTTTGTTCAAGGCAGCAAAATCAGCACTTGAAATAGAAATGGTACGTGAGTTTGGATTGATAACTGCATACTTAGATAGGTCTGCATGTGTCAAGTAATCCGCAAAGACGGTATCCATTGAAGGACCTTCTTCACGAGGACCACCAAGCATTGTGTAGCCATCACCACCAGCAGCTAAGAAGTCATTCGTTACAAGGTAGTAAGTTTCATTAGAGTTGAGTGGTTTATAGGTACCAGTTTCTGGATCAAAAATGTCAATTGATAAGATACGTTTTTCTGCTGGAAGTGTTGTGTCATAATAAACACGAGCTCCTGATACTTGAAGGAAACCGCCAGATGGTTCAAGAAGAGGTTGACCATTTTCATCTAGAACAGTTTTACCACTTTCGTCAACTTGGAGAATAGAACCAAGAGATTTGACAAACATATCATGGATATTTTGACCTGTCACTTGAATTTGAGCAACTGAGTTACCAAATGGAAGAACGGCAATGATATCACCTTTAGTGATTGGTTTGTCTTTGGCAATTGTTTCACGAAGACCACCACCGTTTGTTACGGCAAGGTTAGACTTGTGTGTGAAGGCTGATTGTCCGTAATCTAAGAGAGAATCAGCGACAACATTACCAAGGTTAGTTTCGCGAACACGAACATCCATACGGTCACCACTAAGTTTAACTGGACTATTTTCGATAACTACTTTCGAAGAATCTGCCTTGTACTTAGCTTGGATGTCATCAATCATAGTTTTAACTGTTGGGTTAACTTGATAATTCTTCTTAGCTTCGTCGTGTGAAATCACGCCATGTGACAAGATACGGTCAGAATTATAAACGACGCGGCCGACATTGTTAAGGTAGCTACCAGTTTGGTTGTAAGTGACATTATCGCCGTATGTCGCTGTGTGAAGAGTGTGTGAGTGACCATCAAGGACAAGAACACGTTTTCCTTTCAAAGGTGCATAGTTTGAAAGAGCTTCTGCCAATGTTGATCCACGCCATTCAACTGGAGTTGTTGTATCTATACCCAAGTGACTAAGGACAATATAAGTCTTGTATTCCTTACCTTCAGCACGAGCATTTGATTCCACTTGGTCAACAACAGCTTTAACCTCAGTAATAGGATCGGTGAAAGAGACACCAGTGATATTACGTGGGTGTGTCTTAGTAGCTGTCTCAGGTGTAGTAACACCAATAACAACTACTTCATCTCCATCAACACCAGGTGTTTTATCAACGATTGTAGATGGTTGGAAAAGACGTACGCCGTCCACATAAACGTTAGATGTGATGATTGGGAAATTGGTTTGTTTGCTCAAACGACGCAATTGGTCAAGACCAAAGTCGAACTCATGGTTCCCCACTGTCATGGCATCAAAACCAACAGCATTCATGACGCTTGCCATGTCCTCACCCTTAGAGCTGTTTGAGATTGGAAGACCTTGGAATGAGTCCCCAGAGTCAAAGACAAGGGTTGTTCCTTTTGAACGAGAATCATTGACGATACCAGACAAAAGGGCATCACCAATAACTCCGTTACGATCATCTTCAACCATACGACCATGAACATCGTTGGTGTGAAGAACAGTTACAGTGTCGTTGCTGGCACTTGTGCTAGCATTTGTCACGACTTCTGTTGTAGGAGTTGCGGCTGCAGTTGCTGTTTCACTGGTTGTGGTAACTGGTGTCTCGCTTGTTTCAGCTGTAGAAGCAGTAACAACTGATGTTGAACTAGCTACTGGAGCTGCAGACTCGCTTGATGCAGTTGTTGCTACAGTAGATGTCGCATTGGTAGTTGCCTCTGTAGCTACTACTTCAGTGCTTGGTGCTTTTACAGCTGCATGAGTTTCTACCTCGTCAGCTTGGACAGCATTAGCCAAGATGGCAGTTGAGACGAGTAGGGTTGATAGTGTCGTTGCAACGACTGTTTTCTTCTTCATTCCAAAAGACCTTTCTGATTTTTAAATCGCTTTTATTATACCACATTTATAAGATTAGAATTAAATAAATTTCAATATTTTATTAGATATTCAAACAATTTTTTCAAAAATCAATAGGTAGCTAAACGTTTTTCAAGATAGCCTTCAAGCAGTTCTAAAGTAAAGCTCAAAGTCCAGTAAATAAGGGCGATTAGGATATACATAGACATGTAGTCATACTCACGCCCACCGATAATCTTAGCATTTTGGAAAATGTCAGGCACTGTAATCATAGCAGCCAATGAGGAACTCTTAACCATATCAATAATAACATTACCAAGAGGGGCTACTGCTATACGCATAGCCTGAGGTAAGATAATCCGACGGATAATAGACTTCTGAGGAAGACCAAGAGAGCGAGCTGCTTCCCACTGCCCCTTATCTACGGCAACTATGGATGAACGGAAAATCTCTGCCATATAAGCGGCACTAACACAGGAGAAGCCAATAAAGGCACAAAGAAGGGCAGGTAGCTGAACACCAACATAAGGCAAACCAAAGTAAAGAATGAAGAGCACGACCAACATAGGAACCCCACGCATGATGGAGATATAAATGCGGGCTGGATACTTTAACCAAGGCTTTTGAGACATTCGCATAAAGGCAAGGATGATAGCAAAAACATTCCCAACCATAAAGCTTAAAAGCGAGATTCCTAAGGTATAAGGCAGACCTGATAGGACATAAGGAATGCTTTTTAGGATCAGTGAAAAATCAATAATCATAAGTCTAACTTTCTAAACATTTCTTTAGCAAATAAGCGATCCAATTGGATCGCTTATATTATTCAACATCAGAGATATCAATCTCAGTATAGTCAACTTTTGTTTTCTTTGTAACATCTTGACCAGCAAAGAATTTCTCTGAAATCTTGGTAAGGGTACCATCTTTCTTCATGTCTTTGATGGCTTTGTTGACCTTTTCTTGAAGGGTTTTATTCTTCAATGAGAAAGTAAAGCTTGTTGAGTAAGGGTTACTGTAGATACCGTCGTTGATCTTAACTGGGTACTTGTCTTTGATAGCGGCTACTGCCATCTTTTGCAAATAGTAATCGTTGACGATAACGTCTGTACGCCCATTTACCAAGTCTTGCATGTAAACGTCATTAGTAACATTATCATATACGACGAGTTCGGCACCCATTTTTTTGGCAATCTTCATGTACTTAGTACTTGCAGCACCAGCTGCTTTCTTGCCTTTGAGGTCCTTCCATGAAGAAATTCCTGAGTTATCTGATTCACGAACTACCATTGAAGTGAATGAATACTTATATGGTTCAGAACGCAAGAATTTTTTAACATTCTTGTTGTCGTCTTCGAGTGAGTAGTTAGCGATATCGACTTGACCACTATTTACAGCGGTAAGCATGCCATCCACGCCCATCTCCGTAAAGTCAATTTTCAACTTAAGACGTTTTCCAACTTCTTTGAGAATCTCAACGTCATAACCAGTCAAATTATTCTTATCATCGTGGTAGGTTTGTGGGTAAAGTGTTCCAGCAGTCGCAACCTTGATGCTACCACGTTTCTCAATCTTTTCCCAGTTCTTCTCACCTGTACTTTGTGACGAGCAAGCAACCAAAAAGACCGCAGCCAAAATTAAGCTAAAAACGGCGAAAAATCTCTTTTTCATCTATGTGTGTCTCCTTAAAACAAATAATAAAGTTAAGTTAAAAACTTATAATCTTAGACTACACTATTTGAAAGGGTTTTACAAAAAATTGAACCGAGAATGAGTATAGCTAGCTAAAAACCGAACCTTCTTCCGTTTGTTGGGCCAAGTGTAAGAGGAGGTCCTCTCTTCCCTTCGCAGCTGTCAGTTGAACACCAATGGACAGCCCTTGCCCATCACGATAGACAGGTAAAGAAATCGATGGTTGTCCCGTCAGGTTAGCTTGTTGGGTGAAAGGGGTCCAATCTAAACTATCCGCAAACATATCCCAAATAAGTTCTTGTTGTTTTGGCCAATCAAACTCAGACATATGCTTGAGTTGGTTCTGTAGGCTTTCAGAGAGGGCAAACTGCCCATGCTTAGGTGCCACATCCGCAACTGTAGGAGTCAGAAGAATATCGTAAGCTTCATGAAAGACTGCCATCTGATGGCTATACTGGTCCCACTGAGTTAGGACTTTAGAGTAAACTTTGGCAGGAATCTTTTGGCCAGATTGGAAAATAGCCCAAGTCATTAACTCCATATCTTCAAGCGTCATCTGACGTCCCAAACCAGCCTCTATACCATCAAACATGGCAGCCGTCTCTACACTATTCATGATGTAGTAAGACTGCATAGCTTCAATCCCATTCAAGGGCTGATGGGTGATTTCATGGACATGATGTCCTAGACTTTCTAATGCTCTAGCAGCCTTTTTTGTCGCCGCAATAGCAGATTCTGATACCTTACCACCGATAGGAGATACAGTCAAAAAAGCAATCTTCAAAGGTCTGACTGGTTGTCCTAAAGAATCTTTGTCAAGTTTGGGCAAGATAAAGGGACTTTCCATCTGACACGTCTGCATATGATAAAGCAAGCGTTTTGTATCACGAACAGTCTTAGTCAAAGCAAACTGGACAGAGGCTCCCTGCCATCCACGAAACGAACCAGGACCGACAGGAATTCGTCCTCTAGTAGGCTTGAGACCGATTAGGCCGTTAAAGGAAGCTGGAATTCGAATAGAGCCCCCACCGTCACTAGCTGGGGCCAAAGGAGAAAGGCCAGAGCTCACAATAGCAGCCGCACCGCCACTTGAGCCACCAGCATTACGCCTCACATCATCAGGTAGATTGACAGGACCATGAATCTGAGCATCACTGATATTTTTGAAGCCAAACTCAGGAGTGCTAGAACGCCCTAAAATAATAAAGCCCAATTCCTCAAGTTTCTTAACATAGTTATCCGTTTCCTTAGCCCGATAACTTGTAAATAGGCGAGAACCCGCTGTTGACGGCTCACCAGCTTGCTCCTGACCTAAATCCTTTAGGAAAATTGGGACACCAGCAAAAGGTTTATCTGAAAAGTCTCTAGTTTCTGCTTCTTCTAAAGCTTTCTCGTAACGTTGACTGACGATAGCATTGATTTTAGTATTTGTCCTCTCCGCTTCACTTATAGTATCCTTTACTAGTTCTCGGGGACTGACCGTCTTATTTTGCACGGCTTCAGCCATTGTAGTTGCATCTGACCACTCATTAATTGTCATCATATACTCTCCCTGCTTATCTTTTCCTAAATTATACTAAAAAAAGCGAAACGCCTAAAACGTTCCGCCTTAAATCTTGATAATTAGTCTTGCCAAGTTTCTTGATTTTCTTTGAATTTCTTCAAAAGTTGAAGTCCGTCAGCTGTGATGTAACCTTGAACTTTAGCGACTTTAATTAACTCAGTGTAGTTTGAAAGAGTAACCAATTTCACACCAGCATCCGCAAAGTTTTTCTCAGCTTTTGGCAATTCGTAAGTAAAGATAGCCACAACACCGATAACATCAGCCCCTTCACGCTCTGCAGCTGCTACAGCATCAAGTACTGAACCACCAGTTGAAATCAAGTCTTCAACAACAACCATTTTTTCGCCTTTAACCACACGACCTTCGATTTGGTTACCAGCACCGTGATCTTTTGGTTTGCTACGGATGTAGGCAAATGGAAGGTTCATCTTGTCAGCGATAATCGCACCATGAGGAATACCAGCAGTTGCAGTACCTGCAATCACTTCTACTTCAGGAAATTCTTCCTTAATTTTTTCCACAAAACCATTTTCGATAAGTGTACGAGTTTCTGGATAAGACAAAGTAATACGGTTGTCTGTGTAGATTGGTGATTTGATTCCTGATGCCCATGTAAATGGTTCTTCAGGTTTAAGGTAAACAGCCTTGATATCAAGCAAGTCAGATGCGATTTGTGATGCTAATGTCATAATTATTATCCTCCGTAAAGCGTTTTCTACTCTTTATTATAACCTAATTCCATCTATTTTCCTATGAAATAAGGTCTTTTTGAAAATTTATTGACCGATCCATTGAGCCTTGATGTCTTGATAAGCTGCTACTGGATTATCAGCTTGTGTAATTGGACGACCAACAACAATGTAATCTGAACCAATTTGACGGGCATCGGCAGGTGTCATGACACGTTTTTGGTCACCAGCCGCTGCTCCTGCTGGACGAATACCAGGTGTCAAACAAACGAAGTCTTCATTTGTTGCGTCTTTGATTTTTGCGACTTCGTGTGCTGAGCAAACAACACCATCAAGACCTGCTTCAGAAGTCTTCTTAGCATAATGAACCACTGATTCTTGAAGTGTAGTTTGGATATTTTGAAAATCATGCATCTGCTCTTCAGAGGTAGAGGTCAACTGAGTTACAGCAATCAAGATTGGACCATCACCCAAGCCCTCACGTGCAGCCTTCATCATTTCCACACCACCAGCCGCATGCACATTTGTCATATCAACACCAAGGTTAGACAAAACACGCATTGCAGATTTGACAGTATTTGGAATATCGTGAAGCTTAAGGTCAAGGAAAACACTATGGCCAAGATCTTTAACATAGCGAACAATCTCTGGACCAGCCGCATAGTAAAGTTCCATACCAATCTTCACATAGAGCTTTTCATCAGCAGGAAACTTAGCAAGGAATGCCTTCACATCCTCAAAAGTCGGGAAATCAAGGGCAATAACAGGACGATTTTCTCTCATTTCTTATATCCTTTCATACAAAAAACCTCCGCCAGTCAGCGAAGGTTGCACGAAAACAGGGCAGTCCCTACCCTTTAGTGATGCCGTAGCATCTCAGTACACCTTTCTCGCCTCTCTGGACTCGATTAAAGGTTCAGTTCAATTTGTTCTATTATAGCGCTTTTATAAGGGAATGTCAAAGGGGGATGAAAGTAATTATACCTTTGTTAAACTCCTTAAAAATGCTATTTTTATTCTATTTCCCCAACAAGTCTGTTCGAACTTCCTTACGCAAGTCTTCAAGTGTTGTGATACCGTACTTGTCCATGACTTCAGGGAGACGGTCAATGATTTTAGGGCAGGCATAGGGATCTGCGAAGTTGGCTGTTCCGACACCGATGGCTGAGGCACCAGCGATAAACATTTCGATAGCGGCTTCGGCACTGTCGACACCCCCCATACCGATGATTGGAAGGTCTGACGCTAGAGCAACTTGGCGGATAAGTTTAAGGGCTACTGGAAAGACAGCTGGCCCTGACATACCACCTTGACCGTTGGCAATGATAGGTTTGCGAGTCGCCAAGTCATAGCGTGTTCCGACCAAGGTGTTAATCATGGTAAAACCTGTCGCACCGGCATCTTCGACTGCTTTAGCGACACTTGTAATATCAGCCACGCTTGGTGTCAGTTTGACATAGACGGGCACATCAGAGTGAGAAACGCTGGCTTTTACTGCCGCATAGGCAAGCTCTGGGACTTGTCCGATGAGGAGGCCGTTATTGCCATGGTCCACGTTTGGACACGAGATATTAAGCTCGATAGCCTTGACGTTGCTGGCTTTGGAAATCTTATGAGACACTTCTGCATATTCTTCGTTTGAAAATCCAGCCACATTGGCAATGATTGGTAGCTCAGGATAATGCTCCTGCAACCAAGGAAGTTTTTCAGACAAGACAGCATCAACACCTGGATTTTGCAGTCCAATGGCATTAAGCATGCCTGATGGTGTCTCAGCCACACGGGGTGTTGGATTACCGAAGCGTGGGTTGGCAGTCGTTGCCTTAATCATGATAGAACCTAGTTTGTCCAAATCATAATACTTGGCATACTCTTGACCAAAACCAAAGCAACCTGAGGCTGGGATAATAGGATTTTTCAAGTCAAGCCCTGGAAGGCTAATAGCTAAACGATTTTCTGATTTAGTCTCTGACATGGTAACCTCCTAGACGATGACTTTTCCAGTAGGGAAGACTGGCCCTTCCTCGCAAACACGAAGATTTTTAGCATCCGACTCCCCTTTAACGTGAACCACACAGGCATAGCAAGCACCCATACCACAAGCCATGCGAGCTTCCATAGAAACATAGGCATGAGGATGATTTTCAAACTTGCTGTCGACATATTTAAGCATGCCTGGAGCTCCACAACTGTAAACGGCATCTGGGGTCCAGTCGAAACCATCAATAACTGTCGAAACGTAACCCTTGATACCGTATGAACCGTCATCAGTGGTCACATAAACATCACCACAAGCTCTGAGCTTGTCCTCCAAGATGACGGCATCCTTATTGGCAAAACCAATTACCGATACAACTTCAACACCTTTAGCCTTCAACTGCTTAGCCGTCTCAACCAAAGGTGGCACACCGATACCTCCACCAACAAGGAGGGCTTTCTGCCCAGCATCGACAACGGAAATATCAAAACCATTTCCCTGAGGGCCCATAGTATCAATGGTTTGACCAGCTACCATCTTAGACAGAATGGCTGTTCCCTCACGCTCCACACGATAGACAATGGTTGCCTCTTTCTTGTCGTAGTCAATCTCTGAAATGGAAATCGGACGACGAAGGAGCTTACTTGGGTCTGGCACCTTGAGGTGGACGAACTGCCCAACCTGCATATCTGCAACCATCTCTCCCTGAAGCACCATCTCGAAAATACGAGGTGCAATCTCACGCTGACTTACAATGGTTAAATCTTCAACTAAAATCATGACAACCCTTTCTAAACTGCAAACTGTCATCAAAAAAACCTCGCCACATGGCAAGGTCGCACAAAAAATCACAGGAGAACCCTGTTTTTTCACCTGTCCGACCTTTCAAGCCTCTCTGGACTCATTTAAAGGTTATTTTGTGATTATTATAACCGTTTTCAAGATGGATGTCAAAGGAGAAAAGAAAAAACCAAAGCTTATAAAATTAAGCTAAGGTCTCTCCAGCCTATAACTAGGTCCTCTGTTAGATACGTTCTCTATCATCTCATAGGGGTAAATAAATTGTCAACATTCCTAACAAGAGGTGCTAGAGTTCTTGAACAAGAGCCCTAAAAAACATTATTTAAACAATCTGTCGTAAACCATAGTATGAGCCAACTGCTGACCATCGCCACCCAACAAATCAACCAAGGCATAAGCAAAAGCTAATGCTGTTCCGGCACCACGGCTAGTGACAATATTGCCATCCACGACAACTAAGTCAGTTTGATGCTCGCCAGATGCAATTTGTTCCTCTACGCCAGGGAAACATGTGAATTTACGCCCTTCAAGAAGACCAGCACGTTCGAGAACAATTGGTGCAGCACAAATGGCAGCAACGTATTTTCCAGCTTTTGCAGCCTCTTGAAGAGAGGCAATCAAAGTTTCGTTGTCGCGTAGATTAGTTGATCCAGGCATACCTCCAGGAAGGACCACCAAGTCATAATCCGCAAAATTGCCATCAAATACGCCATCCATCGCAACTTGAATCCCATGTGAGCCAGTCACTGACCCATTTTCAAGTCCAAGCATGCTACAGTCAAATCCTGCTCGGCGGAAGACATCCACTGGGCTCAAGGCTTCGATTTCTTCAAATCCGTCCGCAAATACTACTGCTACTTTTGTCATGATATACCTCCAATTTACTTATCGCATGATTCTATTACGCCTTAAATTATAGCAGTTTTAGAAGCAGGAAACAAACTATAAAAACGGACTTTCAGCATGAAAAAAGACAGCACAAGAACTGTCTTTGTCATTTTATCTAAACAAACTTGCTAGGATCCACAAGAGATAAATATGGGTTGGGTAGAAAATATAGAAGAAATTCTTATTACCACTACCACGCTCACCATTATAGAAATACATAGGAATCGCAGCAAAAACCATCATCCACTGCACACCTGTCGGGTCAAAAAGATGGGCAATCACTGAAATAACAGCTAAAACAATGATTTGAGCGATGCGATTGGTTCGGAAGATATAGAATAGCAAACCAAGAATAACCATCACAAAGCCACCCTCAACCATGATAATACTTGGAACTAGTGACAAGATAAAGGCAACAATCTGCACGAGGAGTGGGTTCGCATGTGGCGTTTCAAATATGTCTGCAAGAATCACAACTGGAATAGATGAAAGAATTGGCAAGAGAAAGACACCAATCCCTTGAATTAACTCCTTGTTCGATTTATCGCGAAGCCCCTTAGCCAACAAATCCCAAGAACATATAAAAATCCCTGTAATAAAGAAGGTTGAGAAGGCATTATTGGTTAAACCTATACTACCATTATGAAAAATACTACCAATGATGGCGTTGCCAACGATCATAAACCAACTCATGTAAAGCAGACGCCTAAGAAACGCCATACGATCGTGTGTATAGTGAAAACTATCAGCAGCAAGAAAGAGGAAAATTGGGAAAGCCAGACGTCCCAGCATCGTCAACCATATAGGTGCCCACATACTCCCGAACATCTGATAGATTTGGTCCAAAAACATAAGTGCAACAGCTAGGTATTTTAAATTAGTCGCATTGCATATCTTTTTTATATCGTTCATTTAATGCTCCTTTAATTTTCAGCATATTAAATGATACCACAAGTCAGATATAAATTCAAAGGTATTCATGGAAAGAGATTAAGGTATTTCGAGGAGGTGGTAGTATCAAATCCATATCAAGTTTAAAATTCGACTTCTACTCAAATTAGAGGCTCATTTACCTAAACAGTCTTTTACAAAAGGTTTCATAAGCTTAGTTTTAAGTCAATTGATTTTGGAAGATTATTTTTTCAATTTCAATTCTTATTAGTTCTTTTTCATAAATCCCCAACATTAAACTATCGTCATTATTCAGTTCATTTTCAATTTCATTTAAATATGTATCCAATGTAAATTTATTTTCTTTTAGATAACTTAATAA
>NZ_JACLQL010000007.1:0-121255 GCF_016648635.1 Streptococcus sp. 21.1 | reverse complement strand
AAAAAAACTGCAGGAGAAAAAACGCTTTGCTAATAAAAGTGTTTTTGAATCCAGCAGTATTGCTAATTTACATATATTTCATAAAAACTTCTCCCCATTTTAAAGAGCGTCCCCTTTACTTACGCTCTATCCCCATCTTACAAATCAAAATATCGGTATGATAACCCTATCCCAATACCATATCATATAGTACCAAGCACCAACACGTAATCGTATAAAACTCTCCCCGAAAGAGTTGAAAGATTACAATCAAGTTGGCTTCAAGTTACTACTACCAATATTCCCTATTCATATAGACGCCATAATTATAACATGTTATTTTTATTTTTCAACCTTTTTCAATTTTTTATTATTTTAATGTATGTGACAACCATTATAATGAAGTCGTTTGAATTAAACACTCCTACTTAACAAATACTAATCAAATGATATTTATCTATATTTTAATAAATAATAGTTAAACACCCTTTGGCTTTTAAATGGATTTGCATAAAAAAATCAGAATTCCTATTAAAATTCTGATTCAGAATGAAGACAAACATCGTTTTTGATGCTTGTCTTTTTTTATATTCACACTTAATTCTCTCATAATCCAATAATATTGAGGTATTTGGATAAAATAACAGGTCTTTCCTACCATCATTTTTACCAATTTTTTGATATTTAGACATGCCAAAGTAAGC
The DNA here is from genome assembly GCF_016648635.1 of Streptococcus sp. 21.1. Lineage (NCBI taxonomy): Bacteria > Bacillati > Bacillota > Bacilli > Lactobacillales > Streptococcaceae > Streptococcus > Streptococcus sp. 21.1. The sequence goes on along the minus strand of NZ_JACLQL010000007.1, from coordinate 120,572 downwards.
CCAACCTTATCTTCCATTTTGGACTTTCCTTTTTCTCTGGTATAACGCAAGTTATGATATTCTTTAGCTGTTCCGAATAAACGTTCTATCGTTTCTTTCCGATGTTGGTACCGTTCCTTCATCCCACTTTGATGACGGATATCTTCACAGATGTCTAAGGCATCTTTCCAAATATGACGCACAACAACTTTTTGGTGCTGGCGACTTTCAGTACAAATCGCTAACTAGGAGTACCTCATCAAATACCTTTTCTTTTATTATACTTCTTCGAAGCAAGACAAAGTCCCCAGAAGTATAACTTCTGAGGACTTTGTCTTCAATCTGAAAGAGGTATTTTTATACCTCTTTTTGTTCACTCTTCAATTATGCTGTCACTGTCCATTTACTGTCCTATAAAGTGTAAAATATATAGAAGTTGTTAAGTTTACTAGTAGTTAAATCCTTTAAAATCAGTATTTATGATGATAACAAGCCTAAAAAATTCTTGGAACAAGTTTTGCATGTTCATCATAATAGTTTCTAGATTCCTTTCATATCAAGGGCTTAGCCCTTGTTTCTTACTTTTTGATGCCTTAATTAGCCTTATAGAATAGGCAGTCAAAACCTCAACTATTATACTATGTTTAGCTTGATTGACAAAGTGGGGAGAAGTATTGGAGGAATTTGTTAAGACTTGATTTTTTCTTATTCATAAAAAATGTTAGAGCAATCACAAAGTAACTAATCCTTAAATTGTAAGACTTGTTAAAAATAGTGTACAATGGTTTATTGTTAATCTGGTCAAAAATTCGATTGGAGATAGAAAAAGAAAGAGAAGATGACAATGCGAAAAAGCAATATTTTAGGGATTTTTGTAGGACTATTTATAGGGCTGGTTACAGTCTTAGGAATGAGCCTATTTACTTTTTTTAATTTAAAATACCACTCTGTTTATTATGCTCAGCACATCCCTCATAAGGAGGGGACAGAGCCGGATATCGTTATGCTAATGGAGAATAATGGCTGGATTTATACACCGGAAATAGATGGTATTAGCTATGATGAGGACGGGTCGTACGCTATAACTAGAGAAAAAGGAACAGAATCGTCTGTATTAGATCTTTCAGGTGATACTCTATTCTTTTTCTCGGACTCAGGTGAAAGTTATATTTTTAATCGTAATTTTTCTATCCAAGATGCTTTTGACAAACGTTATCACAAGATAAAATATAATCAACGAAAAGTCCTAAAAGAAATTAGAGAGACCGTTCAACCTGTGATTGATGCTCAACCAAAACCATTAATCAACCTTCAATGGTTGTTTAATTTAATTTATCAAAGTAGGTTTAATTAGAGAATATAATTCTGCAGAATATTTTTGTTGGTTTTATTGGCCTGGATGACATAGTGGAAAAAGCGTGAGGGTTAATAGGTTTATTTCCTTGGTATTCATGACGGCTAACCTTTGAAAACACCTCATTTTTATGCTACTATGAAAGTTATGAAAAAACAGTTACAAGGCTTGACGCAGGTGGAGGTCAAGCGGCGGATAGATGCCGGTAAAACAAATCATTTTAAAGCAAAAACTGGCTCCAGCAATTGGGAGATTTTTAGGCGTAATGTCTTCAACTCCTTTAATGTGCTCAATTTTGCAATCTTTGTGGCCTTGATTGCTGTTCAGGCTTGGTCTAATCTTTTTTTCTTTGGGATTATTGTGCTTAATGCCTTTACGGGGATGATGACGGAGTTGCGTGCCCGTCGCATGATTGATAAGCTCAATCTCATGAATAAGGATCAGATTCGTGTGGTGCGTGATGGACAGCTTGTTTCTATTGATCCTAAGGACATTGTCTTGGATGATGTCATGCTCTTGTCTGCGGGTGAACAGGTTCCTAGTGATGCCGTGGTTGTTGATGGGATAGCCGAGCTTAACGAGGCCATGCTGACTGGTGAGAGTGATCACATTCTAAAGAAAGATGGGAAGGAGTTGCTCTCTGGTTCTTATCTTGTGAGTGGTCAGGTCTATGCCAGAGTCATTCATGTAGCCGAGGACAATTACGCCAACAAGCTCATGCTAGAGGCTAAGACTCATAAGCCAATCGTGTCCCGTATTCTTTATAATATGGACAAGATTGCTAAGTTTACGGGAAAGATTGTCATACCGTTTGGGCTTGCGCTCTTTTTTGAGGCTTACTTGATTAAACAGCTCTCCCTTCAAGAGTCGGTAGTTACCAGTTCGACAGCCCTTCTGGGAATGTTACCTAAGGGAATTGCCCTTTTGACTATTACATCTCTTTTGACGGCTGTCATTAAACTTGGGATGAAACATATCCTGGTGCAAGAGATGTACTCTGTTGAAACCTTGGCCCGTGTAGACGTGCTTTGTTTAGATAAGACAGGGACGATTACACAAGGAAAGATGACAGTTAAAGGTCTGGAACTACTGTCAGAGCGTTTTACGAAAGAGGAGTTGGAGCGTTTGCTTGCGGCTTATATGCAACATAGCAAGGATAAAAATGCAACAGCTCAGGCTATTCGAAATGCTTATGAGGGTCTGGAACATCATTATCAGGTAGGTGATGTTATTCCATTTTCAAGCGATCGTAAATGGGGTGCTGTGAGCGTTAATGGGCTTGGAACTCTCTTTTTGGGAGCACCTGAGATGCTTCTTAAGGAAAATCCCAAAGCAGTCGATCAGGCTCAGGCACGAGGGTCTCGTGTTTTGATTTTGGCTTGGAGTCAGTCAGGTGTTGATACAGAGACCATGACTTTGCCGAATGACGTCGAGGCTTTAACCTTACTTGAAATTGCCGATCCTATTCGTGAGGATGCTGCAGAAACTCTGGAATACCTGCGTTCAGAAGATGTGACCCTTAAGATTATTTCTGGTGACAATCCAGTGACGGTTTCTCATATTGCTCATCAAGCTGGTTTTGCCGACTATCAAAGCTATATTGACTGTTCTAAGGTCAGCGATGAGGAGTTGGAGGCTTTGGCTGAGGATACTGCGATTTTTGGTCGTGTATCTCCGCACCAGAAAAAGTTGTTAATCCAAACCCTTAATGCCAATGGGCATACGACAGCTATGACTGGTGATGGTGTCAATGATATCTTGGCACTGCGTGAAGCGGATTGTTCGATTGTTATGGCAGAGGGAGATCCTGCAACACGTCAGATTGCCAACTTGGTGCTTATGGATTCTGAGTTTAAGGACATTCCTGAAATTCTATTTGAGGGACGCCGTGTGGTTAATAATATTGCCCACATTGCACCGATTTTCCTCATTAAAACTGTTTATTCCTTCCTTTTGGGGCTTATCTGTATTGCCAGTATTGTTTTTGGTAAGGCAGAGTACCTCTTGGTCTTCCCTTTTATTCAAGTTCAGATGACTTTGGCGGGTCAATTTATTGAAGGTTTTCCACCATTTATTCTAACCTTCGAACGTAATATTCGTCCTGTTGAGAAACATTTCCTCAGACGTTCGCTCCAGTTGTCTATTCCTAATGCCTTGATGCTGGTTATCAGTGTTCTTATTTTCCATCTGTCTCAGGTCTATCTTGGCATGAGCAATACGGACATGCTGACGCTGTCTTACTATATGATGGGATCAACGGGTGTCCTTGCCGTTGTTCGTGCTTGTATTCCGTTGAATAAGGGGCGTGTGGCCTTGATTATCTACTCAGTCTTTGGCTTCTTGATTAGCTCTTACTATCTTCGAGATGTGATTGAGATTTCGACACTTAATAGCTATACCTTGCCAATCTATTTGGTCGCAATGGCTATCTGTACACCACTTTTCTTCTGGATTAGCTATAAACAAGGTGCTTTCCAAAAAGCATAAAGCAAAACTCGAGCTTGGTAACAGGCTTGAGTTTTTTGATAGCCGAACAGTAGGAACAGCCTTGATGTGTATGAGGTGTGGTACAATAGAAGCATGAAAATAGTAGGTCACTTGACGCCAAAAGTCATTAAAACTTTTGATTTGGACTACAAGCCTGGTGAAGAAATCACGCTGTCTGCACAACGTAAGAAGCATATGGAAAAACATCGCCAGGAATTCAGTGATTTTGATGCTACCTATGAACGGATTCCAGAGATTATTGCTCATCCGGACTATATCGGTCGCCATCCTAATGGTCAGTCCTTGGAGTACATCAAACGTATTGATGGTAATGTTTTGGTAGCGGTCAGATTATGTGATAAACTTAATGTCCGTACCATGTTTGTGATTAAAGATTCTAAGCTGAAAAACTATCTAAATGCTGGTAGAGCTAAGAAAATGTGATATAATATAGTTAAGAAGTAACAACGAGGGCGGAAGAGGCAGCCGCCGCACCTTCGGGTCTGAAAGAGATGCAGGACTGTCACCCTGCCGTTGTTTATCAAACCAAGAAGTCCCTTTGGGGGCTTTTTTATTTTGTGTAGCTTAGGGACAAGACTATCTCACTTTCTGGATTAGGGATAGACGAATCCTATAGGAGAAGAATTGTCAAAATTAACAGAAAATTCTTGACATCTTTTTTAAAAAGAGTACAATAGTTAGTAAATCAGAAAGTAACTGGTCTTAGATTTTCAGGGAGCCTGCGGTGATTGTGAGTAGGTAATCGAGATGAGTGAACATTGGGCTGATTGGATGATAATGAGAAGGTAACACATATTCTTCTCGGTTGGCACCCCTTACCGTGCAACTCCTTGTTAGAGGAGATAGAGATGATGGTCGTTTTTTTGAGACCATTAACTGAGGTGGTACCGTGTTAAACTAGATTTAATGCCCTCACAGAGTTTTTCTCTGTGAGGTTTTTTGTTTACTTTTATCTTTAAAAGTCTATTTACCTTAAAGAAGTATTATTTCATTATTCAATGAAAGGTTGGGTATTATGGATGCATTAAACGATATTCGAAGTGATATTGATAATATTGACAGACAGTTAATTCGACTCCTAGCCCAACGTCAAATACTTGTGGAAAAGGCAGGGCGGCTGAAGCCCAAAGGAGATAAGTCCGCAGTCCGGGCGAATGATCGTGTTGCTCAAGTCATAGCTAACCGTCGCAAGGAGGCACTAGAGCTTGGCTTGTCACCAGATGTGGCTGAATGTGTTTGGCGAAGCATGATTCAAGCCTTTATTGCTTTGGAAGAGAAAGTGAATAAAGAACAATAACGGTGCCGATACATCCTATAAAGGAGTCCTGTATCAGTCTTATTACTCTCGATAAACCAGTTTGAAAGGAAATACTATGAGAAAAATTTTACCAGCCGATACCTTAACACCAATCTTGGCTTATATGCGTGTTCAGGGGGAACATAAGGTTATCCTTGAATCTATTCCTCGTGAGAAAGAAAATGCACGTTTTTCTATTGTTGCCTACAATCCGGTCTTTGAAGTAACCTTCAAGGATGGTGTTCTTTATGAAAATGGTAAGGCGATTGATCAGGATCCTTTCGAATACTTGGACCAAGTAACAGTCAAGGGCATAAAGTCTGACCTACCTTTCGCAGGTGGTGCTATCGGGTTTGCAGGCTATGATATGATTGGTCTGTATGAAAATATCGGTGAGATTCCTGAAGATACGATTGGAACACCTGATATGCATTTCTTCATCTACGAGTCTTATTTAATTTTTGACCACAAGAAGGAAAAGGTTTATGTGGTTGAGGACAATATCTACTCTGGTCGTGACAACGATGCGGTGCGTCAGGCTCTTGGTCAGGTGGTAACGGACCTCCAGACTCAGGCGCCAAACGAGTTTACACCTCAAGCCTTACAAGCCTTGCAATTTTCAAATCATATCGAAAAAGAGGTCTTCATGGATATGGTAGCTAAGGCTAAGAAACTCATTCGTGAGGGAGATATGTTCCAATGCGTGCTTAGCCAACGCTTTTCAGCGGACTTTGAGGGGGATCCTTTGGATTACTACCGTAACTTGCGCGTGACCAACCCATCAAACTACCTTTATTTCTATGATTTTGGAGATTATCAGGTGATTGGTGCTAGCCCAGAGAGCTTGGTTTCAGTGAAAAATGGAGAGGTGGTCACCAATCCGATTGCTGGAACTCGCCCTCGTGGTGCCAATGAGGCTGAAGACGTTGCTTTGGCGGATGAACTCTCACATGACATCAAAGAAACTGCGGAACACCGTATGTTGGTTGACTTGGGGCGTAATGATATTGGTAAGATTGCTAAAAATGGTACGGTCAAGGTGACCAAGTATATGGAGGTTGAGTATTTCCGCTATGTGATGCACCTTACCAGTGTGGTTAAAGGGCAACTCTTGCCTGAATTGACAGCACTAGATGCTCTAAAATCAACTCTACCAGCTGGAACCGTGTCAGGAGCGCCTAAGATTCGTGCTATGCGTCGTATCTATGAGCTTGAGCAGGAAAAACGTGGTATTTATGCGGGAGCTATTGGTTATCTGTCTGCGACAGGAGATATGGACTTTGCCATTGCGATCCGTACCATGATTCTCAAAAATCAAAAAGCCTATGTTCAAGCAGGTGCAGGTGTTGTTTATGACAGTGTTCCTGAAAATGAATTTTACGAAACGATTAACAAGGCGAAAGCTATGACAAGAATAGGAGATGCCCAATGATTTTATTAGTTGATAACTATGATTCTTTTACCTATAACTTGGCACAATACCTAGGGACATTTACAGAGGTAAAGGTCTTGCGTAATGATGATGAGAAGCTCTATGAAGAGGCAGAAAAAGCTGACGGACTAGTCTTTTCACCAGGTCCAGGTTGGCCGGCTGATGCGGGTAAAATGGAAGCCATGATTAAGGATTTCGCTGGTAAAAAACCGATGATGGGAATTTGCTTGGGGCACCAGGCTATTGCGGAAACTTTTGGTGGTAAACTCGGCTTGGCTAAAAATGTCATGCATGGCAAGCAAAGTAATATTACTTTTGAAACGCCATCGCCAATTTTCAAGGATATTGACAATGATGTCCCAATCATGCGTTACCATTCCATCGTTGTTGACCAAATGCCAGAGGGCTTTGATGTGACAGCTATCACAACTGATGATCAAGAAATCATGGCCATTCAACATAAGGAGCTACCTATTTACGGTTTGCAATATCACCCAGAAAGCATCGGAAGTCCAGATGGGCTTAAGATGGTTGAAAATTTCGTAAAAATCGTTGCAGGCTAGTTGGACAGTCTTTGGACTAGATTTGTCTACGCTCAAAATCTCTCGCGTGCATCAGAAAACATTGAACAGTTTTTAAAAGGAAAACAGATATGAAAGAAATATTCCTACAAATCTCAAACCGCCAAGACTTGTCTCAAGACCAAGTCCAAGCAGTCTTTGACCGTATTCTTAAAAATGAAGTCTCAGAAAGCCAAATTGCTGCCTTCCTTATGGGGCTTAAGACTAAGGGAGAAACAGCAGATGAAATCACAGGTATCGTGCGTGCCCTCAAATCACATGCGACTGTATTGCCTGAGACTTTCACGGATGCTATGTGTAACTGTGGAACTGGTGGGGACCAGTCTTATAGCTTCAACATTTCGACTACTGTTTGCTTTGTCCTAGCAGCAGGCGGTATTCGTATGGCCAAGGCTGGTAACCGTTCGATTTCCTCTAAATCTGGTTCAGCTGACGTCCTTGAAGCCCTTAGAATCAACGTTGCAGCATCACCAGAAACCCTATCTAAAGCACTTGACGAGGTTGGTTTGGCCTTTATCTTTGCCCAAACCATGCACCCAGCTATGCGTTTTATCGGTCCAGCTCGCCAAGCTCTTGGGATTCCAACGATTATGAACTTGGTTGGGCCACTGGCTAATCCGCTTGACCTTGAGACACAACTCATGGGGCTCTATCGTGTGGAATTACAAGAAATTGTTGCTAATGCTATTCAACAGTTGGGACGTAAACGTGCGGTTATTATCACAGGTCCTGACAATATGGACGAAGCTGCCCTCTATGGCACTAACACCTACACCCTTTTAGAAGATGGTCACATCAGCCAGCACACTTTCACTTATGAAGATTTGGGGATGGAAAAGGTTGAGTTATCTGATATCACAGGTGGCGATGCCAAGGAAAATGCAGAGATTCTCCTTAGTGTCTTGAAAAATGAAGCTAGTCCTTATCTTGAAACAACGGTGCTTAATGCAGGTCTTGGCTTCTTTGCCAATGGTAAGGTCGCGACTATTAAAGAAGGTGTTGAGCTTGCTCGTCAATTGATTGCGGACGGCTCAGCCCTAGAGAAACTTCGCCAACTCCAAGAGGTACAAGTATGAGTAAAGCCTTTCTCCCAACAATCCTAGAACAAAAAGAAAAAGAAGTGGCCCAGTTGGTCATGGAAGACTTGCAGCCCTTGCGTCAGACCTATCGCCTTTATGATTTTCTCAAGTCAAATCAAAACAAGCTGCAAATTATTTCTGAAGTGAAAAAAGCTAGTCCAAGTATGGGTGATATTAACCTAGATGTGGATATTGTGGCTCAGGCCAAGACCTATGAGGAAAATGGGGCAGCCATGATTTCTGTTTTGACTGACGAGGTTTTCTTCAAGGGTGATATTTCCTATTTGAAAGAAATTTCGTCAGAGGTGGCTATTCCAACCTTGGCTAAGGACTTCATTATTGATGAGAAACAGATTGTGCGTAGCCGTAATGCGGGTGCGACAGTCATTCTCTTAATTGTAGCGGCCTTGCCAGAAGTTCGTCTCAAGGAGCTCTATGATTTTGCGACTAGCCTTGGCTTGGAAGTCTTGGTTGAAACGCATAATCTGCCAGAATTGGAAGTGGCTCATCGTATTGGTGCTGAGATTATCGGTGTTAACAACCGTAATTTGGTGACTTTTGAGACAGATATCAATACCAGTCTTGAGTTATCAACGCATTTCAAGGACAAGCCTGTTTATATTTCTGAGTCGGCTATTTTCACAGGTCAGGATGCTGCCCTTGTTGCCCCATATTTTAATGGGATTTTGGTAGGAACTGCCCTTATGACGGCTGACTATGTGGCTGAAAAGGTCAAGGAGTTGCAAATTGACAAAGGTTAAAATTTGTGGACTGTCGACACCAGAAGCAGTAGCAACTGCGGTTGAAGCAGGAGCTGACTACATTGGCTTTGTGTTTGCCAAGAGCAAGCGTCAAGTGAGTCTTGAGCAAGCTCACGAACTAGCTAAAGGGGTGACAGGCCAGACAAAAATCGTCGGTGTCTTTGTTTCACCAAGTCTTGAGGAACTGGAAGAAGCGATTGGTCAGGTTCCCTTAGATATCGTTCAGATTCATGGAAATTTTGATGAAGCCCTGATTCCAAAGATTTCAGCACCAGTTATTCGAGCTATTCAGATTTCGGATAGCGATTCTCAAGTCAAGAGCCAGGCGGATTATCTCCTCTTTGATGCTCCCATTGCTGGTAGTGGCCAGACCTTTGACTGGCAGCTTTTGGCTGACAAGCAGATTGAGCAGGATTATTTCATCGCTGGTGGCTTGACTGTGGACAATGTGGCAGAGGCCAAGGAAACTTTTCATCCCTATGCCTTAGATGTGTCCTCAGGTGTCGAGACAGATGGTCACAAAGATTTAGACAAGATTAAAGCATTTATAGAAAGAGTGAAAGCATGACATATCAACAACCTGATGCAAAAGGATTTTACGGAAAATTCGGTGGTCAGTTCGTTCCAGAAACGCTGATGACAGCTGTTATTGAATTGGACAAGGCCTATCGTGAGGCCAAGGAAGATCCAAGTTTCCAAGCGGAATTGGATGATCTCCTCAAAAACTATGTGGGCCGTGAGACGCCTCTTTACCACGCCAAACGTTTGACTGATCATATTGGTGGAGCGCAAATTTATCTTAAACGTGAGGACCTTAACCACACAGGTGCCCACAAGATTAACAATGCCCTTGGTCAAGTTTTGCTTGCCAAACGTATGGGCAAGAAGAAAATCATCGCCGAAACTGGTGCAGGTCAACACGGTGTTGCAACAGCGACAGCCGCAGCCCTATTCGACATGGACTGTACAATCTATATGGGTGAGGAAGATGTTAAACGTCAGGCGCTTAATGTTTTCCGTATGGAGTTGCTTGGTGCCAAGGTATTTAGCGTTACAGATGGTTCGCGCGTGCTTAAGGACGCTGTAAATGCTGCCCTCCGTGCTTGGGTAGCAGGTATCGAGGATACTCACTACATCATGGGATCTGCCCTTGGTCCTGCACCATTCCCAGAAATTGTTCGTGACTTCCAATCTGTCATCGGTCGTGAAGCCAAACGTCAATACGCAGAGATTTCTGGTGGTAAATTACCTGATGCCGTCATGGCTTGTATCGGTGGTGGTTCAAATGCTATCGGTATGTTCTACCCATTTGTTAATGATAAATCGGTAGCCATGTATGGTGCTGAGGCTTCTGGTTTGGGGCTTGATACTGAAAAACATGCCGCAACCTTTGCCAAAGGTCGTCCAGGTATTCTTCATGGAGCGCTTATGGATGTCCTCCAAGATGCTCATGGACAAATCATGGAAGCCTTCTCTATCTCAGCTGGTCTGGACTACCCAGGGGTTGGTCCTGAGCACTGTTATTTCAACGAAATCGGCCGTGCGACTTACGACTCTATTACGGATGAAGAAGCTCTCGAAGGCTTCAAACTTCTGTCACGTTTGGAAGGAATTATCCCTGCCCTTGAGTCTAGCCATGCCATTGCCCTTGCACAAAAAGTGGCAGCTAAGATGTCGCCAGACCAAAGCCTTATCGTCTGCCTCTCAGGTCGTGGGGACAAGGACGTTATGCAGGTTAAAGAACGTTTCGAAGCTGAAGCAGAAGGGAAATAAACCATGACAAAAACACTAACAAAACACCTACAAGCTATCAAAGACAGTAAACGCGGTATTTTCGTGCCTTATATCATGGCGGGTGACCACGCTAAAGGCCTAGACGGACTCTTTGAGACTATCGCTCTCTTGGAAAATAGTGGTGTCTCAGCTATTGAGGTGGGTATTCCATGGTCAGACCCAGTGGCTGACGGTCCCGTTATTGAACTTGCAGGACAACGTAGTTTGGCTAAAGATGTGACTTTGACAGCTATTATCAAGAAGCTTCAGGAACAAAAAACACAGGTGCCTTTGGTTATCATGACCTACATCAACCCAGTTTATCAATATGGTATTGAAGCCTTTGTTAAGGACCTGGCAGATACATCTGTCAAGGGGCTCATTATTCCTGATTTGCCAGATGAACACGCTGACTTTATCACTCCTTATTTGAAAGACAGTGATATTGCTCTCGTGCCTCTGGTGAGCTTGACTACAGGTATTGACCGTCAAAAACAGTTGATTGATGGTGCAGAAGGCTTTATCTACGCTGTTGCCATTAATGGTGTTACAGGTAAGACTGGTAATTACCGTGATGACCTTGACAAACACTTGGCTAACTTGACTGCCCATGCAGACATTCCAGTTCTCACAGGTTTTGGTGTGTCAACAGAGGAAGACATTAAACGCTTTAACGCTGTATCAGACGGTGTTATCGTAGGATCGAAAATCGTCCGTGACCTCCACGACGGTAAGGAAAAAGAAGTCGCTGAATTTGTTACATTCGGTTCACATTTTGAAAAATAGAAGATGATGCTCTCCAGAAATGGGGAGTGTTTTTTCATCAAAATCATTCTTGGGGATGATTTGATTTTCTTAGTTTCCAGTATTATACTATGGGTGAATAGTGGCGAATTAAATTTATCTCTGGTTTTTATTTTCATCTCACTTATAGAAAGAAGGTAGACAAATGAAAGTATCATTGAAGGTAATACTAGGTGTCTGTTTCTTAATAGGAGCCTTACTATTTTTCTATCGTGGAGAGAATCACTATGCACTGATTTTCCTTGTGGTTGGTGCCTTGTATCTTTATAAGGGGTTAAGCTGAGGGTTAAATCTCGTATTGAATGAATAAGCCTTTTTAGTGACATTTATGTCACTATTTTTTTCTTTTTGGAAACTATAGAATGATTTTATAACTAAAAAGAAAGGGAGAGAAGGCATCACAGAACATGATTGATCATATTTTTTCATTCTTTGTATCAAATAAAAAAGCTCTAGCAATAATCTTTATGATTATTTGTTTGGCTGTTATTTACCCAGGCATGTTTAAATTTTTGTATGTTGAAGGCAGGGATTTTGGACGTAGCCTCGTCAACTCAATCTTATCTTAGTAAAGTGTAGCACCTCTTAGGAGGTGCTTATTTTTTCGCGATAAATCTACAAATGTAAATAAAACCCTTGACATATCCTCATGGCAGCGTTAAAATAAATCTACAAACGTAAACAAATAATAACATTTAGAAAGGAACTATCATGCTGACAATTTCATCTGCGGAATGGGAAGTCATGCGAGTGCTCTGGGCTAAGGGGCAAGCGACTTCTTCAGAGATTATAGCAATTCTATCTAAGAAGCTAGACTGGTCGGCTTCGACAGTTAAGACCTTGATTGGACGTTTGGCAGACAAGGGTTATCTAACCAGTCAGCGTCAAGGACGAGGGTTTATCTATCAAGCTAGCTTGGGGGAAGATGAGGCGAATTTTCAGGCTTTAGAAGCTGTTTTTGACAAGATTTGTTTGACTAAACATAGCGATTTGTTGGGTCAACTCATGGCAAAGACGCCGATGACCCAAGCCGATGTGGATAAGTTACAGGCCTTGCTTGCAGCAAAAGAACCTGTGGATCAGGTGGTTTGTGACTGTGTGCCTGGCCAATGTGCTTGTGGGCATCATATGGAGGTGGTATAGGAAATGGTAAAAGAAACCTTTGTGGTTAATGGGATGACCTGTGCATCCTGTGTAGCCAATGTTGAAAATGCTGTTAATAAGTTGGATGGTGTGGACAAGGCTGTGGTTAACCTAACCACCGAAAAAATGTCTGTGGATTACGCTGGGGATAAGGTTAGTCCAGAAGCTATTGAAAAAGCTGTGGCTGACGCTGGTTATGAGGCTGAAGTCTACAATCCAGACACAGCCAAAAGCCAGGAAGAGCGTGAAGAAGACAAGATTCACAAGGTGCGTGAGCGCCTCATTTGGTCATCGGTCTTCACCATTCCTCTCTTTTATCTAGCTATGGGGCCAATGATCGGTCTACCTGTGCCAAACTTCTTGTCTCCTCACCATGCAGCCTTGACTTATGCCTTGGTGCTGCTAGTTTTGACAGTTCCAGTCATGTGGTTGGGCCGTTCCTTCTATAGTAATGGTTTTCGTACTTTGGCCAAGGGTCATCCTAACATGGATGCCTTGGTAGCCTTGGCAACATCGGCAGCCTTTCTTTATAGTCTCTATGGTACTTACCATATTTCATTGGGGCATGCCCATCACGCCCACCAGCTTTATTTCGAGTCAGTGGCTGTTATTTTGACCTTGATTACTCTAGGTAAGTATTTTGAAACCCTGTCTAAAGGTCGGACTTCAGATGCTATCAAGAAACTCATGCACTTGTCAGCCAAGGAGGCAACCGTCCTTAGAGATGGTAAAGAAGTCAAACTTCCTGTGGATAAGGTTGTTCTGGGTGACCATATTGTGGTCAAACCTGGGGAAAAGATAGCTGTGGATGGTCAGGTAATTTCTGGTAGCTCTGCGATTGATGAGAGCATGCTAACAGGTGAGTCCCTTCCTATTGAAAAAACTGCGGGTAAGCCAGTTTTTGCAGGTTCTATTAATGGTCAAGGTAGCTTGATTTATGAGGCTGAAAAGATTGGTAAAGACACCTTGCTTTCCCAAATCATCAAATTAGTTGAAGATGCCCAACAAACCAAGGCACCGATTGCCAAGATTGCCGATCAAGTATCAGCGGTCTTTGTTCCTGTTGTCATGGCTATCGCCCTTGTATCAGGTCTCTTCTGGTACTTTGTCATGGGACAAACCTTTACTTTTGCCATGACTGTAGCAGTTAGTGTCTTGGTCATTGCTTGTCCATGTGCTTTGGGACTTGCGACACCGACAGCCATCATGGTTGGGACAGGGCTTGGTGCTGAACACGGTATTCTCTATAAGCGTGGGGATGTGCTCGAGCTAGCTCACAAGGCTGATGTCCTCGTTTTTGACAAGACAGGAACCATTACTCAGGGTAAACCTCAGTTGGTTTCTAGCTATACCTATGGCAATAGTGGAGCAGCCTTACAGCTTTTGGCATCCTTGGAAGCTAAGTCTGAACACCCCTTAGGTCAAGCTATCCTTGTGGCAGCAGAAAATGCTAACTTGGACTTGTTAGAGATGGATAACTTTTCAAGTTTGACTGGGCGAGGTCTTACTGCCAGCTATGCAGGCAAGACTTATTTAGCTGGAAATCAAACCCTTATGACAGAGGAAAAAGTCGACTTGACTTCAGCACAAGCTGATTTCCAAAGCTTGACGGCCGATGGTCAAACTCCTATTTTCCTAGCTGAAGATGGTAAGTTAATCGGACTCTTTGGTGTAGCTGATCAGGTTAAAGAAGACAGTGCAGATATGGTGGCAGCTCTTCATCAAATGGGCAAGGAAGTCATCATGTTGACTGGGGATAATGACCAAACAGCTCAAGCTATCGCTCAAAAGGTTGGCATCAAACGTGTTATCAGTCAAGTGCTTCCGCAAGAGAAATCTAGGGTGATTAGCGACCTTCAGGCAGAAGGAAAATCAGTCATCATGATTGGTGATGGTATCAATGATGCCCCAGCCCTTGCGACTGCCGATATCGGTATTGCTATGGGATCAGGGACAGATATTGCTATGGAAAGTGCCGATATGGTCCTTATGAAACCTAACCTCATGGATGTCGTTAAGGCTCTGAAAATTAGTCAGGCGACTATCACAACGATTAAAGAGAACCTCTTTTGGGCCTTTATCTACAATATCTTGTCTATCCCAGTAGCTATGGGTGTTCTCCACCTCTTTGGAGGTCCCCTTCTTGACCCAATGATAGCAGGACTTGCCATGAGCTTTAGCTCTGTTTCGGTTGTCCTTAATGCTCTGCGCCTCAAACGTCGCAAAGTCTAAGCATTGATTGCTTGTGACCTCTGCGACTTAAGCTGTGTACTAAAAAATAATTAAAGAAAAGGAAGAAAGAAAAATGACAAAAACATATAACATCACAGGAATGAAATGCCAAGGCTGTGTCAACACCGTTACCGAAAAACTCTCTGCTGTCAAAGGCGTAGACAAGGTTCAAGTTGACCTCGAAAACAAACAAGTCACTATCGAAGGTAAACCATGGAAGTGGTCTCTCAAGCGTGCCCTCAAAGGCACTAAGTTCGAACTTGGTGACGAAATTTAAGACAAGAAAAAACAGCTATCAGGCTGTTTTTTTCTACCCATAATCTTTTTGAAAATCCCTTCCTTTTGTGATATGATTAAAGTAATTATGTTCTCAAAATTGAGACTAGAAAATCAAGAAAAGAAAACGGTATACCTATGTCTAAACAAACCCTTATCCTTCTCTACGGTGGACGTTCAGCAGAACGTGAAGTGTCTGTGCTCTCAGCTGAGAGTGTTATGCGTGCGGTGGATTACAGCGCATTTGAGGTTAAAACCTACTTTATCACTCAGTCTGGTGATTTTATCAAAACAAAAGAATTTACAGAAACACCAGGTGATGACGAGAAGCTCATGACTAATGACACAGTTGTGGCTAGTCAGGCTATCAAACCAAGCGATATTTATGAAGAAGGCGCTGTGATATTCCCAGTTCTTCATGGTCCTATGGGTGAGGATGGTTCTATCCAAGGTTTCCTCGAAACCCTCAAATTGCCATATGTGGGTACTAATGTTCTTTCTTCAAGTGTGGCTATGGACAAGATTATGACCAAGCATATTCTTGAAGTTGCTGGTGTGCCTCAGGTTGCCTACACAGTCTTCATCGAGGGTGAAGATTTGGAAGTAGCAGTAGCTGAAACGCTTGAAAAATTGACCTTCCCAGTGTTTGTCAAACCTGCTAACATGGGGTCATCTGTTGGGATTTCTAAAGCTGAAAATGAAGCAGAGCTTCGTGCAGCGATTGATTTGGCTCTCAAATATGATAGTCGTATCTTGATTGAGCAAGGTGTGGTTGCCCGAGAAATCGAGGTTGGTATCCTTGGCAATACAAATGTCAAAACGACTGATCCAGGTGAAGTAGTCAAAGATGTGGCTTTTTATGACTATCAAGCCAAGTACATCGACAATAAGATTACCATGGACATCCCAGCTCACGTGCCTGCAGAAGTCATGACGCAAATGCGTGCCTATGCGGCCAAGGCCTTCCGTGCCCTCGGTGGTTGTGGTCTTGCCCGCTGTGATTTCTTCCTGACAGAGGATGGAGCCATCTACCTTAACGAGCTCAACACTATGCCAGGTTTCACTCAATGGTCTATGTACCCACTTCTTTGGGAAAATATGGGACTTTCTTACTCAGACCTTATCAAGGAATTGGTAACCTTGGGACAAGAAATGTTTGATAAACGTGAAAGCCATTTGATTTAAGAAATATGATTTAGAACACAGACATCTTAGTCTCGGAGAAATCTCTGAGACTGAGGTGTTTTTTTCTTTACAGAAATCTAGATTTTATTTATATCTTTTCTTTATCACCTCGATAAAAAATACATATTATCCAAATAATCTAACAGGTGGTAGAATAAATCTAACGTTTCAAATGAAATAAAGCAATTCGTTCGTGTTTGATGAAGATTTGCGTGTCGCGATGATTATCAGAGGCGAGTGAAGGTCAAAGGGCTAGAAGTAGATGGCAGTGAGTGCTCACGAAATTTTACACGCCTTTTGTATCTTGTAGAATTGAACACAGGCTAAATTCCTAGAGCAAAAGATAAACTTCCTAGTGTGCCAGCACACGTCGTCAGTTTCCTATTTGCCTTACGGAATTTTCTACGCCTTTTGTATCTTGTTTTGAGGAGGTAAGTTTTGGACTGGTCCATTGTTCAACAGTATTTGCCCTTTTATCAGAAGGCATTCTTTTTAACGTTACATATTGCCGTTCTGGGGATTCTTGGTTCCTTCCTTTTGGGCTTGGTGGTGAGTGTTATTCGTCATTACCGAGTGCCGATTTTGAGTCAGCTTTCGACGGCTTATATTGAGCTATCTCGTAATACGCCGCTCCTGATTCAGCTCTTCTTTCTCTACTTTGGCTTGCCTCGTATAGGTTTGGTTCTATCGTCAGAGGCTTGTGCTGTTGTAGGTTTGATTTTCTTGGGTGGTTCCTATATGGCGGAGTCGTTCCGAAGTGGCCTAGAGGCTGTTAGTCAGACTCAGCATGAAGTGGGTTTGTCTATTGGTTTGACGCCATTCCAAGTCTTTCGCTATGTGGTCCTTCCTCAGGCAGTGGCTGTGGCACTTCCGTCATTTAGCGCTAACGTCATCTTCCTTATCAAGGAAACGTCAGTATTCTCAGCGGTAGCCTTGGCGGATTTGATGTATGTGGCCAAGGATTTGATTGGTCTTTACTACGAAACCGATGTGGCTCTAGGCATGTTGGTGGTAGCTTATCTCTTGATGTTGCTGCCGATTTCTCTAGTCTTTAGTTGGATTGAAAGGAGGTTACGCTATGCAGGATTCGGGCTTTCAGGTTCTTCTTCAGGGGAATAATTTCCTACGTATCTTACAAGGTTTAGGCGTAACTATTGGAATTTCCATCGTCTCGGTTCTTCTGTCCCTTTTACTAGGAACACTTTTTGGGATTGTCATGACTTCGAAGTCTAAGATTGTTCGTTTCTTGTCACGTATTTATCTGGAATTTATTCGTATCATGCCCCAGTTAGTCTTGCTCTTTATTGTTTATTTTGGTTTGGCTAGGAATTTTAACATCAATATCTCAGGCGAGCTATCGGCTATTATCGTCTTTACCCTTTGGGGAACGGCTGAGATGGGTGATTTGGTGCGTGGGTCAATCACGTCACTACCTAGACACCAGTTTGAGAGCGGAAGGGCCCTTGGCTTGACCAATGGCCAACTCTATACCTATGTGATTATCCCACAAGTCTTGCGTCGCTTGTTGCCTCAGGCTATTAACCTGGTGACACGTATGATTAAAACTACGTCCTTGGTGGTTTTGATTGGCGTAGTTGAGGTGACCAAGGTTGGTCAGCAGATTATCGACAGTAACCGCCTGACTATTCCAACAGCTTCTTTCTGGATTTATGGCACGATTTTGATTCTTTATTTTGCCATTTGTTACCCAGTATCTAAGCTGTCTACTTATCTTGAAAATCGTTGGAGGAATTAAGATGACAGAAAGCATTTTACAAATCAAGGATTTGAAAAAGTCCTTTGGGGACAATGAGATTCTCAAAGGCATCTCCTTGGATGTTAAACAAGGTGAAGTCGTTGTTATCCTGGGTTCCTCAGGTTGTGGAAAATCGACCCTACTACGTTGTATCAATGGCTTGGAGACTATTCAAGGAGGGGATATTCTCCTGGATGGCAAGTCTATCACTGGTAGCAAGAAGGATTTTCACCTGATTCGTCAGAAAATCGGAATGGTCTTTCAAAGTTATGACCTCTTCCCGCATTTGGACATCCTGCAAAATCTGATTTTGGGGCCGGTCAAAGCTCAAGGGCGTAACAAGGAAGAAGTCATTGCGGAGGCTGAGAACCTCTTGGACCGTGTGGGACTTCTGGACAGGAAGCATAGCTTTGCGCGACAACTGTCAGGTGGTCAAAAGCAACGTGTAGCCATTGTCCGTTCACTGCTCATGCATCCTGAAGTTATTCTCTTCGACGAAGTGACGGCGTCGCTTGACCCTGAGATGGTTCGTGAAGTTTTGGAATTAATCAATGACCTCGCTCAAGAAGGGCGTACCATGTTGATTGTAACCCATGAGCTTCAGTTTGCGCGTGCCATCGCTGACCGTATTATCTTTATGGATAAAGGTGTCATCGCTGAGGAAGGGACTGCTGAAGAATTCTTCAATCATCCAAAGACACAGCGAGCTCAAGAGTTCCTCAATGTCTTTGACTTCAGCCAGTTTGGTGCCTATTTGTAACCCATTGTTTTTAGTAAAAAATATAATATTTTAGGAGATATTTATGAAATTAACAAAGAAAATTTTTGCCCTATTAGCCCTCGTCTTTGCCTTGGTGGCAGTGACTGCTTGCTCAAGTAACAGTAGCTCTGGTAAATCAACAGCCAAAGCACGTACTATTGAAGAAATTAAGAAGAGTGGTGAACTCCGTATCGCCGTTTTTGCGGACAAGAAACCTTTCGGTTATGTAGATAACAAGGGTGTTTACCAAGGTTACGATATTGAACTTGGTAACCGTTTGGCTAAAGACTTGGGTGTTAAACCCAAATACGTCTCAGTAGATGCGGCCAACCGTGCAGAATTCTTGATTTCAAACAAGGTAGATATTACGCTTGCCAATTTCACAGTAACTGATGAACGTAAGAAACAAGTGGACTTCGCTCTTCCTTATATGAAAGTCTCAATCGGTGTGGTATCACCTAAAGACAAGGTCATTAAGGACGTTAAAGAGCTTGAAGGTAAGACTTTGATTGTTACTAAGGGGACAACTGCTGAAACTTACTTTGAAAAGAACTACCCAAATATCAAATTGCAAAAGTATGACCAATATAGCGACGCTTACCAAGCCCTCCTTGATGGTCGTGGCGATGCCTTCTCAACAGATAATACAGAAGTTCTTGCTTGGGCTCTAGAAAATAAAGGTTACGAAGTTGGAATCACATCGCTTGGTAACCCAGATACTATTGCCCCAGCCGTTCAAAAAGGTAACAAAGAACTCCTTGACTTTATCAATAAAGACATTAAGAAACTTGGCGAAGAGAATTTCTTCCACAAAGATTATGAAAAAACACTTCACCCAACTTACGGTGATGCAGCTAAAGCTGATGATCTCGTGGTTGAAGGTGGCGAAGTGAAATAAGACTAATTCCTCTCTAAGGGGAAGTCTTGCTTAACAAGAATAAAACAACCACTCCTGCTTCTAGCTGAGCTAGATATAAGCAGGAGTGGTTGTTTTGTTTTAGGGTGATTTTTTTCTCACCTTTTTGCTTTTTATGTTTCTCCACCCAATGACAATAATTGACAAGAAAGCGGTTTCCACCATTCCCCAAAAAAGAAAAGAGTCAATATAATCAAAAAAAGTTTTGCGTTCACCATAGACCGAGGTAGAGCCATCTTTCCAAGTAATGATTTTGTCCCTATCATCAATCCTTTTGTAGGACTCATCATTATAAGTCAAATAATGATCCTTCCGTACATACATATTCAAATAGTTATAGCCGTGCTTTGTGGGAAGGTCTGAAAACAGACTTTCCTTGGCGTAAACTTCAATGTAAATGGTTCCATCTTTAAGACCTTTAGTTTTCTGAGTTCGAGCATTTTTGATAAGGAGTTTTCCATCTTGTACAATCTCCCAATCGTACTTACGACTTCTTCCTCCTTCGTTATAGGAAATAGCAAGCTTGTGGTTTTCAGACTGCCATAGCCCGTAGATACTATTTTCACTGATACCATCATAAAAGAATCTAATATAGATGTTGACTATAGGTACCATGATTAGAAAACAAATACTCAAAATCTTGACTAAACGGTCTTTGAATTTACCCCAACGTGCTCGCCATCCAGTTTTGTACTTTTGTGTTCTTCGATATTCATTTTGTGAATGGTCACTTATATTAATTTTCTGTCGGTCAGCGTATTTTCTCTTTAGTTGATGCCTCATTTAGCCTATTTTTCCTTTTTAGATTTCTTTTTATTCTCCAATCGACAAAAATGACATACAAAATCATAGAACCAATAATTCCAAATACGATATAAGGTTTCAGACGATCAAACAAGGTTATTCGTTGACCATAAAGGGATTTTGAACCATCATTCCAGGTAATGCTCTTGTTTTCATCATCAATCCGTTTGTAGGATTCGCCATCATAGGTCAAATAATTGTCTTTACGGACATACATATTTAAATAGTTGTAGCCGTTCTTTGTGGGAAGGTCTGAAAACAGACTTTCCTTGGCATAAACTTCAATGTAGAGGGTGCCATCCTCTAAGCGTTTAATATCATCAACGCGTGCATCTTTAATGAGGACATTTCCATCTTGAACAATGTCCCAATCACGCTTACTTCCCTTTGAACCTTCTTCATATGATATGGCAATCTTATGATTTTCAGATTGCCACAGACCGTAGATACCATCTTTAGAAACCCCATCGTCAAAGAAAATCATATAAACGATGAAAATCGGTATCATGAGTAGGAAACATATCCCAAAAATGTTGGCTAAACGGTCTGTAAATTTATCCCAGCGTGCTCGCCATCCGGTTTTACGTTTTTGTTCTTTTCGATATGCTTTTTGTGAATGATACTTTCGATTGAGTTTCTTTCGGTCAGCGTATTTTCTTTTTGATTGGTGTCTCACTTAGTTTTTCTCTCCTCTTTTGCCGAGCCTCTGTAATGATAAGAACTGAGCAAATCCCCATAAGTATCAAATAGAGGGCTTCAAAAACCTCATCTATAGTGGTTTTTCGTTCACCATAAGGGCTGGTAGAACCATCTTTCCAAGTGATGGACTTGTTTCCAGAATTGATACGCTTGTAGGACTCGCCATCATAAGTTAGGAGATTCCCTTTTCGTACATACATTTCCAAGTAATTGTAACCGCCTTTTTGAGGAAGTTTTGAGAGGATATTTTCTGGAGCATAGACCTCAATATGGAGTGTTCCGTCATTCATTTTTTTGATAGTACGAGTATCTGCAACATTGATTATCGTTTTGCCATCCTGGACGACTTGCCAATTCGTATCACCATGTCTACGGATGTGTTCATAGGAAATGGCTAGCGTGTGGTTTTCGGATTGCCAAAGTCCGTAGATATTGCTTTCATTGACCGTATAGTGCTTGTAATAATAAAAACCACCATACAGCAGTGCCAGTAGCACTAAAATAATCAATTCGGCTGTTGGCTCTAGTGGGATTATCTTTCTCCAATTAAGGTGCCATCCTTTAGGTTCTTCGATACTTTGACAGGCGCTATTTATATTTTCCTCTCCTTTAGAGAGGTTGATTAATTTTTTCTTTGTCATGCCTAATCCTTTCATCAACCATTGTAACAAATTCGTCTTCCAAGCAAAAGCTAGCCTGATTTGTGATATAATTGGGAGTGATTGTAGGCAAGAAAATCTTATTTCTTGCCAGACTTGTAAAAATAAAACAGAGGATTTTAAGATGAAACTGACACTCCATGAAATTGCCAAGGTTGTTGGCGCTAAAAATGATGTCACAGCCTATGAAGATGTTGCCATTAACCAAATTGAGTTTGATAGCCGTAAGATTACAGCGGGTGACCTCTTTTTACCACTAAAAGGTGCGCGTGACGGGCATGATTTTATCCAAACTGCCTTTGACAATGGTGCTCTAGCGACATTCACAGAAAAAGAATTACCGGCCGATCAAGCCCACATCCTAGTTGATGACGCTCTTGAAGCATTCCAAAAACTAGCTGCCTACTATCTTGAAAAGACTGGCGTTGATGTTATTGCGGTGACTGGTTCTAACGGTAAGACAACAACCAAGGACATGATTCATGATATCTTGGCAACGACCTATCGTACTTACAAAACCCAAGGCAACTACAATAATGAGATTGGTCTTCCTTATACAGCCCTCCACATGCCTGATGATACTGAGAAAATCGTCCTTGAGATGGGACAAGACCACATGGGAGACATTCACCTCTTGTCAACCCTAGCTAAGCCAAAAACAGCCGTTGTTACCTTAATCGGAGAGGCTCATTTGGAATTCTTCGGTAGCCGTGACAAGATTGCCCAAGGTAAAATGCAAATGCAAGACGGTATGCCTGATGGTAGCCTCTTGCTTGTGCCAAGTGATCCTATCGTAGATCCTTTCTTGCCAAGCAATCTTGAAGTGGTACGCTTTGGGGATGGTGCGGAGCTTACAGTCTCTGAGTTGACAGAATTCAAGGACCATCTCACCTTTTCAACAAACTTCCTAGACGGACAAGTTACCTTGCCAGTCACTGGAAAATACAATGCCACAAATGCCATGGTTGCTGCCTATGTCGCAAAACACTTGGGTGTAACTGAGGAAAATATCCTCACAGCTCTTGCTAACTTGCAACTCACAAAAAATCGTACCGAATGGAAAAAAGCAGCTAACGGTGCTGATATTCTTTCAGACGTTTACAATGCTAATCCAACAGCCATGAAGCTCATTTTGGAGACCTTCTCAGCCATTCCTAAGAATGAAGGAGGTAAGAAAATCGCCGTCCTAGCTGATATGAAAGAGCTCGGTGAACAGTCTGTGCAACTTCACACACAGATGATTCTAAGCCTGACACCAGATGCTATTGATACGGTGATTTTCTACGGTGAAGACATTGCCGAATTGTCACAACTTGCTAGTCAAATGTTTCCTCTTGGTCATGTCTATTATTTCAAGAAAACAGCTAACGAAGACCAATTTGACGCTATGGTCAAGCAAATCAAAGAAAGCCTGGGCGAGCACGATCAAATCTTGCTCAAGGGCTCTAACTCTATGAATCTAGCCAAGGTCGTGGAAGAACTCCAAGCCAAGGATTAAGTTTTCTAACCTGCTCTCCAAGCAGGTTTTTGCTTTACCCTGAAATTTGATATAATAGCAGGCATAGTAATTTCAGCAGGAGAAGAGAATGAAGGATTTTTTGACAACCACCCAAACTCATCCACCCCAGATACCTTTGCCCTATTATTTGCTTATGCTTTTGGCAATGGTAGTCTTGAGTTACTTGAGTTGGCGTTGGTATAAGAATAAGATATGGCGTTGGACCTTTCTCACTATCCAAGCCATTCAACTCTTTGCCCTATACACTTGGTACCTCTGGCAGGGCTTCCCGCTTTATATTAGTCTGCCCCTGTACCATTGTCGTATGGCCATGTTTGCTGTTCTCCTTATGAAAAATAGTAGGATAAAGAGCTATTTTGCTATTATGGGAGTTGTCGGGACCTACTGTGCATTGATTTATCCAGTATTTGATCCCTATGAGTTTCCTCATATCACAGGCTTTTCTTTCCTAATTGGCCACTATGCCCTACTGGTCAATAGCCTGAATGTAATTTTTAATAGTTATAAAACGCATCCGATCAGTAAGCGGCTGATTGTCGTGGCTACCTTATTACTGAATCTAGCTTTGGTAATAGTTAATCAGACTATCGGTGGAAACTATGGCATGCTTAAACACACGCCATTTATTATGGGAACTCCCTTATTTGTCAAATACCTTACCGTTTCAGGAGCTTTGATTATTCTCATGATAATCATGAAAAAAGGTCTGGAGCATTTTGAAGCAAATATTAAATAAATGAAGAAACACGCTATCAGAAAGTTGATAGCGTGCTTTTTCATTTTATTTGTTTTATTCTAACACAAAACGCTTTCAGAATTGCTTTCACACTGTAATTTGGATATAATAAAAGAGCTGTGCCTGCGAGAATTATCGCAAGCCTCGACAACAAATGTAGCTTTCAAAAGACAGAAATTTTCTGAAAGAAGAGCTACAACGATCTTGCTTTTCGTTCTGGTAAAAACCCTATTGCTATTAGTAGCTCTGGGACATGGGATTGTTGAGATTTACAAAGAAGCTGCCGACATCCATACCACTAAGGAAAAGTAACAAAAAGATTATTTTCAAAGAAGAAAGAAAACTATGAGCATTCAAGACGAAATCAAAAAACGCCGTACTTTTGCCATCATCTCTCACCCCGATGCTGGTAAAACAACAATCACTGAACAATTGCTTTACTTTGGGGGTGAAATCCGTGAAGCTGGTACCGTAAAAGGTAAGAAAACCGGAAACTTTGCCAAATCAGACTGGATGGATATTGAGAAACAACGTGGTATCTCAGTAACCTCATCTGTGATGCAGTTTGACTATGCGGGTAAACGTGTCAATATCCTTGATACCCCAGGGCACGAGGACTTCTCAGAAGATACCTACCGTACCCTTATGGCGGTTGATGCTGCCGTCATGGTTGTTGACTCAGCCAAAGGTATCGAGGCCCAAACCAAAAAACTTTTCGAAGTTGTCAAACACCGTGGGATTCCTGTCTTCACCTTCATGAACAAATTGGACCGTGATGGACGTGAGCCACTTGACCTCTTGGAAGAGTTGGAAGAAGTGCTTGGTATTGCCAGCTACCCAATGAACTGGCCTATCGGTATGGGTAAAGCCTTCGAAGGACTTTATGACCTCTATAACGAACGCTTGGAGCTTTACAAAGGTGACGAGCGCTTTGCCAAGATTGAAGATGGTGATACTCTTTTTGCCAACAACCCATTCTATGAGCAAGCTAAAGAAGATATTGAACTCTTGACAGAAGCGGGTAATGAATTCTCTGAGGAAGCTATTTTAGCTGGTGAATTGACACCGGTCTTCTTCGGTTCTGCCCTTACTAACTTTGGGGTTCAAACCTTCCTCGATACCTTCCTCAAATTTGCACCAGAACCACATGGTCACAAGACAGTGGATGGTGACGAGATTGATCCTCTCAACAAGGATTTCTCTGGTTTTGTTTTCAAAATCCAAGCCAATATGGACCCACGTCACCGTGACCGTATTGCCTTTGTTCGTATCGTTTCTGGTGAATTTGAGCGTGGTATGAGTGTTAATCTAACACGTACTGGTAAAGGAGCTAAGCTCTCTAACGTCACTCAGTTTATGGCTGAATCCCGTGAAAATGTCGAAAATGCCGTGGCTGGAGATATTATCGGGGTTTACGATACAGGAACTTACCAGGTTGGTGACACCCTTACAGTAGGTAAAAACAAATTTGAATTTGAACCCCTACCAACCTTTACGCCCGAGTTGTTCATGAAAGTCTCTGCTAAAAACGTCATGAAGCAGAAGTCCTTCCATAAAGGAATTGAACAATTGGTGCAAGAAGGAGCCATCCAGCTCTACACCAATTACCAAACAGGTGAATACATGCTTGGTGCCGTTGGTCAACTTCAGTTTGAAGTCTTCAAACACCGTATGGAAAATGAATACAATGCCGAAGTCGTTATGACACCAATGGGTAAAAAGACTGTGCGTTGGATTCAACCTGAGGACCTCGATGAACGCATGTCATCAAGCCGAAATATCTTGGCCAAAGACCGCTTTGACCAACCAGTCTTCCTCTTTGAAAATGACTTTGCCCTCCGTTGGTTTGCGGATAAATATCCAGATGTAACATTGGAAGAGAAGATGTAATGTACTAAGATTGCTTGGCTATTTCATAGCCTAAGCAATCTACGCCACGTCCTATGGGACAGTGGCTAAGTCCCTTACTAACTCGAAAACGGAAAATAATCGTTTCCGTTTTCTCATGTCGTAATGCTATGTATAGTTTATGTAAATCGTTCATCTTTTGACGCTAGCCACTATCTTGTGGCTAGCTAGCCTACGTCTGACTTCGTGTTGTAATATCTCTTAAAAACAAGAAAAACCATAGGACTTTCACTTAAGACTGTCCTATGGTTTCTTTTATTTTTCCGTATTGAGTAATCTGCCTAGGAATCGTTGCAGGGCGAAGAAAACGATGAGGCTTGCCAATGTTTCTCCGAGGAAAGATGAGCTATTGACAATGAATGAATAGAGATAAGGGCTTTGTCCCTTAGGGGCATAGCTTCCCCAAAAGATGACACCGGCTATAAAGTGAATGAGGTAACGAGCAAAGCTACCAAGCAGAATCCCCCAAGTGATATACATCAGAGACTTAACTTTATGGCCTTGTTTAATGGCTTTATCTAGGGCTGGTTTGACCACACCACTGATTCCAATAAGACTAAAGGCGACAAAATACTCCAGAAAACCTTGTGTTAAGGTTAGCCAACCGCCGGCTGCTTGTCCTGTCACCACCTGGAGAAGCCCCCAGATGAGACCGCCCATAGCACCGGCTTTAAGCCCCCAGCGAAAACTGAGGAGAAAGATGGGCACCATCTTAAAGGAAAGGGAAATCCAAGGGCCTAGTGACATGGGCTGAGTAACTAGGTCCAGGATATAAGCAATGGTTGCAAAAAGGGCAACCTCAATCATTGGTCGAATATTTGTTTTCGACATAAAAAACCTCCTATACCAATCGTCTTGATTGGCTGTTTTTTTGCCACATCAAAACGACGTCATAGAAGTTCCTCTATTTCAATCTATTTTGAGACACATCCCTACGCAGGTTCTAACCTGATCAGGTGGTAAGAGTTTAGGCAAGTCTTGAAGAAAAAATTCAAGCTAGCCATTCTCAGCAATTGCTCCTCTTGTGACTCTTTCATTGTACTACCAGAAATCAATTTCTGCAAGTGTCTCAAACCTTAAAATGTGGTATAGTTAAAGCAAGAACTATCTTTAAAGTAAAAAAAGGAGAAACAACTATGGGAATTTTTTCAGGATTGCTTGGTAATGCGTCTAAGAAAGATAATGACAAGGTCGAACGTCAATTGGAAGGTATCTTAATTCCAGGTGAACAAGTGGAGTTAGCCTATGTCCTTGTTCGTGACTTGATTGTCTTTACAGAGAAACGCTTGATTTTAGTCGATAAGCAAGGTGTTACAGGGAAGAAGATCTCTTACAAGTCTATCCCTTATCATTCAATCTCTCGTTTCACTGTAGAAAGCTCGGGCCACTTTGACCTAGATGCTGAACTTAAGATTTGGATTTCATCAGCACTTGAGCCTGCAGAGGTCCTTCAATTTAAGAGTGATAATAATGTCTTTGAAATCCAACAAGCTTTGGCAGCAGCAGTGCTAGAGTAATGAGGACGAAAAATGTTTATTGAAAAGGAACTGGGTTATAAGCGTCACTGGATTAATATTGACTCAGATATTATTTCTGAGCAATCCTACCTTTATACCAAGTATGATATTGACCAAGAAACCATAGAGTATGCCTTGGATAAAAATGAACGAGCCCACATGGATTACAACCGTGAGACTGGGACAATCACCTTTATCTATAATGTTCTGGCGCTTGAAAAGGACAAGGAATACTATGAAACCATTCCTCTGACCTTTATTGTTCAAGATACACGTTTGGTGACCATTAGTAACGAGGATAACGCTTATGTGATAAGCAAGATGCAAGATTATGTGGATAACCATGAGGATTTGTCTATCTACAAATTACTCTTTGCAGGCCTTGAGATGATTTCAAATGCCTACTATCCCGTCATTGAACGTTTGGATCAGCAAAAAGATGAGGTTAGTCGACGCCTAAGACAGACAACGACAAGTAAGAATCTTTACGACCTTTCAGATTTGGAAACAGGCATGGTCTATTTGGTGGCTGCAGCCACACAAAACCGTCTTCTATTGGAACACATCAAGGGGCACGCCATTTATCGTCGTCTCAATGAGGTTGAAAAAGAACAGTTTGATGATGCCATGATTGAAGCTAGACAGTTAGTAGCCATGACGGACCTCATTTCTAAGGTCTTACAGCAACTATCAGGTTCTTATAACAATATCCTAAACAACAACCTGAACAACAACTTGAGCAATCTGACCATTATTGAGGTACTCTTGGGAGTGCTTGCCGTTATTACCGGTTTCTTTGGGATGAATGTTCCTCTACCTTTTATGACTGTCAGTCCAGCCTGGATTTTCATCATTTTAGGTAGTGTGATTCTTTGTTTAGTCTTGGCCCGCTACTTGCGTTGGTTGGTTCATAAATAATTATCAGTAAGTGAAACCGTCTTCTCAAATTGGAGGCGGTTTTAAAACGTTATTTTCTGTCTTTTTATCCTTAAATATGATAGACTAGATAAGTTGTTAAAATAAACGACTATTAAATACAGGTAGTTAACATACTACACAACCAAGTCTCATAAGGTGGCTTCGCACCGCCTTCAAATAGAAAGAAGAATACTTTGAAATTTACAGATTTAAACCTATCAGAAGACATCCAATCAGCTGTTGTAGCTGCCGGTTTTGAAAAGCCATCACCTATCCAAGAGTTGACCATTCCACTCGCTCTTGAAGGTAAGGATGTTATCGGTCAGGCCCAAACTGGTACTGGTAAAACAGCTGCCTTTGGTTTACCGACCCTAGATAAAATTCGTACAGAAGAAAATACAATCCAAGCCCTTGTGATTGCCCCAACACGTGAGTTGGCAGTGCAATCTCAAGAAGAGCTTTTCCGTTTTGGCCGTGATAAGGGCGTTAAGGTTCGCTCAGTCTACGGTGGTTCAAGCATTGAGAAACAAATCAAGGCCCTCCGTTCAGGTGCCCACATTGTAGTAGGGACACCAGGGCGTCTCCTTGACCTTATCAAACGTAAAGCCCTTAAACTCAACAATATCGAGACTTTGATTTTGGATGAAGCTGATGAAATGCTTAACATGGGCTTCCTTGAAGACATTGAAGCTATCATTAGCCGAGTGCCAGAAGAACGTCAAACCCTTCTTTTCTCAGCAACGATGCCTGATGCCATCAAACGTATTGGTGTGCAATTCATGAAAGATCCTGAGCATGTGAAAATCAAGGCTAAAGAATTGACCAATGTTAATGTTGACCAATACTTTATCCGAGTGAAGGAACAAGAGAAGTTCGATACCATGACTCGTCTTATGGATGTTGACCAACCTGAATTGTCAATCGTCTTTGGACGTACCAAACGTCGTGTGGACGAGTTGACACGTGGTTTGAAACTTCGTGGTTTCCGTGCAGAAGGTATCCACGGTGACCTTGACCAAAACAAACGTCTTCGTGTTATCCGTGACTTCAAGAACGACCAAATCGATATCTTGGTTGCCACAGACGTTGCGGCGCGTGGTCTTGACATTTCAGGTGTTACTCACGTCTACAACTATGATATTCCACAAGATCCAGAAAGCTACGTTCACCGTATTGGACGTACAGGACGTGCAGGCCAATCAGGTCAATCAATTACTTTTGTAGCTCCAAACGAAATGGGTTACTTGGGAATCATCGAAAACTTGACGAAGAAACGTATGAAAGGCCTTAAGCCACCAACAGCTCAAGAAGCCTTCCAAGCTAAGAAGAAAGTTGCCCTTAAGAAAATTGAACGTGACTTCGCGGATGAAGCTATCCGTGCCAACTTTGACAAGTTCAAGGGTGATGCGGTTAAATTGGCTCAAGAATTCACACCTGAAGAATTGGCCCTTTACATCTTGAGCTTGACCGTTCAAGATCCAGAGACAATGCCAGAAGTGGAAATTGCGCGTGAAAAACCATTGCCATTCAAACCATCAGGTGGTGGCTTTGGTGGTAAAGGCGGCAAAGGTGGCCGTGGCAACCGTGGTCGCGATAACAACCGTCGTGGTGGATACCGTGGCGACCGTAACCGCGATGACCGAGACGGTGGCCGTCGTGACTTCAAACGCAAGTCCAAGAAGAACAGCCGTGACTTCGAAAATCGTGGCAACAAACGCCCACACCGTACCTCAAGTGAAAAGAAAAATGGCTTTGTTATCCGTAACAAGGGTGATAAATAAACAATGAAAATGCTCTATGAAAATAGGGTGTTTTTTGTAATTTGCCCAATTGATTAAATTTTTATAATCTTAAAGATTGTTATATATAACTTATTCTCTATTTGATATAATTGCACTATCAAGAGTAGGAGAATTTGAAAGTTATGAAAAAATGGTTTATAGCATTTTTAACAGTCTGTTTGATGTTTTTAGTATTAAAACCATACCGAATTTTAGGTGATACATACTATTTTGATGTACAGTCAGCTAATAAAAATTTGACATTATTTAATGCTGGTGAGGGATATGAGAAACAGAATAAAATAAATAAGAAGGACTTACACTATGGTTGGAATTTAGGTAAGTTTGAAGTCTCTGGGTTCTCTAGTAAAACAGATGGTGATATACCGGTTTTTTATAAGACTACGGGAGATAATCTTGTTCTGAAATTTAATTTGTTACAAAATATTGATAAGTTAAATAAAAAAGAAATGCATATTATTGAGGATAAGAAGGGACAAGATGTATTATTTGAAACTGAGAAAACAAATTTTGGAAAAGGTGCATTGATTATAAAATATACTGCGACAAACAATAATTCTGAATCTCCTAAAATATATACGGATTTTTTAACTGGTAAATCAAAGAATGCTAAGAATATGTCCGTTACTTTGAACGAGGAAGGAACGTATGAAATTGCCCTAGATTATAGAATCAAAAAAGATGGGATGAAAGTTTTTAAAAAAGTCATTACTTGGGACTCAGAGAGATATCGGATGAGCTTCAAATTTAAAGTATTAAACGCGAAAGCAATGGGATATTTGTTTGATTTAAAGTCAAACTCAGAGTTATCTAATAATGCTATAGCGAATGATGGTTTTAGAATAGATTTAGCAAACTCAAAAACATTAAAAGCAGAGGTGAGACGAGAAATTTGGAATGATGGTGAATGGGATTCAAAAGGTGTTGAACCTGCTTACGATGGTAAAAAGTATACTAAAAACGGTAAATATACTATTACTTTTAGTAACGAAGCGACCTCTGAATCAGTAACTAAAATTATATATGTTAATGAGAAAAAACATTCTTAGATACTAGGAGTCATTTATGAAAAAAATTCTATCAATTGTTGGGGTATTTATCTTACTTTTTGCTATAGGATCAACCACATTTAGTCTTTTTTATAGTGAACAAAAGAAAAATAGGATGATTTTTGCAGAAAATTCTTCAGAAACTCAAGAAAGTCGATTGTATAATGAGCTTGTAAAAGAGCTGGGAGATGATTACTTTATTGAAAATGTAAATTCGACTTATGTCTCTGAAGAGTATGTAGAAGATTTAGAATATAATTCAAAAAAGAATATTTACTTTGGATACACCTCTGAAGAGTTGGATAAGGAATTTGGTGGAAAAAAATATGTCTTTACTTATGATAAAAAAGTAAATTCAACCAAGGTCAAAGAATTTGAAAAGTATGATGATACTTACGATAAAGCTTTAAAAAATGTGGCTGTGGGTTCTGGCGTAATAATTACATGTATTACCGTATCATCTCTGACCGCGGGAACAGCACCTGCGATAAGTGTTATTTTAATGACAGCTGCTAAGACAGGAGCAGTTTCGGCTCTATCTACTGGTACGATGTCCGCATTAACTGCAGGTGTGATTGAAGCTGTAAAAACAAACGATAGTGCAAAGGCGCTTAAAGCAGCAGCTAGTGAAGGTAGTGAGGGGTTCAAATGGGGTGCTATTGCAGGTAGTGTCGGTGGTGGCTTCAGCAAATTTAAAGTTTTAAAAGGTGCAACACTAAAAGGTCTAACTATGAATGAGGCTGCAATTATTCAGAAAAAAACTAACTGGCCTTTGGAAGTAATCAAAAATATATCCAGCATGGATGAATATAAACTTTACGAAGCAGCAGGATTAAAAGTACAGGTGATTAACGGTCGAATTATACTTGCACAACCGATAGATTTAACAATTAAGAGTAAGTTAGGTGGAAAAACGGTAACTAATCTTGAGAGAATATTGAAGGGGGCTTCCCCTGTAGATAAAACTGGTACTCCGTTTGAATTACATCATATTGGTCAAAGTACAAATTCACCTTTAGCGATATTAACTAGAGAACAACATCGATTAGGAGAGAATAATAAAATACTTCACAATTCTAAAATAGAAAAGGGAGTGCATAAATCTCTTGAAGATAATAAATGGAAGAGTGAGAAAAAATCTATTTGGAAAGCCATAGGAGAAATCTATAAAGGGTCTGTATAATGTCGAGTAATTTAATTGAAATATTAAAAAATAACAGTGAAGTGATTCATGGGCAAGGTGTATCAATAGATAAGGTTAAGGAAGCGTCGAAAATGCTGGAACTAACATTTTCTTTAGATTACATTGATTATCTAGAACATTTTGGTATTTTGGCTTACGATGGTCATGAATTGACAGGATTAATTGGAGATGATAGAACAAATGTTGTATATATAACTAAAGAATTATGGCGAGAAAATCCATTAATTCCACATAATCTTTATGTGATTGAAGATACAGGAATTGATACAATAGTGGTTTGGCAAAATGAAAAAGGTCAGATTTTTCAGTCAGCAGTTGGTTTAGAACCTGTTAAAATATGTGATTCACTAATAGAATTTCTATTTGATTATTAATTCTTCAGTAATGTGGTGAGCAATAGTAGAAGTGACAGCATGATGATTTTTCCTATACCAAAAAACACACGGTTATTTTTCCGTGTGTTCTTTGATATAGGCCAATTTTTTCTCTCGGCTTTTTTTCTTAAAGAGTGCTTCGGCGCTCATGGCCTCTGGTTTGCTGGCGAAAGCTTCTGAATAGAGGAGTTTAACTGGTAGGCGAGCTCTGGTATACTTAGCACCCTTGCCTGAATTATGAGTTTTGAGGCGGCGTTCGACATCTGTGGTGTAGCCTGTATAGAGGGTGCCATCAGCACACTCAACCACATACATGTAGGCCTTGCTATCCTTTTCTGCCATCGTTTAGGACTCACTCTCAGCTTTTTTTCCAAAGTAAATCTCAAAAATTTCGTCGGTATAGTCGCCATTTTCCTTGTGAACAAAGAGGGGAGGGAGAATTTTCAGTCCATCTGTCGAGCCGTCTTTAATGGCTTCAATCAGGAGCATATTTGCCTCACGTCCCATCTTAGGGTAGATAAACTGGATGCGTTTAGGTGCTAGATTGTACTGGCGCATGGTGTCAATGATATCCAAAAAGCGGTCAGGACGATGTACCATAGCAATGCGTCCATTAGATTTGAGGGCATGACGAGCGACCTGGCAAATTTCTTCCAAATTAGTCGTGATTTCGTGACGGGCCAAGAGGTAGTGCTCTGACAGATTCTTCTTAGACGTTTCTGTCGCCTTAAAGTAGGGAGGATTACAAAGAATAAGGTCTACTTGAGATCGCGGCGCATGGTCAAGCAAATTTTTCAGGTCGTCATTGACAACAGTCACCTGATTCTCTAGCTGGTTGAGGGTGACGGAACGCTTGGCCATATCAGCCAGACGTTCTTGCAATTCAACCAAGGTAATCGGTGCCTCGGTGCGTGTGCTGGCAAAGAGGCCAACGGCACCATTTCCCGAACAGAGGTCGACGATTAATCCCTTCTTTGGAATTTTTGGAAACCGAGAGAGGAGGACGCTATCAATAGAGTAGCTGAAGACCTCCTTATTTTGAATGATTTTCACATCTGTGGAGAAGAGCTGGTCAATGCGTTCTCCATCTTTTAAAATTGGATTTGTCATAGTTTTTATTGTAACAAAAAACAGCTCCCAAAGGAACTGTTGCGAGTGATTACTCTAGGACACCGAAGGTATATCCTTGATTTTTGAAATATTCGATAATTTGTGGAAGGGTCTGAACAGTCAGCTCCTTACCAGCTGTATCGTGCATTAGTACAACTTTAACAGTAGTTTCAGGGAAATATTTCTGTGAACCGTCCATATAAGCCATCATGCTTTCAGATGTGGTTGGACGAACAGAGAGTGGTTCTGCATCTCCACAGAGCATGTTCCAGTCAATCCACTGGATACCTTCATTGGCGAGAGCATGGTCAGTACTTTCTAGACCTTGCCATGACATATGACCACCAGGATAACGGAAAATTCTTGTCTTGAAGTCCTTGCCTAAGATAGCTTGGAAATTGGCATTGGTTTGGTTAACCTCAGAAACAATTTGACTTTGATTTGGAACGCGCCCAGGATAAAGTAGGTTAAAGTTGTGGCTAAGGCTATGGTTAGCAATAGCGTGCCCTTCTGTAATTTGACGTTTGAGGATGTCCGCGTTTTCTTGAGTAATAGTATTCCCAATGTGGAAGAATGTGGCATGAACACCGTATTCTTTCAAGATACTCATGACTTGTGGGGTCAGTGTTGGATCAATTCCGTCATCGAAGGTTAAAAAGACAACCTTACCGTCAACATCTTGAGATACACCACGGATAGTGTTATTAACAGCAGTAACGTCGTAGGCATAGTCAGAGGCTTCAATGCTATGGTTACTACCTTTTTTGAGTTGTGTTTTATCATCTTCTTTAGCTTTTTCTGAAGATGAGCTTGTGCTATTAGCGACTTGTTCAGTCTTTTCAGCCTTGGCTACTTGTTCAGCTTTAGAGCTGTGGCGTTGTGACAAGGCAAAGCCTAGAATAGCCAGTACGGCTAGGTTAGCAATAATGAGGCATAGATTAAGTGCCTTCCTGTTTTTCCCTATAATCTCAATACATTTTTTCATAGTTACATTATAGCTCAATATATTAGAAAGTGCCACAACATTTTCAATTGTTTTACAAAGAAATTCGATGAAAAAGCACTCCTTTTTTTGGTATAATAGTAAAAAACTTGTAGAAAAAGAGGTAAAAACGTGTTTTACGCTTATTTACGTGGGCTTGTTGTCTTCCTTCTATGGATTATCAATGGGAATGCCCATTACCACAATCGCGATAAATTATTGAACAAGGACGAAAACTATATCTTGGTTGCTCCGCACCGAACTTGGTGGGACCCTGTTTATATGGCTTTTTCAGCTCGTCCTAAGCAGTTTATTTTCATGGCTAAGAAAGAACTCTTCAAGAGTCGTATCTTTGGTTGGTGGATCCGCATGTGCGGAGCCTTCCCAATTGACCGTGAAAATCCTGGTCAGGAAGCTATCAAGTACCCTGTTAACATGCTTAAGAAGAGTAATCGTAGTTTGATTATGTTCCCAAGTGGTAGCCGCCATTCATCTGATGTTAAGGGTGGGGTTGCGGTTATCGCTAAGATGGCCAAGGTTAAGATTATGCCGGTTGTCTATCAAGGACCTCGTGAACTCAAGGGACTCTTGACAGGTGAACGTGTGGATATGAACTATGGTAATCCTATTGATATTTCAGATTTGAAGCGTTTGAATGACGAAAATATTCAAGAGGTTGCTCGTCGTATCCAGTCTGAATTTGATCGCCTTGATGAGGAAGCTTTGAGCTATCAAACAGGCAAGAAACCCAATCCTTTGACTTATATTTACCGAGTACCTCTCGGTATTGTGGCTATCATTGCGGTACTTTTGACCATGGCTTTCTCATATGTAGCTAGCTTTGTTTGGAATCCTGAAAAACACCGTGCCAAAGAAACACAGAAATAGGCTAATAACTCTGTCAGACATAGATCTGATGGAGTTTTTTTTCTTTTTGATATATTTTTCAAGTTTTTTACGAATATGAAAGAAAATATATCAATTAAGGAGAATAGCGTGAAGGAAAAGATTCTAGCCTATGTCAAAGATAATCGTCTGTTTGTGAGTGTCATCGCTGTACTGATGATGATTTTTTGCTTCTTTCTATGGATGACTTGTGGTGCCGGCAACAGCATGGAGGCGGAGACGTCTTATACAGATGTGACAACCTTGTCTACCTCTTCATCCAAACAAAGCTCAAAATCACTTACGGAATCGTCGTCTGAGTCACAAACTGAAGGAAGTGAAAAAGATAAGTCAAAAGTAACGGTAGATGTTAAGGGGGCTGTGGTCAAGCCAGGTGTCTATACGCTAAAAGCAAGCGCTAGGGTGACAGATGCCATTCAGGAAGCAGGAGGAATGACAGAGGATGCGGACGCTAAGAGTGTTAATTTAGCCGCAAGCTTGTCAGACGAAGAGGTTATCTATGTGGCAACTAAGGATGAAAACCTTTCTGTCCTTGGTCAATCAGGAACTAGTCAGGTTTCTGACAAAGGAGGACAAACTAATGCTAAGGATGGGAAAATTAACTTAAATACAGCGACTGCAGAGGAATTGCAAACCATTTCTGGAATTGGAGCTAAGCGAGCAGAGGATATCATAGCATATCGTGAAAGTCATGGCGGCTTTCAGTCTGTAGATGACCTGAAAAATGTTTCAGGAATTGGTGATAAAACGTTAGATAAAATCAGAGAGTCCATATATGTGGCTTAAAAAAGCGCCAATCAATCTCTTTTCCCTAGCACTCTTAATAGCTGTCCTTTATTTTACGATTTTTGTATCTAATTTCTATGCTATTGGGACTTTTGTCTTTCTGATGGTCTGTTTTTTGAAGCATCATTGGAAGAATAAGGCAGCCCTAAAGTTGGTGGGACTTGTAGGTAGTTTCTTTTTGGTCTACTTTTTATTCTTGCATCATAGAGCTAGCATACAAGATAAACAAGCTCCTGTTGAAATCAATCAGGTGACTCTGGTTGCTGATACGCTGTCGGTTAATGGTGAGCAATTATCAGCTATTGGAAAGGCAAAGGGACAAACCTATCAGGTCTTTTACCGACTCAAATCTGAGAAGGAGCAGCATTTTTTTAAGACTGCTAGTCAAACGATGGTATTAAAAGGGAAAATAAAATTATCCCCAGCAACTGGTCAACGTAATTTTCAAGGGTTTAATTATCAGTCTTATCTAGCCAGTCAAGGTATTTACCGAATGGCTCAGATTGAGCGCTTGGACCATGTGGTACCTAAAAAATCTCTATCTCCCCTAGCTTTTTTTCATCAACTGAGGAGGAGGGCTTTGGTTCATATTCAGACGCACTTTCCTAATCCGATGAGACACTACATGACAGGCCTACTCTTTGGGTATTTGGATAAGGAGTTCGATGAGCAGAGTCAGCTTTACACGAGTTTAGGGATTATTCATCTATTCGCACTTTCGGGAATGCAGGTGGGCTTTTTTCTGGGATGGTTTCGCTACGGACTCCTACGCTTGGGCCTTCCTAAAGATTATCTATTTATTATCTTGCTGCCTTTTTCCTTATGCTATGCCTTAATGACAGGATGGACGGCTTCAGTCCTACGTTCCCTGATTCAAAGTTTGTTAGCGGAGTTTGGTATTAAAAAACTGGATAATATGGGAATAACCTTGCTTCTATTGTTTCTCTTTTTACCTCATTTTCTTTTAACAGTGGGAGGTGTTTTAAGTTGCTCCTATGCCTTCTTGTTATGTTTGTTTGATTTTGAGGAGATGTCATCACTTAAAAAGTCAATCTGTACAAGCTTAGTGTTAAGTCTTGGGATTTTGCCCTTTCTAACTTACTATTATGGGACCTTTCAACCGGTGAGTTTAATTCTGACGGCGATATTTTCGATAGTATTTGATAGCTTTCTCTTGCCTGTCTTGACGGTCTTCTTTGCCCTTTCGGGGTTGGTAATCTTTTCTCAAATCAACCCACTTTTTGAATGGATGGAGACCTTTTTGACTTGGATACAATCCTGGATAGGCCAGCCTTTAATTTTAGGGAAACCTAGTTTGTTACAGTTTAGCTTGATGATAGCTGTATTGGTTATGCTCTTTGATTTTTGGAAAAAGCCTCAGTTTAGGATTTGCCTTTTGATGATTTTTGGTCTTTTGATGGTCTGGGTCAAACATCCTTTAACCAATGAGGTGACTATGGTTGACGTTGGTCAGGGAGATAGTATTTTTCTGAGGAGTATGAAAGGCGATACCATCCTAATTGATGTGGGTGGCAAGGTGACTTTCGGTTCAAAGGAAAAATGGCAAGAGGCTAGTCAGACGAGCAATGCGGAGAAAACCTTGATTCCCTATCTACAGGCTAGGGGAGTGTCCCACATTGATCATCTGGTCCTGACTCATACGGATACAGACCATATTGGTGATTTGGAAGAAGTGGCCAAGCGGTTTAAGATTAAGGAAATCTGTGTCAGTCAGGGGGCTTTGACTAAGCCTAGTTTTGTGAAACGACTTAGGACTTTAAAATGCCCAGTTCGCACTCTAAAGGCTGGAGACAACTTACCCATGATGGGAAGTAAGCTACAGGTTCTTTATCCAAATAAAGTTGGTGATGGTGGTAACAATGATTCGATAGTTCTTTACGGAAAACTATTAGGAAGCATTTTTTTGTTTACGGGTGATTTGGAAAAAGAAGGTGAGGAGGAACTGATGGCCAGTTATCCCAATTTAAAGGCAAGTATCCTCAAGGCTGGACACCACGGTTCAAAGGGTTCTTCGTCTGAAGCGTTTTTGGATCAGTTGCATCCCTCCCTTGCCCTTGTTTCAGCTGGTGAGAACAATCGTTATAAACATCCGAATGATGAAACATTAGAACGTTTTAAGCAACGTCATATTAAGGTTTTACGAACAGATAAAGACGGGGCCATCCGTTTTAAGGGCTGGTTTAAATGGTCAAGTGAAACTGTCCGATAATTGTAAGAGTTCTTAATTTGTCATGCACCTCAATCTATGGTAGAATGTAAAAGCTAATATTCCAGTATAAGAAAGATTGAACAGTATGCGTAAAATTATCATCAACGGTGGTAAGAAACTTCAGGGAGAAGTTACAGTATCAGGGGCTAAAAATTCAGTTGTTGCATTGATTCCGGCCATCATTTTATCTGATGGAGTGGTTACTCTTGACGGGGTACCAGCAATCAGCGACGTCGATAACTTAATTGAAATTATAGAAGTAATGGGTGGTTCTGTTAAGCGTGATGGCGAAACACTCGAAATTGATCCACGAGGCGTTAAGGATATGCCAATGCCATTTGGTAAGATTAACAGTCTTCGTGCTTCTTACTATTTCTACGGTAGCTTGCTTGGACGTTACGGTCAAGCAACAGTAGGCTTGCCTGGTGGTTGTGATTTGGGACCACGTCCTATTGACCTTCACCTTAAGGCTTTTGAAGCGATGGGTGCTAGCATTTCCTATGAAGACGAATCTATGCGTATTGCGACTGATGCTGGTCAACGCATTAAGGGTGCTCATATCTACATGGATACGGTCAGTGTTGGAGCGACGATTAATACCATGTTGGCAGCGGCTAAAGCTGACGGTCGTACGGTCATTGAGAATGCGGCGCGTGAACCTGAGATTATTGATGTAGCAACTCTTCTTAACAATATGGGCGCACGTGTTCGTGGTGCTGGTACAGAAGTCATCACGATTGAAGGTGTAGAGAGCTTACATGGCACTCGTCATCAGGTTATTCCAGACCGTATTGAAGCGGGTTCCTACATTGCTATGGCCGCGGCTATCGGTAAGGGAATTAAGGTTAAAAATGTTCTTTATGAACACCTTGAGAGTTTTATTGCTAAACTTGAAGCAATGGGTGTTCGTATGACAGTTGAAGAAGATGCCATCTTTGTTGAAGAGCAAGGTGATTTAAAACCTATTGACATTAAGACATCGCCTTATCCAGGTTTTGCGACGGATTTACAACAACCGATGACACCTTTGTTACTGAAAGCAAGTGGTCGAGGAAAAATTATTGATACGATTTATGAGAAGCGTGTGAACCACGTTCCTGAATTGGCTCGTATGGGTGCTGATATTCAGGTACTCGGTGGACAAATTGTTTACAGTGGTCCAACGCAACTCTCAGGTGCGCCAGTAAAAGCCAGTGATTTGCGTGCAGGTGCTGCGCTTGTTACGGCAGGTCTTATGGCAGAAGGTCAAACTGAAATTACCAATATTGAGTTTATCCTTCGTGGGTATTCAAATATCATTGAGAAACTTTCTGACCTTGGTGCAGATATTCGTTTGATTGAAGATTAAGTCTAAGGTTCAACCCCTAGTGGTTGAGCCTTTTTCCATTTCTAAAACTGTGTTATAATACTATCATGGATATTTGGACTAGTCTGGGTGCTTTTGCCTTCTTTGAGTCGGAGCGCCTTTCTTTTAGACCACTCATCTTTTTGGATCGTTTTGATTTACACGAAATTGTATCAAATCCTCAGAATCTACAATTTTTCTTTCCTGCCACTCAAACCCAGCATGAAACGGATTGCCTTTTGGTTCATTACTTTATGAAGGAGCCTCTAGGTGTATGGGCTATTGTAGATAAAGAGTTAGAAAAGATGATTGGCGTCGTTCGTTTTGAAAAGATAGATGTCCAGAAACGGACTGCAGAGCTTGGCTATTTTTTGAATGCCTCATACTGGGGTAGAGGCTTAATGACAGAGGCAGTTACTTGTCTGTCAAATTTGGCTTTGACAGCTGTGGGAATGGATCGTATTATTCTTATTGCCCACTTGGAAAATAAGGCATCGATTCGTGTAGCGGAGAAGTCTGGCTTTAAACTTGTGTCCCGCTTTAAGGGAGCAGACCGATACACCCGTACCATGCGTGATTATCTCCGCTTTGAGAAGGAGGAGAACTGTGAGTAAACATCAAGAAATTCTAGATTATCTAGAGGCCTTACCTATCGGTAAGCGTGTTAGTGTGCGTAGTATTTCGAATCACTTACAGGTTTCTGATGGAACTGCCTATCGAGCCATTAAAGAAGCTGAAAATCGAGGGTTGGTTGAGACACGTCCTCGGAGTGGGACGGTTCGAATTGAAAAGAAAGTCCAGGTTCGCCTTGATAGGCTGACCTTTGCGGAGATTGCGGAGATTACAGAGTCTGAGGTTATATCTGGTCATGAAGGTCTGGAACGTGTCTTCAGTAAGTTCTATATCGGAGCCATGACTATTGAGAATATCACCCGTTATCTAACCAAAGGAGATCTTCTTATTGTTGGGGACCGTGAGGATATTCAATTGCTTGCCCTAGAACACAATAATGCTATTCTAGTGACGGGGGGCTTTCAGGTTTCCGATAGGGTTAAAGAGCTTTCACGTTTGAAGCAATTTCCAGTCATGGTAACAACTTACGATACTTTTACCGTGGCAACCATGATTAACCAGGCACTTTCGAATGTCCGTATCAAAACAGACATCAAGACTGTAGCTCAAGTCTATACCAGACGAGAAGACTACAACTACATGACTCCAGAAATGACAGTCAGGGATTTTCAGAATTTGGTGAAACGGACGAACTTGGTGCGTTTTCCTATTCTGTCTGAGGCTGACAAGGTGATTGGGATTGTAACCATGCGAGATGTGTCTAATCAGCAACCGACGACCATGCTCAAGGCAATAATGACCAAGCCGACGGTGACACGACTTGAGACTAGTCTGGCAACTGTGGCCCAAAAGATGATTTTTGAGGACTTTGATATCATTCCTGTTGTGGATGAAGAAAAACACTATCTAGGTGTTATCACACGTCGTCAGGTTTTGGAAGAACTTCAGGACAATAATCGTGGCAACTTGCACACCTTTAGTGATCAAATGATAGCTAACCTAAACCAGGACAAGCATGCTTTCAGCTTTGAGGTCGAGCCCACTATGATTGACAATTCTGGAAACCTCACTCAGGGTGTTCTTGCAGAGATGGTTAAAGAGGTTGTCTATCGTATCATGGAAAAGCAGGAACAAAATGGTCTTGTGATTGAAGAGATGATGTTTTACTTTCTTCAGGCAGCTCAGATCGATGATAAGGTGACGATTACACCAAGTATTATCGCTGAAACCAGACGTAGAGCCCATCTGGACCTTATGGTTACTCACGGAAATCATACCGTCTGCAAATCAGTTGTTGTGGTTAAGAAAACTTAGAAACTTATAAAAAAATAAAGATATAAAGAAAACGGAGAAAACAATGATTACATTAAAATCAGCACGTGAAATTGAAGCAATGGATAGGGCAGGGGATTTTCTTGCTAGCATTCACATTGGTCTACGTGATCTCTTGAAACCAGGAGTAGACATGTGGGAAGTAGAAGAATATGTGCGTCGTCGTTGTAAAGAAGAGAATGTCCTTCCCCTTCAGATTGGAGTTGAGGGAAGCATTATGGATTACCCTTATGCGACATGCTGTGGCCTTAATGACGAAGTGGCACATGCCTTTCCACGTCACTATATTTTGAAAGATGGTGACCTCTTGAAAGTTGATATGGTCTTGTCAGAACCTATTGATAAGTCAGTCCTTGATGTGTCAAAATTGGACTTTGACAATGTTGCTCAGGTTAAAAAATACACGGAATCATATTCAGGCGGTTTGGCTGACTCATGCTGGGCTTATGCGATTGGAACGCCATCTGACGAAGTGAAAAAACTTATGGAAGTAACACGTGAGGCTATGTACCTTGGTATTGAACAAGCGGTAGTCGGTAACCG
Source organism: Streptococcus sp. 21.1 (assembly GCF_016648635.1). Classification (NCBI taxonomy): domain Bacteria; kingdom Bacillati; phylum Bacillota; class Bacilli; order Lactobacillales; family Streptococcaceae; genus Streptococcus; species Streptococcus sp. 21.1. The sequence continues at coordinate 77,740 of NZ_JACLQL010000007.1, read as the reverse complement.
TATCGGTGATATCGGGGCGGCTATCCAAGAATACGCTGAAAGTCGTGGTTACGGTGTTGTTCGTGATTTGGTTGGACACGGAGTTGGGCCAACAATGCACGAAGAGCCAATGGTGCCAAACTATGGGGTAGCCGGACGAGGTCTCCGTCTCAAAGAAGGAATGGTTTTGACTATCGAGCCAATGATTAACACTGGTACTTGGGAAATTGATACGGACCTTGAAACTGGTTGGGCTCACAAAACTCTCGACGGTGGACTTTCTTGTCAATATGAACACCAATTTGTTATTACTAAGGATGGTCCAGTAATTTTGACTTCTCAAGGCGAAGAAAGAACTTACTAATATGAAACGACAAGGCTTAATGGCCCGTCTCTTGGATAAACTCCAGTGGCGCCCATTGCAGGTTTATCTTAGGCATTATCGTAGTGCAGAGATAGACATTTCAACTATCGCAGTGGCTTACTATCTCATTTTGACGGTTTTTCCGCTCATTGTCATTGCGGCCAATGTCTTTCCCTATCTGAATATTGATACGACTGATCTCTTGAAGTTTATGAATGAGCACCTTCCTAAGCAGTTTTATGCACCTGCAGCCAACGTTGTTCAGGATATCTTCTCGACACCTTCTGGACAGTTGTTGGGAGTTGCCTCTTTGACGGGATTTTGGACCATGATTAAGTCCTTGTCTTCGCTTCAAAAGGCGATTAACAAGGTATATGGTGCTTCAGAACACCGTGATGTCTTTATTAGTCACATTGTTGGTGGTTTCATGAGTCTGGTCATCTTGTTCCTGCTCACCTTTGCACTAATGCTGTCTACGATTATTCAGTCGGTCCTTAGAGTTATTACACAGACCTATCCTATTGGTTCCAAGATGACTCAGCTTATTTTAAATAGTATCCAGCCTCTGAGTATTGCAGTTGTCTTCCTGGGAATGATGGTGCTTTATTTTGTACTTCCAAATGTGAAGATTCGAAAAATCCGCTACATCATGCCAGGGACTATCTTTACGACTTTGGTGATTGGCTATTTAAGCAACTTGTTTGGAACTTATGTGATTCGTACCTTGAGTCGATTAGTTGATATCAAGTTATTTGGATCCATTATGATTTTCGTCTTCATGCTTTGGTTCATCTTCTTGGCCAGGATTTTGATTTTGGGGGCCGTCTTTAATGCGACCTATCAAGAGCTTAGACAAGGTGAACTGAAAAGTAGAAGAGGAGATGTGATTACTATTATTCAGAGCTTTTCTGGAGATGGTAGTGACAGCAAAAAACACAAAAAAGATGAGGATGATTCCTAGATTATAAAGAGAGCTTGGTGAGATCCAGGCTCTTTTGACGGGAATATTATCCTTTGTAGATAATAAAAAGAAAATGATTATGGAGGAAAAATGAAAAAACAAACTGTTCGTGATTTAACACATATTGCTATTGTGGCAGCTCTTTATGTAGTCTTGACTGTTGTGCCACCTCTTTATGTAGTCTTGACTGTTGTGCCACCTTTTAACTTAATTTCGTATGGTCCCTACCAGTTCCGGATTGCAGAAATGTTCAATCTGTTAGGATTTTATAATCGCAAGTATATCATTGCCGTGACTTTGGGCTGTGTGATTGCTAATTTCTTTAGCTTTAACATGATTGATGTGGTTGTCGGAAGTCTCTCGACACTGGTCTTTGTCGGTTCAGGTGTTTATTTCTTCGACCGATTTAAGAACCAAGATATTTTAGGTGGACTTTTTGACAAGGCTCATGTTTACTTTGCCTTTTACTTCTCATTCTTCATGGTGACAATTGCAGCTGAGTTGACCTTGGTTACTCAGGCACCATTTTGGGCAACTTGGTTCACTGTTGCTATGGGAGAATTGGCTTCTCTCTTAGTTGGTGCAATTCTTATTAAGAAATTGGCCAAAGTTATTGATTTTGTTTCCTAAATTAACGTCTGTAAAGGCGTTTTTTTCTGCTTTTATGTTAAAATGTTCCTATGGAAAAACGAATGAAAGAGCTGGTTGTTAAACTTAACCAGTATGCAAAAGAGTATTATACGGAAGATAATCCATCAGTGTCAGATGCCGAGTATGATAAGCTTTATCGTGAGCTTGTAGCTTTGGAGGCTGAATATCCAGAACTTGTTCAAGCAGATAGTCCAACACATCGTGTGGGAGGGCTGGTACTTGATGGTTTTGAAAAATATCAACATGAGTATCCGCTTTATAGTTTGCAGGATGCTTTTTCTCGAGAAGAGCTAGATGCCTTTGATAAGAGGGTTAAGGACGAATTCCCTAATGCTGATTATATGGCTGAACTCAAAATCGATGGGCTTTCTATCTCGTTGTCCTATGTGGATGGTATTCTTCAGGTAGGTGCGACACGTGGTGATGGTTCTGTAGGTGAGAATATCACTGAAAATGTCAAGCGTATCTCAGATATTCCTCTGAAGTTGGACCAACCTCTTAATATTACGGTGCGTGGGGAGTGTTACCTGCCACGGACTGAGTTTGAACGCATCAACATCCAACGCCAGGAAAATGGTGAGGCCGAATTTGCCAATCCACGTAATGCTGCAGCAGGAACTCTTCGTCAATTAGATACCAAAGTGGTTGCAGAGCGTCGTTTGGCGACTTTCCTTTATCAGGAAGCTAGTCCAACGGAGCGTCTAACACAAAATGATGTCTTAAATGAAGTGGCAGAACTCGGTTTCTCTGTTAATCCACGACGCATTGTCACATCATCGATGGATGAGATTTGGGACTTTATTCAAGCTGTTGGAGAAGATCGTGATCACTTGGCCTATGACATTGATGGTGTTGTCATCAAAGTCAATAGTTTGGCTATGCAAGAAGAACTCGGTTTTACAGTTAAGGCGCCACGTTGGGCCATTGCTTATAAATTCCCGGCTGAGGAAAAGGAAGCAGAGCTTCTATCAGTTGACTGGCAGGTAGGTCGTACAGGTGTAGTAACTCCGACTGCTAATTTGACTCCAGTGCAATTAGCGGGGACAACGGTTAGTCGGGCCACCCTTCATAATGTAGATTACATTGCCGAAAAAGACATTCGTATCGGTGATACCGTAATTGTCTACAAAGCTGGTGATATTATCCCTGCTGTACTTCGTGTAGTAGAGAGTAAGCGTACGACACAGGAGCCGATGGAAGTACCGACTCAATGTCCATCTTGTGGCAGTGGTCTTTTACATTTTGAAGATGAAGTTGCCCTACGTTGTATCAATCCTTCTTGCCCTGCTCAGATTAAGGAAGGCCTGATTCATTTTGCCTCTCGAGATGCCATGAACATCGCAGGTATGGGACCTTCAGTGGTTGAAAAGCTCTTTAAAGCTGAATTGGTTAAAGATGTGGCTGATATCTATGGCTTGAACAGTCAGGATTTCCTTCAATTGGAAGGTTTCAAAGAAAAGTCGGCTGAAAAACTTTACGCAGCCATTCAAGCATCAAAAGAAAATTCTGCAGAGAAATTGCTCTATGGCTTGGGTATTCGTCATGTTGGCGCCAAAGTTAGTAAGCAGTTGCTAGAAGCTTTTGGCAGTTTACAAGAGTTAGCCAGTGCAGATGTCGAGGCTATTGCTGCTGTAGATGGTTTAGGAGAGGTTATTGCCAAGTCCATCCAGCGCTATTTTGCTAAGGAGGAGGCTCAAGTTCTTATGAAAGAACTGGAATCCTATGGCGTTAATTTGTCCTATCTTGGACAAAAGGTGGCAGATGATGCTATCTTATCTGGTAAGACAGTTGTTTTGACAGGAAAATTGGAGCATCTTAAACGTAGTGAAGCAAAGGCAAAACTAGAAGCTCTGGGTGCTAAGGTGACAGGTTCTGTCTCTAAGAAAACAGATTTAGTAGTTGCTGGTAGTGATGCCGGAAGTAAGTTGGAAAAAGCACAAAGCCTAGGAATTGAAGTAAAAGATGAGGCTTGGTTGCTGGATTTATAGGAGTTCAATATGAAACAAAAACGTGCCCGCTTAATTTATAATCCAACATCTGGACAAGAAATTATGAAAAAAAATGTTGCCGAGGTCTTGGATATTCTGGAAGGTGCTGGCTTTGAAGCGTCAGCCTTTCAAACAACACCAGATGAGAACTCAGCAAAAAATGAGGCCACTCGTGCGGCCAAAGCAGGCTTTGACTTAGTTATTGCTGCTGGTGGCGATGGTACAATCAATGAGGTTGTTTCTGGGGTTGCCCCGCTTAAAAAACGCCCACAAATGGCGGTTATTCCAACGGGAACGACAAATGACTTTGCACGCGCCTTGAAGATTCCAAGAGGAAATCCTGTTGAAGCAGCCAAGGTTATCGCTAAAAATCAGACCCTTCAGATGGATATTGGCCGTGCCTATGATGACAAATACTTCATCAATATTGCGGCTGCTGGTTCCTTTACGGAACTAACCTATAGTGTACCTAGTCGCTTAAAGACAGTACTTGGTTATTTGGCCTACCTTGTTAAGGGGGCAGAGTTGCTACCACAAGTTAAGAAGGTTCCTGTTCGTATTACGCATGATGAGGGTGTCTTTGAAGGTGGTCTTTCCATGATTTTCGTTGCCTTGACCAATTCAGTTGGTGGCTTTGAAACGATTGCCCCAGATGCTAAACTGGATGATGGTAAATTTACTCTAATCATGGTTAAGACAGCTAACCTCTTTGAATTGGTTGACCTCATTCGTCAAATTCTCCAAGGTGGTAAACACATCTATGACAAGAGAATTTCCTATATCAAAACGAGCTCGCTGTATATTGAGCCTCTAAGTGATGATCGTATGATGATTAACCTTGATGGCGAATACGGTGGTGATGCACCAATTCATCTCCAAAATCTGAAGAATCATATTGAATTTTATGCAAATATTGATGAGATTTCTGATGATGCCATCACTCTTCCAGATACAGACGAATTAGCTCTTGAAGCCATTGCACAAAAATTCAGTACAGAAGCTGAAAAGATTGAGAATGACTAATGTTAAACCTTTAAGCAACCTAAGATAGGTTGCTTTTTTAGTATATTTGTAGAAAATGACGCTTTCATTTGTTACAATAGAAAAAACTGGGAAATTGTTATATAGAATATTTAGAGGAGTAGAGGTTTAATAAAGAGAGTAAACATTATTTAAGTGATGATCATCTAAAGAATGGTGATCAGGCTTTTGAGTCGGCTTTTAGTAATAAAGGGCCAGAGTTTGAATCTGCTTTTCAGGAGGAAAAAGCTGAGAAGCGGCATTTCTTTTTGACTCTTGTTCTACCACTGATACTCTTAAGTGTGAGCTGGGAATCGGTCTTCTTATCTTGGAAGTATAAGCCGATAATTGTGTATCTGGCTGTAATTGTGGCATGTTTTGTCCTTGCTATCATTCTCTTTAGAATGGGACAGAAGCTAGGTAGATTTCTCTTCACCGCAATCGTGGTTGGCTTGATTGGACTATCCTTCTTTGCCACTTTAGGTGGTTCTGTCTATCGAGGGGCTATGAAAAAATACAGGTTGATTCAGCAGGTATCTCAGTCAGATCTTGATGAGGATAAACCTGATAGCGATGATCCCAAAGACTACGAAGATGAGTCTGCGATTTATAACTGGACGGAAGAAGATTTTAAAAATCTGAAACCCAAGGCTGATACCTTACGTTCGATTATTAAAAGTCATGGTAAGGGTAATTATGTCGAGATGGAGTTTAGTGGTCTCAAGGTGAGGTATGACCGTGGAGATGGCAATGAGTATATTAATCTCTCTTTTGTGAAGGACGAAAAGAGACGCTTTGTCTATGATGGTGGAATAGCGACTTATCCCCTTGATGGCGTTACGGTAGTTGATAATTATAGTAGTAATTGGTCGGAAGAACAGCTTAACCGGTTACGCACTAAAGACCAAGATTATCTTGGTCCAGCAACACCTTTGTCTGAGGTAGTGAGGGAACATTCTCAGGCAAAAAGGGCCTGGAGAAGTATCAATGTTCATTCATCAGGAATCATACATAAGTCAGTTGATCTTGATTACACTGATCAGAATAGTCCTATTGAGAAAGCACAATTGTTAAGACTATCTTTTGAGTATAACGAAAAGAAAAAGGACTATTATTTGAGCTATAATTCTGTGGCTCGTCGCTACTAGGGATGACTATCTATGATAATGAATAACTAGACAGCAATTTTTTAGTAATAAGAGGTTTGATTATAAAGGGGGATTTTATAATGACAGCATCAAAAACCAAACGTCTCTTGTATTTTATGTCCGAATTGGAAAAGGGAAATGACATTTCAAAAACGGACTACCTAGCTCGCTTTGGCATAAGTGAGCGTACCCTTAAAGAGGACGTGAGTGAACTCAAGGAAAATTTGACTGAGTTACGTCCAAATATGAAGGTTAAGTATTCTAGAAAATACGGTTCCTATCATGCCCAGTATGAACAGGGCTATGGTAACCTTAAATACAATCAGGCAGTTATCCTATCTAAGATTCTTTTAGAGAGTCGTGCCCTTCGAAAGGATGAAGTAGCAGAAATTATCAACATCTTTGTTGAGAGGGCTGTAGACGACAAGGAGCGCAGACGTATCAAGCGATTGACTGAGCTAGAACTAGATAGTTATCAAGGACTTAAGATTTATCAGGATCAAGATAAGTCACTCTTACCAGCTATTTCAGCCATTTTCGATGCCATTGTGGACCAACGTCCTTTGTCTTTTAGTTACCGTAAGCCAGGGGAAAAAGTGGAGGAATATAAGGTTTTTCCAATTTCAGTCATTTTTGACAACCACTATTTCTACTGTATTTCTTACAAATTGGATGAGAACTATAGTTGTGATTACAAGTTCTCTGAAATTCGTTATTTCCGTGTCGATCGTTTTCAGACCATTCATAAATCTGAAAATGACGTCGCCTTCACGCTCAGTCCAGAACAACAAGCCCGTCTCATTACAGATGAGCAGGTGCGCTACCAAGCTTTCTCAATGCTTTCTGGTAACGAATGGGCTCGAATTACCTTTGAGTATAAAGGTCTCTACCGTGATGTCTTGGAGTCTGATATTCCAAAACTGAAATTGCTAGAGGAAAGCACTAGTGATGGTGTTGATCAGGTCCGTTATGAGATTGAAACCTTTAGTTTATTAGGCTTTCAAAAGTATATTCAACGCTTTGATGGAGATTTTGTTTTCCTTAAGATTGAAGCAATGGATAATTAATGAAAAAGGCATTCGTTTATCCGAATGTCTTTTCAAATCTGACAAAAATAGTATAATTGTGTTAAAATAGGAATACGGAAGCGTTATCATTTCCATAAGGAGGGAAAATATGAAAGAAAAGAAAAAAGAAATGCAAAAACAAGTCTTAACTCTTTTAGGAATCTTGATTTTTGCCTTTGTCAATGTGTTTATCTTTGATAATAAGATGGGCGCTGGTTTTTCCGCCTTCTCAACTATTACCCTGATGAGTATTGGACTTTTGTCTAAGCGCACCAGTCTGCGAGTTTTGGCTATTATTTCCTATCTCATCAATGTGGTAGCAGCTCTTTTTGGCTTCAACTATGTTGGTTTTCTAACAGCAGTTCAGGCCATTGAACTTATCTTCGTTATCTGGTATCTTTACCCACGTGACACCTTTTTGAGACGAGATACAACCGATAAATACACTTACCGCTATCGTTGGATTCATTTGCTCTTGACGGTTTTGATCTCACTTGGAGGTTACATTGTTTTTGCAGTTGTTTCTAGTATTTGGAATGGTTCTTTCCTAGAATACGGTGGAAACACAGCTCTCATTTTCGCCATGCAGTACTTGCTTTTCTTGAGTATCACTAAGTCAAGGCAAGATGAACCGACTAAGGTTGCCCATTTGTTCCAAAAGGAACGCCGTACTAAGGAAATGAAAGCTGGAATAGAGGCTGAACGTCAAGCCAAAGAAAGAGCACTTGCTCAAGCCTTTGAGGTACCTTTGAAGGCACCTAGTCAAACGGCTGCAAAATTTGGTAACAACATGGTTAAATTTGCAGCTGTCTGGCTTTTGGTGATGGATATGTCCATCTTGGCTTATTTCTTCCGTCCAAATGATGTTGGTTTCGGCTTTGGTGCCTTCTTTGTACTCTTGACCATTGTCTTGTCTTTGATTTTCAAATCTGAGGAAGACAAGGAGGACGTTTTCTCTATCATCTATCACAAGATTCGTCCTATCCAACCTATTTTCTTCATTCTGCTCTTGATTGCTCACGCGCATAAGTTTAGCTACGGGGCTGCTTACGCTCTCTTGTTCTCAGCTGCTTATTTCTTCTGGGCAATCAATAAGATTAATATGAAGACCCTCTTGACCTTTACAGTCATCATTTATTTCTTCCCAGTCTTTGGTTACCTATCTAACCCTTATCGTCTAGGTGCTGAAAACCTTAAGATGGTAGGTGAACTGGTGACAGATCGTAATAAGTCTAATACCTTCTATATCGGTCATTATTGGTCACTTTTAGGTTTACAGATTGATGGTGAATATGAAGGAGTCCCTGTTGCTTGGCAGGCTGCTAAGTATGCAAATATTGAGACCTTATATGATGAGGAGGATAACACCTCAGGTATTTTCTATGAAGATAATCATGGTGACTATGTTTATGATTTACACCTAACAAATAACAAAGGTACCATTGAAGTAACAACGGGCTCTGGCAAAGATAAGAAAGAATTCCAATTCATGGACTTTGCCAGAACCTATTATCGATATGAAAAATTGAAAAAAACGGATAACCAAAAGCGTTATAAAGATTTTTACAAGATAGGTACTGTTTCGACTGAGTTGGGAACTTATAATCTTTATCTCGAAATGAATCAAGATTGGGTTGATGACTATCAAAAAGATCCTACTAATGTTGACTACCGTTTACTTATTTTTGGAGACAAACTGACACCAAAAGAAGCTTACGAAAAAGCATATCATTACTAAAAAAGTATCTCTGCAATTTGCAGAGATACTTTTGTCTGTCAGTCTTTGTATCCACGTTTGGACAACTCTCTTACAAGGACGGCTCCCAAGATTGAAGGTACTAATTGTCCTAATAGCAAATTGAAAACGAGAGCAAGATAAGGAAGTTTAAGTAAGGCGCTAAGCCAGATAGGTACCACTAAGGATGGAACGAGTAGGATTGGGAGTACGATAAACCAGCTTGACAACTTGGCTTTGCGGATGAGGTAGATGCTACCAGTTGCCAGAAAGCTGGCACAGAATCCACCGACAACATCAATCAATCCCAGGCCACCAAAAGAGTTAGCAATAGCATTGGCGAGACTGAGTGGGACAACCAAAAATGGGAAGATATAGGTTAATCCATATAAAGCCGTAGCCAGACGCATCTGAACAGCACCAAAGGAAATAGCTTGAGAGACAAAGAGGATAGCGATATATAGGGCCATGATAATAGCTGAGAGAACAAGCTTTTGTGTAGGGTTAAGTTTATTTTTCATTATTTCTCCTTAGTTGGGCAAAGTAAAAGAGTAGTAGTTCTACTCTTTTTAGGGATTTAGGTCTAGAGTTGTTTTATAAGTCAATCTCTAAGACAATAGGTGTGTGATCTTGGCGATCACCAGAGTCAATCATATCTGATTTTGTGACCTTATCGGCAATACGATTTGAAGTCAACCAGTAGTCAATTCTCCAGCCTGTATTATTGATTTTAGATGTTTTGCTACGTTGGGCCCACCATGTATAGGCACCTGTAACATCGCCATTGAGGTGACGGTAGGTATCTGTGAAACCTTTGGCAAGGAGGTTAGTGAAACCAGCACGTTCTTCATCTGTGAAGCCTGGTGAACGGCGATTACTTGAAGGATTAGCCAAGTCGATTTCCTTGTGGGCAACATTGTAGTCACCAGTCGCAAGCACTGGTTTCTGAGCGTCCAATTCAGCTAGGTAATCCGCATATTTTTCATCCCAGATTTGACGTTCAAGCAGACGTTTGAGGCCATCACCAGCATTTGGTGTGTAGACCTGTGTCACAAAGAAATTGTCAAATTCGAGAGTGATGATACGCCCTTCACAGTCCATGGTTGAAGGTGCTCCGATTTCAGGATAGGTAATGACTGGATTCAGTTCTTTTTTATACAAGAACATGGTTCCAGCATAACCTTTACGGGCAGGTTCAACAGATGAACGCCAAGTATTGTCATAGTCAGGGAAGTAGTCTTCCAAGATTTGCAAATGCTTTTTAGTCGGACCTTTAGCAGACAGTTTTGTCTCTTGAATAGCAATGATGTCTGCATTTTCAGCGACCAAGGTGTCGATAACAGCGCGTGATAATTGAGCGCGTGCAGAATCACTAGTAAGGGCGGCATTTAGTGAATCAATATTCCAAGAAATTAATTTCATGTGTACAGTTTCCTTTTTTGAATCTTTCCTTTCTATTGTAGCAGAAAATAAGGTGTCAGGCGAGTTATGGGTTTGATAAGGGAAGCTAGGAGGAGTATACTTATCTTAGATTGAGAGGTACATATTAATGAAAAAGCAATCATACATTTATTACATGTTTTGGGTTCTCTTGTTGATACAAATCATTCTTATAATCATGATTTGGTGGTCACAGGGAATTATTCTTCCACTTGTCATTTTTCCAGGGATGAGTGTCTTCTTTTTATTTTACTTAAGGTATCTCTTAGGCTACAACCTTAAGCAATCTCCCTCAGAACCCTTATTTGTCCTCCGTAGGTATGGCGTTGGAACTAGTTTAAATCCCAAAAATCCCCTAGGCTATAAGATTAGTCTCCTACTAGTTGTGGGTGTTTTAGTTTTACTTTTCTGCCTAACCCTATTAGTTTTTCTTGGAAAATAGAGTCTTAGGTTTTTTTATTTGTAATTACTACTAATTAGTGGTAGTGTTGTTCTCATAAAAAATAAAAGAATCACTGGAGAAAAGATTTATGACGATTGAACTTGGCATTTCAACTTTTGGAGAAACAACCCTCCTATAATCGACTTGTTCGTCGTCATTTTGAAAATAAAGGATAGATAATAGGTTGAAGGTAAGCCTCAAGTTCTCTCTACTATTGTCATCATCCCTGTTCTATGATAGGATGGAAGATAATTGATAAAGAGAAGAGGAAAATTATGCGAAAGCTATCAGAAGCAGAATGGATAAGTCGTTTTGAGCAAGTTCAAGGGCGTAAACCGAAACCTGATGAACTACAATTAGCCTATCAGTCTGGCCTTATTGGAATCTCGAAAAATTATAATTATATCTATATTCTTCTGGGGGCTCTAGTAGCGATCGTCGTTGGCATTGGCTTGACTCTAGTCTCTAGTTCAATGAAGAACGTCAAACAGACTAAGTCGTCTGCCACAGTGGCTAGCTCGATATTCTCATCGACAGATAAGGCTAGTGCAAAGCCAAGTACGTCATCGACCGAAAATACGAAGACAAGTGAATCTAGCAGTGCAAGCATTGATACACCTGACGCTAACCATGCCAAGGAAGCCTATACTGAAAATCCACGTTGGACCAATGACAAAGCTAGTCGCCTTGCTAGTTTGATGGTTTCTTGGGGCAATCAGATGAATCAGCCTGGATACAAAGAAATTACCAATGAAGCTTCTTCCTTGCCTATCCGTTGGATGTCGGACCATAACCAGACTGTGGATGCTACTTATGCTGCAAATGGTAATAGTAATTCGGAGTATACCATTGTTTCGGTTTACGAGAGATGGGAAAATGTCTCTGTTCACCGTTATTTCTTTACCATTAAAAAAGATGGGACTCCCTTTGTTCTTTATTCACCAACTACCAATGGTGGTGTCTATTATGTCAAAGAAACGGAAAATGCTGACCTTAAATCAGGATATGCAGATATTGTAAACAATTAAAAACTAGGATTCCAACTGGAATCCTAGTTTTTAATTTGAAGACAAGTCAAACTGTAATCAGCTCTTCTACAGTCATTCGCTCTTATTTAACCTTCTTAGCTAACATGGTTGCAAATTGAAGGGCGATGGGATTGCCATATTCATCCAAACGGTGAAGGTGACCAAGATTTTCGTTATACTTGACTAACTCCCAGTCTCTATAGTAGTTCTTCAACTCACCCTCTTCAAAAGTAAATGGGAAAGGCATGGTACAAGGGTGCTCCTCAGTGTCCATGGCACAAACAATTAGGTTGTAGCCACCGACAACAGTACGCTCTTGCATATTCTTGATAATAGCCGGAATTTGATCGGGATCAAGGAACATAAAGACGACTGTTGAGAGGATGAAATCAAAGGTCTCAGACTCAGGAAGAGCAGCAGCATTGATATCGTAGTAGCCAGCTCTAACATTGTAATTTTCCTCATCTGCAATCATTTGGATGCGTTGTGTAGCTTCGTTATTAACATCAACGGCTGTAACATCATGCCCAAGAGATGCCAAATAAAGAGCGTTACGGCCGTGACCACAGCCTAGGTCGAGGGTGCGACCAGGTTTGATATAGCCAGATTGGACTGCTTCAAGAACCTCGGAGTGAGCCTTAGTGTCATACTTTTTAGCCATGTAGTCCTCAGGTTTACAGTAAAAAGAAAGATAGCATTCCAAATCATCTGATGCAGCAGCGATGCGATGCCAAGCTTGTGGTTCAACAAAAGGAATCTCTGTCTCGGGGGTAAAAAGGTGCTCTGCAGTAACCTGTCCTTGTTCATCTAATTCGTAGAAGCGGAGAGATCCTGATAGAATGGTCAATTTAGCCCAAGTTCCTACCTTAGTATTGTGTTTTTGCGTCACCATTTCTGGAAGTGTTGTAGCTGTCCAGTTTGGTAAACGTTTGTAGCAAAGAAGTTGCTGATTTATAGTCATTTTATGAGTTCCTTTCAAACGGTATGACTCTATTATAGCAAAAGTATGGAAAAAGAAAAAAGGCCTAGCCGGGTGAGCTAGACGCTTTTCTTATGAGAGATCTGATAATCTAGGAATGGGGAAAAGTGTTTGGGGAAGATAGGTATAAATGTTAAGAAGGGTTCCTAGACTATTTAAAAAATATTTGTGAGAACAATAAGTTTTAAATGATAAAACACTTATCTATAACTCATTAGGTCTCTCTTTACATTATCTATTGTACCAAAAATATTGAGAGTTAACTTACAAAAAAATAAAATATGTAAGAAAAAATCATGAACAGTCATTTTCTGGTCTTGAATGGTATTTTTGTGAAAATTTTTCTGAGTGTTTACAAATCTACTGGGATAATATCGATGACTATGTGCTTTAACTACACTAAAAAACGCCTAGCTGCTGTTGCTAGACGTTCTTTATTAGGAGAGATCTGGAAATCTAGGAATGGGGGAAAAGTGTTTGGGGAAGATAGGTATAAATGTTAAGAAGGGTTCCTAGACTATTTTTATTCTGTTTATGAGAATAATGAGCAAAAACTAACAAAGTTTAGTTTTCTAACTCATCCGGTCTCTCTTTACATTTTCTATTTTACCAAAAAAAATGAAGAAAACTTTACACAATCTCAAAATGTGTAAGAAAAAATCATGAACAGTCATTTTCTGGTCTTGAATGGTCATCTCACTTGTATAAAAAAAGCAGAACCTGATAGGTCTGCTTGTATTTGTAGTGATGGTGTAAGAACTTAAATCTTGCTATAGAGTTTCTTAACATTGTTAATATCAACAGGTTGGATACTTGTCTTACCACCTTTAGGTTCCATTACAGAGGCAACGGCACTGTTGTGTTCAAGTCCAATTGAGTGTCCTAATTCGTGTTGCGCAGTGTTAAGGAGTTTCCCACCGTTCTTTTGGTAATACTTGTTTTGAACATGGAAGGTGTTCAAGTAAACAGTAGCATTACTATATTGCTTAGTTGGGAGGTAGTAAGTAGAGTAGGTAACTCCAAGAGGAGCTGCCACATTACCTTCATAACGTTCATCAGCAATGATGTTGGCTTTTTGTTTATCGTTAGTGAGCAAGAAATTAAAGGCACCAGTGTTATTCCAAGAAGTGATAGCCTGTTTGTAGGCGTTCACGATTTCAGGATTTTTAGCATTGATGAAAACCGTCGCTTCCTTACTTGACCAGTGAGGAGTATCGTAATTCTCTTTTACGAGTTCGTTATTCTTTTGCCATACTTGAGCAACTCGGTCCACTGGTTTAGCAGGTTGGATAGGAGTAGCTTTAGGAGTTGTTGGTTTAGTGACAGTCGTTGTTGGCTTCTTAGGTTGTGTCGTTGTAGAAGTCGCTGGTTTGTTTACAACAGTCGTTGGTTTCTTAGGTTGAGTTGTAGATGTTGTAGGTTTGTTAACAACTGTGGCTGGTTTTTTAGGTTGACTAACAGCAGGAGTTGATTGTTTAGGTTTTGGTGTAGCTGTTGTCGTTGGTTTTGTAGAAGGTGTTAATGGTTTTGGAATATAAGTAGATAGAATCTTATGAACATTACCATTATTAATTTCTGTTGAAACCCATGTGGCACCATCTTTTGACCAGGTTTGTGCTTGAGCGACAGTTTCGGTCTTTGGTTCAGACTGGTTTTCTACAGCCTTATGATTGCTATCTGTATTTGTCGGAATTCTAGTCTCATAGGTTTTGCTTCCAGTCTGGCTGTCGACAGTACTGCTAGCTGTTTGACTATTTTGTTTCAATTCCTCAAAAGTTGGAGTGTTTGTGGGAGTTTGTTCATAGTCATTTTCATGTGTATGAAGATCATCCACAGAGGTATGTGATATAGTAGTCACAGTAGTAGGTGTTTCAGTAGAAACACCTGTTTGAGCGATGGTATTTGTAGTTGTACCTGTTTCAAGTTCGGAAAATGTCAGAGTCTGGTTAGGATCTGAAACATAGGTTTGATCCGCAGAGGCATGCTGAGGACTTCCTACAAGAAAAGCACTAATTATACCGACAGTTGCAAGGGTCAACAAGGTCTTTGTCCTAGTCCCTTGCGTTTTAAAAGAATGTAACATAACTTTCTCCTTTTTAATTTAAAACAAAAACAGTTCTCATGATAACACCTAAAAATGAATATAAAGTGACAATGAGATAACAATTGTTTTATAAATGAAATTAGGTAAGATAAAAAGACTTTATGCTGTGAAAAAAGGAATATTATCCGATTAATTATGATAAAATATTAGATAGGTATATTAAAGTATATTAGAAAGAAAGAGGGAAATAAGATGCTTTCTATTATCGTCCTTGAAGATGATGCCTTGCAGCGTCATCGTGTTGGTCGTTTATTGGACGAAGCAGTTGAGGAGTCGAAGGCCGTTGTTGATGGGATTACTTTTTATGAACAGGGTCAGGACTTGTTAGATGCTGATAGAGGTTCGGGTAAATCCATGGTTTATCTTTTGGATATTGACCTTAAAAATCAAACTAAGCAGGGACTAGATATTGGGCTTGAAATCCGTAAGGAAGACTTGAAAGCACAAATTGCCTTTGTTACAGCTTACTCGGAGTTTATGCCCTTGACCTTCCGTTATAAGATTCAAGCTCTAGACTTTGTCGATAAATCCATGGAAGATGTGGATCTTAAGAGAGCTTTAGTAGAACTTTTAGATTTTGCTTATTCACAGGTTGAGCAAGAAACCAAGGCACAGAGTCTAACTGTTAAAACGGATAAAAATGATGTTAATATTCCTTATGATGACATTTTATACATTGAGACAGCCCCTGTGCCACATAAGTTAATCGCTCATACCAAGTCAAACCTAGTGGAATTCTATGGGAAAATTGCAGAAGTAGCAAAATTGGATGATATTTTCTTCCAAACGCACCGCTCTTTTGTTGTCAATGTGAATAATGTGACAAGTGTGGATCGTACAGCTAATATGGTCTTCTTTGAGGAAAATGAGTCATGCCTCCTATCGCGGACACGTAAAAAGGAACTTTTGGAACGTTTGAAAAATCGTTAGGTCTTAGATTTTCCCCTTCTTCTCTAATCATTATTGAAAGTTTTCTGAAATTCGAGATAATTATTTAATTTTATCTCATCTATTATCAGGAATTGTGATAGAATAGTGTTATGGCTTTTTGCCGTATATTTAGAGATGACTAGAAGGAGGTGGCTAACCATTAAATGATGCTCAATTTGCAAATTGCATTAGAATATCTTTTGCATTTCATTGTCATACAGTGGATCTACGAAAAGACCAGCTTGGTCAAGGTACCACGTATGATCCTTCCTATTGCGTTCCTGGTTGAATGTATAGGGGGAATACTGGGGATGTCATATAATGTCGGTTTGTCCTTTATGACACCGTTCTACCTTCTTTTCTATGCCTATTTCTATGGCAAGGAGAGAACCACCAATATGTTGGCTTTTTATGCCTTCTATCCTCTAGTTCTCTATCTGTTGATTTTTAATGGTTATGCCTACTTCCTGATGCCAGGGTTCGGCATCACATCGGATTTTCTAAACAGAAGTTATCTTTATTTCATTTTCTTTGACCTTTTAATTATTCCAACATTTGTCGCTCTATCCAAGCTCCTTAACATTGATTTTAAATATTTGAGGGTCTTAGAGCGAGATCGTAAATTTGGTCGGATTATGTTTTTCACTAACTTTATCTTGATTGGCTATGTGATTTTGAACTATTCTGTCGTCGTGGCCTCGCGATTTTTTGCCTTGTACTATGCTGGACATGTGATAACCTTAGTGGGGTTTGTAGCTATTTTTTATGCTGTTTACAAGGTTAATAAATATGCAGATGAATTCTTTGAAAATGAGCGTAGAAAAGAAAATCGACGTCACTTGGATGATTTAGAGAAGTATTCTGAGCAGGTCGAGAGTCTTTACGAAACGCTACGCAGTTTCCGTCACGACTATACTAATGTTATGATTTCGCTTAATGAAGCCATCCAGATGAAAGACATCGATCAAATCAAGATGATTTATGATAGTGTCTTGAAAGATTCGGCATCAGATTTGAAGCAGCAAAAGTTTGATTTGGCAAAATTAACTCGTGTGACCAATATGCCACTTAAGAGTCTTTTATCATCTAAAGTGGCTGAGGCTTTTGATAAAGGTATTCAATGCCATGTGGAGGTTGAAGAGGGAGTCTTCTTCACAGATATGCGTCCACTCGACTTGATTACAATCATATCAATTCTTTGTGATAATGCTATTGAAGCTACTGTATTAGCAGATAAACCAAAATTATCTATTGCTATCTTTAAGATGGAAAATCAATCAGTTATTGTTGTTGAAAATTCAACTAAGGAAGCTTCTATTGATGTAGCTCCTTTGAAACAAAGAGGATTTTCAACGAAAGGAACAGGTCGTGGTTTGGGCTTAGCAAATATTGAAGAGATTCTCTTTAGATATGATAATGTCACGCTTGAAACGGAATCAGCACAACACCGTTTTGTCCAATTATTGTCTATTACACCAAAAGAAGATTAATGGGGACTTAATAAGAATTTTTAGAATTCTTGTTAATCCCTATTTTTATGTTAAAAAGTATGGTAAAATAGGGAAGTTAATCATGTGTTTTTTAATTCAGGGGGATTTATTATGTTGAAAGACGAATGGTTAGAGTACTTTGAGGCTGTTAATGGCCGAAAACCAAGACCAATCGACTTCAAAGAGGCCTTGGAACGAGGAGAGTTTGTTCTCTCTGAAGGTACAGAGGATAACCAAGTAGCTGATCAAGGTGAATCAGCAACTGACCAACAGTTTGAAGAAGGAACCGCAACCGCCAGAGCACTAGCTCAGTCTCAGAAAGATCGTGACAACGCGCAAGAAGTTATGGCAAATGCGGCCCAGGAAAAGAGAAGGGCCCTATCTCAAGAGACTGTTGTTCAAGTAAGAACCATTCAGTCGGGCCGTCAGGCTGAGGATATTCAAAAGGAAGAGGAACAGCGCAAACGCGTGGCAGAGGCTAAGGAACGTTTGGCAAGTTATGCGCCAACCCGTCCAGATGCAGGAAATCATTCTGTTAATACCTCGAGTGAACCTAATCAAGCTATTCCAGTTTTCAGTAACCAAGCACAGCATCTTGGATTATCTGAGGATTTGACAAAGTTTTATCGTAAGGAAGAAAAGGCAGCTAAGAAGATTGCTCGTCAAGCTGCTCGTGATAAGAAAAAAGCCGAAAAGCTAGCTGCCAAAGCTAAATCTAAGGAAGAACAGACAGTTGCCAAATTAGAAAAGAGATTGGAAAGTCAGGTTCGTCTTCTAGAAACGATTCAAAACGCTAATCAAAAGTCGCAAAAGGCCAAAAATTGGGGCAAAGGAGCCTTGATTTCTAGTCTTGTTGCTGTTGTTTTGATGTTGCTTGTCGGTGGTGTATACGGTTTTTGGCGTAATGCTTCGGGGAACATTGAGGGAACTTGGGAATTAAAATCGTCTAAGGTCTTGGACGAAAATTCTGGTAAGTTAACCAATGCTCTGAAAGAACATGAAGATAAAGATGAAATTTACGTCTCTTTCCTTAAAGTTGATCATTCTAATAATTTACAAACGCATTCTTACTTCTATAAAGAAGGTGAGGAGGATCAGCCTACTTTTACAGCTTCAGATTATTTGAAGGAATATCAAGTTGTTGATCAGTGGAATAAATCTATTACCTATACTAAAGAAGTTTCAGAATTTAAGCGTGAGTTGACTAAAGTTGTATCGCAACTTTATCCAAATGCAGATAAGAATCTAGTAGATTACTATATTTCGGATAACGTAGATAACTACCGACTCTACCGTAAAGGAAAACGTACCAAGTCTTATACTGTAAATAAAGATACCTTGGTTGTTTCTACATACAACGAGGATGGCAAGTTGACTAGTCGTGATACTTATGAGAAAGTGTCAAAGGCAGCGGCTAAGAGTTTAGAAGCTCAATATGCTGAAGCAAAAGTAGCTTATGAAAAAAATCATAAGACCACAACTAAGAAATAGTCTAAAAGGAAGTTAGAGTCAAACTCTAATTTTTTTTTTGTAGAAAATTTAAGTCTGTCAAGTTTTTTTCTTGACACATAAAAATGATATGGTATACTAGTTAAGGTCGAGGGGCGATAAGAGCCCTCACCATAATAAAAAAACTAAAGAAAAGAGATATTAAAAATGGCAGTAAAAATCCGTTTGACTCGTATGGGTTCTAAGAAAAAACCTTTCTACCGTATTAACGTTGCAGATTCACGTGCTCCACGTGATGGACGTTTCATCGAAACAGTTGGTACTTACAACCCACTCGTTGAAGAAAACCAAGTAACACTTAAAGAAGAGCGTGTTCTTGAGTGGTTGTCTAAAGGTGCACAACCTTCAGATACAGTTCGTAACATCCTTTCAAAAGAAGGCGTTATGAAGAAATTCCACGAATCAAAATTCTCAAAATAATTTTTTAGCCTATGGATACCATTGAAAATCTTATTATCGCTATCGTTAAACCTTTAATTGCTTCACCAGATCAGTTGACCATCAAAATCATTGACGGTCCTGAGTTTTTGGAGTACCATCTTGATCTTGCCCCAGCCGATATTGGGCGTGTTATCGGGAAAAAAGGACGTACTATTACGGCGATAAGAGCGATTGTCTATTCGGTACCTACTCAAGGTAAAAAAGTTCGTCTTGTTATTGACGAAAAAGAGAAAGCTTAAGAGGTGACCCTAGGGTTGCCTTTTTTGCATATTTTGGTTATAGACTAGAAGTCTTTGGTATAATAAGAATGTCAACTCATTAAGCTCAAGGAAAAACTAGGAATCTAGTTTAAAGGTCAGTTTAATGACTAAGTTGAAGCATTAGCCAAAAAAGGAGTAATTATGACTTATCAGGAAGCATTGGATTGGATTCATGGACAATTAAAATTTGGCATCAAGCCTGGCTTGGAGCGTATGGCTTGGATGCTTAAAGAATTGGGAAATCCACAAGATAATCTCAAGGCTGTGCATATCGTGGGAACAAACGGCAAAGGGTCTACAGTCAATGCCCTACAAACAATTTTTACCCAGGCAGGCTATGAAGTTGGAACCTTTACCTCGCCCTATATTATTGACTTCAAGGAACGAATCTCTCTTAATGGTCAGATGATTTCAGAAGAGGACTTACTTGACTTGGTTAGTCGTGTGAAGCCTGTGGTTGAACGTCTACCAAAAGAGACAGAGCATGAAAATGCGACAGAGTTTGAAATTATCACAGTTCTGATGTTCCTCTATTTTGGTCAGGTCCATCCTGTTGATATCGCATTCATTGAAGCTGGAATGGGCGGCCTTCATGATTCGACTAATCTATTTAAGCCTTTGGCAGTTCTTTGCCCTTCGATTGGTTTGGACCATCAGGCTATTTTGGGAAATACCCATGCTGAAATTGCAGCAGAAAAAGTTGGTGTTTTGAAGAATGGGGCTCCTTTTATTTATGCGACTGACCGTACTGATGTTAGAGATGTTTTCGAGAAAAAGGCGCGTGAAGAAGGGGCCAAGACCTATGAATTGGGGAGAGATTTCACAGCTGAAGGGTCTAGTCATTCCTTTGATTTTACCTATGGGGAGCAAAGGTTAGATGATATAGCCTTGGCCATGGCTGGTCAACATCAAGTAGCAAATGCTAGTTTAGCTATTATGGCCTCTTTATTGCTTCAAAAAGATTATCCTAAAGTAACTCCTAAACTCATAAAGGAAGCACTAGCTCATGCCAATTGGCGAGGTCGAACAGAATTTTTAAGACCTAATCTCATGATTGATGGTGCTCATAATAATGAGAGTGTTAAAGTTTTGATTGACTTGCTGCAATCAGAACATGCAGATAAGGAGATTGAACTTCTCTTTGCGGCTATTGACACCAAGCCTATTGATGGTATGCTGGCTCAACTAAAATCGGTTGGTGACTTGACTGTAACGAGTTTTGACTATCCAAACAGTGTTAAATTAGATAAATACCCAGAGGTTTATAAGCAGGTACCAGATTTCAAAACATGGATTAAAGAACATGTAACGACTGACAATAAGAAACTTTATGTGATTACGGGATCTCTATACTTTATTTCTCAGGTCAGAAAATGGGTTTTAGATCAGGCAAGTGATGTTTAAGACTTGAAAGATGACATTTAGGGGCGTATAATAACCCTCGTATGTTTTAAAAGCAAGGAGATCGCAATGTTTCAACATCTGAAAAACATTTTAATTGGTGAACCTTTAACTCATGATGATAGTGGTGATGAACACTTATTGTCCAAGATTCAGGCCTTGGCCATGTTGTCGAGTGATGCGCTCTCATCTATCGCCTATGGTCCAGAGCAAGTCGTCTTGGTTCTGACAGCTGTATCTAGTGCGGCTATTTGGTGGTCAATCCCTATTGGGCTTTTGGTTCTCGTCCTTTTGGCCAGCCTTACCATCTCTTATAGACAGGTTATCAAGGCCTATCCTCAAGGTGGTGGTGCCTATATGGTAACGACGGAAAATCTGTCTCCTAAGTTTGGCTTGATAGCTGGTGGCAGTCTTTTGGTCGATTACATGTTGACAGTTGCTGTTTCAGTGGCCTCAGGTGCAGATGCCATTACTTCAGCCCTTCCCTTCCTTCATCCTTTCAATCTTGAGATATCAATGATTTTGGTGCTTGTTTTGATGGTTATGAATCTTAGGGGAATGCGTGAATCGGCAAAATCTTTGATGATACCGGTTTATCTCTTCATTGTTTCGACGCTGTTCTTGTTGGGATTTGGTTTCTTTCAAATTTTAACTGGTCATATGCCTTACGCAGCCACAGCACATTTAGGACAACCCATTACAGGGGTGTCATTGATTCTTATTTTAAGGGCCTTTACTTCAGGTTCTGCCTCATTGACAGGGGTTGAAGCCATCTCTAATGCGGTGCCTTTCTTTCAAAAACCTAAGGCTAAAAATGCAGCATCAACCCTCTTTATCATGTCTAGCATTTTGGGGGCTATGTTTGCGGGAATTACCTTCCTCAACTGGTGGACAGGTATTACACCTCATGCAGGAGTAACTATCTTGTCACAAATGGCTAGAGAAATTCTTGGTCAATCATGGATTGGTAGTATTCTATTTTACATTTTCCAATTCTCTACTGCTATGATTCTTGCAGTGGCAGCTAACACAGGTTTTTCAGCCTTTCCGATGTTGTCCTTTAATATGGCGAAAAATAAATACATGCCTCACATGTATCTTGAAAAAGGTGCACGTATGGGATACTCTAATGGGATCTTGACACTTGCAATTGGTGCCATTACCCTTTTGTTTATTTTCCGAGGAAATACGGAACGGTTGATTCCGCTTTACACCATCGGTGTATTTATTCCATTTGCTCTTTCTCAAACGGGGATGGTTGTCCATTGGATTCGTGAATATGGTAAGGGATTCTGGAAACACTCTTTAGCAAATATCTTAGGTGCCCTCATTTGTTATGCTATCGTTCTCATTCTCTTCCTTTTCCGTTTAGGAGATATCTGGCCATTCTTCCCGATTATTGCAATCTTGATGTGGATGTTCCTTAAGATTAAAAAACACTATAATGGTGTTGCTCAACAGTTGCGTATTGATGGAGCGGTAGAAGAACACCATTATCAAGGAAATATTGTTCTTATCCTTGTTGGGAATGTTACCAAGGCTAATATCGGAGCTATTTCCTATGCACGTTCTATTGGTGACAAGGTTATCGCCATGCATGTATCTACTAAGGATACAGAGAACAAGGACAAGGAAACTGAACAAGAGTTTAAAAAATATTTCCCTGAAATTGAGATGGTTCATATCCAATCACCATATAGCTCAATCACTCAGTCAACCATTCAGTATGTGGACGAGGTCGCCACTCAAGCTGAGAAGGATAATGCGACTCTGACAGTCATGATTCCTCAGTTTGTACCTAAAAAATCATGGCAAACCATGCTTCACAACCAAATGAGTTTACGATTGAAATATTATCTCAAATGGCGTGAGAATATTGTGGTTTCATCTTATTCTTACCACTTGAAAGACTAAAAAATATAAGCGAAGATAACCTCTATATGAAAGGTGGTCTTCGCTTTTTTTGAGATTTAGATAGCTAGGAAATCTTATTTTTTGCAAGAAAAATCCAGCAAAATAAGGTATAATAGATAGTATTATAACGTTGCAGGAGGAAATTATGGCAAATCAAGAAAAAGTAGAACAAGCAGTCTATCAACTATTGGAAGCTCTCGGTGAAAATCCTGAGCGTGAGGGACTTTTGGACACACCAAAACGTGTGGCTAAGATGTATGCTGAAATGTTTTCAGGTCTAAATGAAGATCCTAAGGATCAATTTACAGCTGTCTTTTCAGAAGTCCATGACGAAGTTGTCCTTGTCAAGGATATTCCTTTTTACTCTATGTGTGAGCACCATTTGGTTCCATTTTATGGTAAGGCCCATGTGGCTTATTTGCCAAGTGGAGACAAGGTGACAGGACTTTCCAAATTAGCGCGTGCGGTTGAAGTAGCTGCTCGTCGTCCACAGTTGCAAGAACGTCTTACAGATCAAGTTGCTACAGCACTTGAAGAAGCTCTGAATCCTCGAGGAGTTTTTGTCATGGTTGAAGCAGAGCACATGTGCATGACCATGCGAGGCATTAAGAAACCAGGAAGTAAGACAATCACAACTGTCGCTAAGGGCCTTTATAAAGAAGACCGTGAAGAACGCAAGGAAATTCTTTCATTGATGCGTGATTTTTAGGAGTTAAGATGTTTATTGGCAAACATGAGATTGCAGGTAAGGCCTGTATTATGGGAATCTTGAATGTCACCCCTGATTCTTTCTCAGATGGTGGCGATTTTGACACTGTAGAGGATGCGTTGGCTCAGGTTGAGCGTATGATTGCCCAGGGAGCTGCCATTATCGATGTAGGTGGCGAATCTACAGGACCAGGAGCAGAATTTGTGACCGAGGAAGAAGAGATTGCTCGTATCGTGCCAGTTATTCAGGCTATCAAGGCAAAATATGATGTGCTCATCAGTATTGATACCTATAAGACAGCTACTGCCAGAGCTGCTCTTGAAGCAGGGGCAGATATTCTAAATGACGTCTGGGCTGGACTCTATGATGGTCAGATGCTAGCTTTAGCAGCTGAAAAGAATGTGCCGATTATTCTCATGCATAATCAAAAAGAAGAAGTATACAATGATGTCACAGAAGATGTCTGTACATTCCTCAGTCAACGAGCCCAGGCCGCCTTGGAAGCAGGTGTGGCCAAGGACAATATCTGGATTGATCCAGGCTTTGGCTTTGCGAAAAATGTCCAACACAATATTGACCTGCTAAAAGGTTTGGACAAGGTCGTTGCCTTGGGCTATCCTGTTCTTTTTGGGATTTCTCGTAAGCGTGTTGTGAACTACCTACTAGGTGGAAATACCCAAGCTAAGGACCGTGATCAGGGAACGGCTGCTCTATCTGGCTATGCTGTTAGCAAGGGCTGTCAGATTGTCCGTGTGCATAATGTTGATGCCAATCGTGATATTGTTAAGACCATTTCAGGGATTTTATGATACTAAAAAAAGCTCGATTGAGCTTTTTTTCTTAGTCTTGAATTGTCCAAACGCTGACAGATTTTTCAGAAACTGGGAAGTCTCCCCATCCGTCTTCGTCAATGGTTACAGTATCAGAGCAGTTTCCAAGAATGTCATAGAAGGCTTGTCCAGCCCAATCACTACCAATTTCCATAGACTTGCTGTTAGCAGCATCATTAGAGATTGTTACAGCTAATGGAGCGCCATCTTCGTTGCCAGAGCGTGTCCATCCAATACAGTTTGGATCATCAAAGTAGTCTGTTTGCTCTCCGTAAGCTAGGTCTTTACGAGCGTAGAGCAAGGTATCTAGAATCTCTTGGAAATTTTCTTGGGCAAATTCACCTTCAATGCCATAGTAGTCACCATAAAATAGGCAAGGAAGACCGTCTTCACGGAGAAGAATGAGAGCATAAGCAGCTGGTTTAAACCATTCTTCAACAGTAGATTCTAGAGCTTGTCCGCGTTGAGTGTCGTGGTTGTCTACGAAGGTCACGGCATGTTCAGGATGATTTTTGACCAAGGAATGATCGAAAATTGTCGTCAAATCATAATCGGCACCATCTAAGCTAGCCTTGTGTAGATTGTTGTGAAGGGGGACATCAACGAGGTCAAAACGTTTTTCAATCTTTTCAAGATAGGTATTGTTATCCTCTTCGTTACCATTCCAAAATTCACCAAAGACATAGAAATCCTGCCCTTGTTTTTCTTTGACATCACGGATAAAGTTACGCATGAAGAATGAATCGATGTGCTTGATTGCATCCATGCGGAATCCTTGAACACCTGTTGTTTCAACGAACCAATCTGCCCATTCGTAAATATTTTCGATAACCTCAGGGTGTTTATAGTCTAGGTTGGCATACATAAGGTAGTCAAAGTTACCATTTTCATTGTCAACCAAGTCGTTGTCTGCCCAGCCTTTGTTGTCACCTTGGATAAGATAGATGCCACTTTTATTTCGTTTGGCATCGAAGTCGGTTCCATTAAAGTGGTACCAGTGCCATTCAAAGTCATTGTAAGCTTTCTGACGTCCGTCAAAAGTGAAATGAGTCCAACCGTCGATTTCAAACGGTTCGCTGATTTCTTGGGTACGGTCTTCGGGGTCAACTTCTACTACATCAAAGGTTTCAAGTTTATCCGCGGCTGCCTTGTGGTTGAGCACAACATCGGCCATAGGGACGATACCAACATTTTTGAGTTGGTTGATGGCATTGAGGTATTCTTCCTTAAGACCGTATTTGGTGCGTACGGTTCCTTTTTGGTTGAATTCCCCAAGGTCAAAGAGGTCATAGACTCCGTAACCAACATCATTTTCATTAGTAGCTTTGAAAGCAGGTGGCATCCAAACATGGCTGATGCCAAGGTCTGCTAGATGCTGGGCATCTTTAGCTAAGTTATTCCAATGCTGACCGTCACTTGGGAGATACCATTCAAAGTATTGCATTGCAGTTTGATTTGTCATAGTTTTTTTTCCTTGTTAGTTGAGATAGTCTTAGTTTAGATATCAGGAGTTTTTAAACTCCTGTGCCTTTATTTTACCAAATCAGAAGGATTATGCAATCGATTGCATAAGTGTAAGTACACTAACTTCAGACCTGTCTAAAATATCATACTAATTAGAGACCAACTTTTCAACTGTTTTGTGCTAGAATAAAGAAGAGTCTAGTGTCTTAAGGAGAAACTATGGATAAAATTATTTTAAATGGTTGCCGTTTTTATGGTTATCACGGGGCTTTTGCTGAGGAGCAGACCCTAGGGCAAATTTTTGTGGTTGATTTGGAATTGACTGTTGATCTAACTAAGGCTTCACAGAGTGACAATCTAGATGATACGGTTCACTATGGTTTGGTTTTCGAAGCCGTACAAAAACAAGCGGAAGATAAAAAGTACATTTTGATTGAGCGTTTGGCGGGTGCGATTTGTGAGGATTTATTTGCCCAATTTACACCAATTCAATCTATTAAAGTTCGAATTACCAAGGAAAATCCACCAATTAATGGGCATTATAAGAGTGTTGGTATTGAATTGGAGCGTAGCCGATGACAAGAGTTTATTTGAGTTTGGGATCTAATATGGGTGATCGTCAGGACTATCTCCAAAAAGCTGTGGAGGCCTTGAATGACTTACCTGAGACAGAGGTTAAAGCAGTGTCTTCCTATTATGAAACGGCTGCTTGGGGACTGACAGAACAGGCTGATTTTTTGAACCTTGCCTTGTTCTTAGAGACTCAGTTGCCAGCTGAAACCTTACTAAGGTCATGTCAGCAGATTGAAAAAGACCTTGATCGCGTTCGTCATGAGCATTGGGGGCCTCGGACAGTAGATATTGATATTCTTCTATATGGGCAGGAAATCTGGGAGACTGAGCACCTTAAAGTGCCCCATCCTTATATGAGTCAGAGAGCTTTTGTTTTGGTT
The DNA here is from genome assembly GCF_016648635.1 of Streptococcus sp. 21.1. NCBI lineage: Bacteria > Bacillati > Bacillota > Bacilli > Lactobacillales > Streptococcaceae > Streptococcus > Streptococcus sp. 21.1. The sequence continues at coordinate 50,933 of NZ_JACLQL010000007.1, read as the reverse complement.
CCCTTGATAGAAATAGCAGATGATTTGGCTGACCCTAAAACTGGCCAAGCCTACAAAAAATATTTGAGTCAATTAAACACTAGTGATGTCCGTAAATTGGAAGTTATGGACTAGCTTTGCGTGAAATTCCTTGTCGTCAAGATGGGGAATTTTTGCTATAATTAAACTTGGCTTTTTGCTGTATTTTTCTTTTTATTTTTAGGGAAAAATACTAACTCATTTTTAGGTAGTGATAGTAATATGGGGAAGTCTATCACGATACCTACAAAGAAATAAATGTATAGAAAAAGTATGGAAAATAACATGTTAGATGAACTTAAAGAAGATTTAGTGGGGATTGATATTCGTTTCGACGAACCCTTAAAACGTTATACATATACCAAGGTTGGTGGTCCAGCGGATTATTTGGCCTTTCCACGTAACCGCTATGAACTCTCTCGTATTGTCAAATTTGCTAATAAGCATGACATTCCTTGGATGGTGCTCGGTAATGCCAGTAATTTGATTGTCCGTGACGGTGGTATCAGAGGTTTTGTGATTATGTTTGACAGACTGAATGGTATTGCAGTTAATGGTTATCAAATTGAAGCTGAAGCGGGGGCTAATTTGATTGCGACAACCAAGGTGGCTCGTTTCCAAAGTTTGACTGGTTTTGAATTTGCAGCGGGGATTCCAGGTAGTGTTGGTGGTGCCGTCTTTATGAATGCGGGTGCCTATGGTGGTGAGATTGCCCATATCTTGGTTTCTACTCAGGTTCTTACAAAAGACGGTGATATTCGTACGATTGATGCAAGAGATATGCGTTTTGGTTATCGTCGTTCGGTGCTCCAAGAAACAGGTGAAGTGGTTATTTCAGCTAAATTTAACCTCAAACCAGGAGACTACGAGCAAATCAAGAATGAGATGAATCGTCTCAATCATTTGCGAGAGCTTAAACAACCTCTTGAATACCCTTCATGTGGTTCGGTCTTTAAACGCCCACCAGGTCACTTTGCAGGTCAGCTGATTATGGAAGCTAACCTCAGGGGACATCGTATCGGGGGTGTTGAGGTGTCAACTAAGCACGCTGGCTTCATGGTTAATGTCGATCAAGGAACAGCAAAAGACTATGAAGACCTTATTTCAGACGTTATAGCTAAGGTTAAGGAAAATTCAGGTGTTACACTAGAGCCTGAAGTACGTATCATTGGCGACGAATTAAACTAATAAAACCCTATCCCTATATTTGCTATCCATGGAGGATTTATGACAATTGACTAATCCGATTATTGCCTTTCGAAATGTCTCAAAAGTGTTTGAAGACAGTGGCACACAAGTTTTAAAAGACATCAACTTTGAACTAGAAGAAGGTAAGTTCTATACCCTTCTTGGGGCTTCTGGTTCTGGTAAATCAACGATTTTGAACATCATTGCAGGTCTATTAGATGCGACCAGTGGTGACGTCCTTTTGGATGGAAAACGTATCAATGATATTCCTATCAATAAAAGGGATGTTCACACCGTTTTCCAATCTTATGCTCTCTTTCCACATATGAATGTCTTTGACAATGTGGCTTTTGCTCTTAAATTGAAAAAGGTGCCTAAAAAGGAAATTGAAGAGCGTGTAGAAGAAGCCTTAAAGATGGTTCAACTAAATGGTTATCAAAAGCGCTCGATTCAAAAATTATCAGGTGGTCAACGTCAACGTGTGGCTATTGCTCGTGCGATTATTAACCAACCCCGTGTAGTCCTTTTGGATGAGCCTTTGTCAGCACTGGATTTGAAACTACGTACTGAAATGCAATACGAGTTGCGCGAATTGCAACAACGTTTAGGGATTACTTTTGTCTTTGTCACTCATGATCAGGAAGAGGCCTTGGCCATGTCGGACTGGATTTTTGTTATGAATGATGGTGAAATTGTTCAATCAGGAACTCCGGTTGATATCTATGATGAACCGATTAATCACTTCGTTGCAACCTTTATTGGAGAATCTAACATCCTACCAGGCGTTATGATTGAGGACTATTTGGTTGAGTTCAATGGGAAACGTTTTGAATCTGTTGATGGAGGAATGCGTCCTAATGAACCTGTCGAAGTGGTGATTCGTCCTGAAGATTTACAGATTACACTTCCTGAGGAAGGCAAATTGCAAGTTCGCGTGGAAACTCAGCTCTTCCGTGGGGTCCACTATGAAATCATTGCCTATGACAATCTTGGTAATGAATGGATGATTCATTCAACCCGTAAGGCGATTGAGGGTGAGATTATCGGTCTTGATTTTACGCCTGAGGATATTCATATCATGCGTCTTAATGAGACAGAAGAAGAATTCGATGCGCGTATTGAAGAATATGTGGAAGTGGAAGAGCATGAAGATGGCTTGATTAATGCCATTGAGGAGGAGCGCTATGAAGAAAACAGCTAGCCTCTTCTCGGTTCCTTACCTCCTTTGGCTCCTACTCTTCGTGGTTGCTCCAGTGCTCATGCTACTCTATCAGTCTTTCTTTGATATCAGTGGCAACTTTACTTTGGACAACTATGGTACCTTCTTTTCCAGTTGGACTTACTTAAGGATGAGTTTTAACTCGGTTCTTTATGCAGCCATCATTACTCTGGTAACCCTTCTCATTTCTTATCCGACGGCATATCTTTTAACCAGACTAAAGCATAAGCAACTTTGGTTGATGTTGGTCATTTTGCCAACCTGGGTCAACCTCCTTCTGAAAGCCTATGCTTTTATGGGGATTTTTGGTCAACAAGGCGGTATCAATGCCTTTCTCGGTTTCTTTGGGATTGCACCCATGCAAATCCTCTTTACGGATTTCTCCTTTATTTTCGTAGCTAGTTACATTGAAATTCCCTTTATGATTCTACCGATTTTCAATGCACTGGATGATTTGGATGAAAATATTGTGAATGCAAGTAAAGATTTGGGAGCCAATGATTGGCAGACCTTTACCAAGGTTATTTTTCCCTTATCGCTTAATGGGGTACGCTCTGGTGTCCAGTCGGTCTTCATTCCTAGTCTCAGCCTCTTTATGCTGACACGCTTGATTGGTGGTAACCGAGTTATCACCCTAGGGACAGCCATCGAACAGCATTTCCTCACGACACAAAACTGGGGAATGGGGGCAACCATTGGTGTTGTTCTTATTGCTGCTATGATTGCGACAATGTGGTTAACAAAGGAGAGACGTCAATGAAAAAATTTGCAAATCTCTATTTAGCTCTTGTCTTTGTTATCCTTTACCTGCCAATCTTTTATTTAATCGCCTACTCTTTCAACAGTGGTGGCGATATGAATAGTTTCACAGGTTTTACTCTGGATAACTACCAGAGCATGTTTTCAGATAGCCGTCTTATGTTAATTCTGACTCAAACCTTCTTTTTAGCTTTCCTTAGCGCTCTTCTAGCAACGATTATTGGTACCTTTGGGTCTATCTTTATCTATGAGAGTAAACAAAAGCAACAGACTGGGATTTTATCCCTAAATAACGTGCTCATGGTTGCACCGGACGTCATGATTGGTGCTAGTTTCTTGATTCTCTTCACCTTGATTGGTTTCCAATTAGGCTTTGTATCTGTCTTATTGAGTCACATTGCTTTTTCAATCCCAATTGTGGTTCTCATGGTGTTGCCACGTCTCAAGGAAATGAATCGAGATATGGTGAATGCCGCTTATGACCTAGGTGCAACTCAATGGCAGATGTTACGTGAGGTTATGTTGCCATACTTGACACCTGGTATTATTGCTGGTTATTTCATTGCCTTTACCTATTCATTGGATGACTTTGCAGTAACCTTCTTTGTAACGGGAAATGGTTTTTCAACACTTGCTGTGGAAATTTACTCACGTGCACGTAAGGGGATTTCTCTGGAAATCAATGCCTTGTCAACCGTTGTTTTCCTATTCTCTATTCTTTTAGTGATAGGTTATTATGCGATTACCAAGGAGAAGGAGGAGCAGGATGCGTAGACTCTATCAATTTCTGGCAGGTATCTTAGCCATTATCTTCTTCCTTTGGGGCATCTCTGCCTACATGCAGAGTCGTACAGGAAATGTGTCGGACAAATTAGTTATCTATAACTGGGGTGATTATATTGACCCAGACCTCCTGACCAAGTTTACAAAAGAAACGGGCATCAAGGTTCAGTACGAAACCTTTGATTCCAATGAAGCCATGTATACCAAGATTAAGCAGGGCGGAACAACCTACGATATCGCTGTGCCGTCAGACTATACCATTGATAAAATGGTTAAGGAAGACCTTTTGGTGAAGTTGGATAAATCTAAAATCAAAGGTTTTGACCAGATTGGCCCAAGCTTTAAAGGACTTAGTTTTGACCCTCACAATGACTATTCCATCCCTTATTTCTGGGGAACTGTCGGCATTGTTTATAATACAAAATTGGTGAAAAAAGCACCACAGCACTGGGATGATCTTTGGTCACCAGATTACAAAAATCAGATTATGCTTGTGGATGGCGCGCGTGAAGTCCTTGGTTTCTCACTCAATAGCCTGGGATATAGCTTGAATACGAAGAACATGACTGAATTACGTTTGGCTGAAACTAAACTTAATAGTCTAACACCAAATATCAAGGCTATTGTTGGTGACGAGATGAAGGGCTACATGGTTCAAGGTGATGCGGCCATTGGAGTAACCTTCTCAGGGGAAGCCAGTGAGATGCTTGATAAAAATGAGGACCTACGTTATGTTGTCCCATCTGAAGGCTCAAATCTTTGGTTTGATAATCTGGTGATTCCTAAGACTGTAAAGCATGAAAAAGAGGCTTATGCCTTTATCAACTTCATGCTTAAACCGGAAAATGCAGCCCAAAATGCTGAATATATTGGTTATGCCACACCTAACCAAGCAGCTAAAGCCTTGCTTCCAAAGAGTATCACTGATGATAAAGCCTTTTATCCATCAGAATCAACCATTAAAAACCTTGAAGTCTATAACAACTTGGGACAAAAATGGCTAGGAATCTATAACGATATTTACCTTCAAGTCAAGATGTATCGTAAATAAGTCTTTTGAGATTTGAGTTTTAGATGCCATCTAGAATGATTCTTCCAACGATTTTATTTTCGAAAATACTAAGAGGCTGAAACGCAATCGTTTCAGCCTTTTTCTTACATCGAAAAGTCTCACCTATTGCGAACAAATTTCTCGACTAACAGGAGTTTCCAAGTTTTCAGGAGTGCTAACACATAAGCGATAAAGAAAGTGTCTCTTTTACACTATTTCAAATGAGCCATACTATTTTTCTTGAAAAATTGTATTGCTGTGCTATAATAAAGCAAAGAAATTTTTAATGTTTATTTTGGAGGACTTAACATGCAAGCAGCACTTCTTTTTTTACTGTTTTCCTTCCTGATTATTTTGGGAATTCTCATTAGTATGCTTTACGTTGTACGTCAACAGTCAGTGGCTATCGTTGAACGTTTTGGACGTTATCAAAAAATTGCAACGAGTGGGATTCATATGCGTTTACCATTTGGTATCGATAAAATTGCCGCTCGTATTCAACTACGTTTGCTTCAAAGTGAGATTGTGGTTGAGACTAAGACAAAGGACAATGTCTTTGTCATGATGAATGTGGCCACTCAATATCGTGTTAATGAGCAAAATGTTACAGATGCTTACTATAAACTCATGCGTCCAGAAGCTCAAATTAAATCATACATTGAGGATGCTCTCCGTTCATCAGTTCCTAAATTGACACTTGATGAGCTCTTTGAGAAGAAAGATGAAATTGCCCTTGAGGTTCAACACCAAGTGGCTGAAGAAATGACAACTTATGGTTATATCATTGTTAAGACCTTGATTACCAAAGTTGAACCAGATGCTGAAGTTAAACAGTCTATGAACGAAATCAATGCTGCTCAACGTAAGCGTGTCGCAGCTCAAGAATTGGCAGAAGCTGATAAGATTAAGATTGTCACAGCAGCTGAAGCTGAAGCTGAAAAAGATCGTCTTCACGGGGTTGGTATTGCCCAACAACGTAAGGCTATCGTTGATGGATTGGCTGAATCAATCGCAGAACTTAAAGAGGCCAATGTGGGTATGTCTGAAGAGCAGATTATGTCTATTCTTTTGACTAACCAATACTTAGATACGCTTAATACTTTTGCGGCTAAAGGCAATCAAACCTTATTCCTACCAAATAATCCAAACGGTGTGGATGATATTCGTACCCAAATTTTGTCAGCCTTAAAGACAGATAATAAAAATTAAGCACAAAAAGAAGCCAGATCTATACGATCTGACTTTTTTTGTTTTATTTTTCTAGGAATTGCGTCAAACGGATAACTTCAATCTTATAGCCATCTGGATCAGTGATAAAGTAGTACATTTTTGGTTTACCAGGAAGACCTGAGAGGTCTGTAACAGTGTAGCCAGCCTCTTTGTGAGCTTGGTGTGTAGCTTCTAGGTCATCAACACCAACGGCGATATGACCATATCCATCCCCGAGATCATAAGCTTCATGGTCGTAGTTATAGGTTAATTCCAACTCATAATCAGGATCATCTTCGAGTTGTAAATAGACAAGGGTGAACTTATATTCTGGAAAATCATTTCGACGAGCTTCTTTGAAACCAAGTGCCTCTTTATAAAATTTAAGTGAGGCTTCTAGGTCCTTGACACGGACACAAGTGTGTAGAAATTTAGTCATGTGAGATACTCCTTTTATCTAATTGTGTAAGTTTATGATAGCATTTTGGAACCGTTTTTTCTAGTTTTTGCTCTTTTGTGTTATAATGACGAAAAACAATCTGTGGAGGATGCTTATGACGATTTTAGCGATTGATTTTGGGGGAACACAGGTGAAGTCAGCACTTGTTTCGGAGCAGTTCGCCATTGAAAAGAATCTGCCGACGCAGTCATCCCCACAAACCTTGGAACAAGCTATTGACGTGATTGATCAGATAGTTACTTCAGTTAAAGTAGACTTATCAGGTTTAGCAATTAGTGTTCCAGGGACAGTTGATACTGAGGAAGGTGTGATTTATCATGGTGGCTTATTGAGGTTCTTCCACGGCTTTCGTATTAAAGAGGTCCTCGAAGCCAAGTACCATCTGCCTGTAATGGCTCTTAATGATGGTAAAGCAGCGGCCTTAGCAGAGCTAGCCACAGGTCATTTGCAAGGAGTGACCAATGGTGCAGCCCTTGTTTTGGGTTCAGGTCTAGGTGGTGGATTTATTATTAATGGTAAACTTTTTCAAGGAAGCCACTTTCAAGCGGGGGAGTTGACCTTTCTTTTACCAGTTCAAATGGAAAAAGTTGATCCTTCATTGATGCGAGGCATGACTTTGTCGGCTGTCGGTTTAATTACCGAGGTAAATGAAGTGCTAGGTAACTCAGATTTAAAGGATGGTTTAGCCGCATTTAAGGCCATAAATGCAGGAGATAAAACGGTCTATTCGCTTTTTGAAAGCTATTGCCGTAATCTAGCCATTACCATTTTGAATCTTCAAACCATCTTTGATGTGGAAACCTTTGTTATTGGAGGTGGTATTTCAGCTCAGCCGATACTTATCGAGGAGGTCAACCGCCAGTTTGATAAGGTTCACCATGAGATTGACTTTATCGGTAAAATTATTAAACGTCCCGAGATTGTTGCTTGTCATCATCATAATGGAGCTAATCTAATTGGGACAGCCTATTTTCTTAAGCAAAAATAAACGGATACTAAAATCAATTACTGATAAGAATATACATAAAATACCTAACTTTTTTGAGGCGAGCGGTTAATCCCGTTCGTTTTTTACTGTTAACACTTTACAATATTCAGAAAATTCGCTATAATAGGACCATTAAAATTTTGGAGGTGTCTTTATGACAATTTATAATTTCTCAGCAGGACCTGCTACATTACCAAAACCAGTGCTTGAAAAAGCCCAAGCTGAATTGCTTAACTATCAAGATTCCGGTATGTCCGTGCTAGAAATGTCCCACCGTTCTCCAGAATTTGACAAAATCGTTAAAGATGCGGAAGCGACACTTCGTGAGCTTATGGCCATTCCTGATAACTATAAGGTTATTTTCTTGCAAGGTGGCGCTTCAACACAATTTACAATGGTCCCACTTAACCTCGCTCAAGGTAAGAAAGCTTACTACCTTGTAGGTGGTTCATGGGGTAAAAAAGCTTATACAGAAGCTGTTAAACTTTCAAAAACTATTCCTTTTGAACCAATTCTTTTGGCCTCTTCAGAAGAAACTGTTTACGATCATATCCCAAGTTTTGACCCAGCAACAATTGATCCAGAAGCAGCTTATGTTCACTTGACAACGAACAATACCATTGAAGGAACATCTATCTACGATTTGCCTGATACTAATGGTGTGCCAATCGTAGCTGATATGTCTTCAAATATTTTGGCTGCTCGTTACAATGTTGAGGACTTTGCCCTTATCTATGCTGGTGCTCAGAAAAATATTGGACCTGCTGGGGTGACAGTTGTTATCGTTCGTGAAGACTTCCTTAACGACCAACCACAATTGTCTGCCATGTTGGATTACCGTATTCAAGCTGAAGCAGGATCACTTTACAATACACCACCATGTTTCAACATCTATATTTCAAAACTCGTCTTTGACTGGGTTAAAAATGAAATTGGTGGCGTGGACAAGATGGCTGAAATTCAACGTGAGAAATCAGGTCTTCTCTACGACTACATTGAGTCATCTGATTTCTACACAAATCCTGTCAAAGATGCCAAGGATCGTTCTGTCTGCAACATCCCATTTGTAACACCAAGTAAAGAGTTGGATGCTAAGTTTGTAGCAGAAGCAGATGCTCTTGGTTTCAAGAATATCAAAGGACACCGTTCAGTAGGTGGTATGCGTGCTAGTGTTTATAACGCTTTCCCACGTCAGGGTGTACTTGACTTGATTGACTTTATGAAGAAATTTGAAGCCGAAAATAAATAATTAGGTAAAGAGATGGAAATTAGACAAGCCTTCCCAAATGAAATTGGGGCTATCATGACTGTGATTGAGAGTGCTAGAACTGCTTTAGCAGAAGCGGGGAGTACTCAATGGCAAGGATCTGATGGTTACCCTACTGAAGAAACTATCTTTGACGATGTCCTTAACGGGCAGGCCTATGTAGGAATTGTTGATGGTCAAATCGTTTCTTATGCTGCGGTGATTGTTGATGGAGCCCCTGCTTACGACAAAATCTATGACGGGGACTGGAAACACCACAATAAGCGCTACATTACTTTTCATAGAATCGCCGTTTTAAGTGAATTTTCGGGTCAGGGCATTGCTCAAACCTTCATTCAAGGTCTTATTGAGGGAACGGATGCTCATGATTTTCGTTGCGATACGCATGAAAAGAATACTGTCATGCAGCATATTTTGGAGAAACTTGGCTATGTCTATTGTGGCAAGGTTCCTATTGATGGTGAACGTCTTGCTTATCAGAAAATCAAAACTAAGCGGGAGAAAGCCTTTTATCAAGAACTTGATGAAGCAGCTCACCACGGGATACATTGATTTAAGAGGAATAAAATTATGGTATTTAGTGTAAAAACGTATAACAATATTAACCAGATTGGTTTGAAGGAACTTGGAAATCATTTCCAAATTGATGGTGATTTAGCGGAAAATCCAGATGCCTACATCATTCGTAGTCAAAATCTCCATAATACCGTCTTCCCTGACAACTTGAAAGCTATTGCGCGTGCTGGTGCAGGAACTAACAATATTCCAGTTGACGAAGCAACTGAAAAAGGAATTGTTGTCTTCAATACTCCAGGTGCCAATGCTAACGCTGTTAAAGAAGCTGTTCTGGCCTCTATCTTACTCTCAGCACGTGACTATATTGCGGCCAATGCTTGGGTTAACACACTTAGTGGTGACGATGTTCCTAAACAAATTGAAGCAGGGAAGAAACAGTTTGCTGGTAGCGAGATTGCTGGTAAGACCCTTGGTGTTATCGGGCTTGGTGCTATTGGTGCACGTATTGCCAATGATGCTTACCGTTTGGGTATGAAGGTCTATGGTTACGATCCATACGTTTCTATTGAAGCAGCTTGGAATATTTCTCACCATGTAAGACGTGTTTCTGATCTCAAAGAGATTTTTGAAAACTGTGATTATATCACTGTTCACGTTCCATTGACATCTGACACAAAAGGAACTTTCAATGCGGATGCCTTTAACCTTATGCAAAAAGGGACAACTATCATTAATTTTGCCCGTGCAGAGTTGGTAGATAACGATGCCCTCTTTGATGCTTTGGAAACAGGTGTGGTTAAACGTTATATCACCGACTTTGGTACAGAAGAGCTACTTAACAAACCTCATGTGACTGTCTTCCCACACGTTGGAGGATCAACAGGTGAAGCAGAACTTAACTGTGCGATTATGGCCGGTCAAACCATTCGTCGTTTCATGGAAACAGGTGAGATTGTTAACTCTGTTAACTTCCCACGTGTGCAACAGGCCTTGAGTGCCCCATACCGTATCACCTTGATTAATAAAAACGTGCCTAATATTGTGGCTCGTATCTCTACAGCGGTTTCTGATTTTAATATCAATATTGATAATATCATCAACCGTTCTAAGGGAGACTATGCCTATACACTTCTTGACCTTGATGAAACAGACAAGTCTAAGATTGATGAATTGGTTGCTAAGTTTGAGGCTAGCGACAATATCGTTCGTGTGCGTTTGATTAAAGGTAAATAATAAGAGTTAATTGACAGGAACAAGAGATTCCTGTCTTTTTGTTATAATAAATATATGTTTTATCGTCAGTATTATTTATCTCCTATTGGACGCTTGTGTTTGGTGGCAAGTGACCAAGCGCTTTATGGCATTTGGTTGGAGGGACAAAAGCATTTTCAGGCAGGAATCAAGGAAGAGGAGCTAGTAGACAACTCAAATCCTATCTTGAAAATGACGAGGGATTGGTTAGAGGCTTATTTTAAAGGGAAGAATCCAAGTCCAGATATCCTCCCTTTAGCTGATAGAGGGACAGCCTTTCAGCTAAAAGTTTGGTCAGCTTTACGGGACATTCCTGTGGGTCAGAGCAGAACTTATAGTCAGATTGGAAAAGTGATTTCATGTCAATCGGCACAGGCCGTAGGAACTGCTGTTGCTAAGAATCCATGGTTGATTCTCGTCCCTTGTCATCGGGTTCTTCCTAGTAGTGGTCATATAGGAAAATATGCAGCAGGAGAAGAAGCCAAGCGTTTTTTACTTCATTTAGAAGGCATTAGGTTTGACAATCCTTAGACAGATGTCTTATGCTAGAAAAAAGGAGAAAAACATGTACACTTTTTATGAATATCCCAAATGTAGCACTTGTCGTAAGGCAAAGGCGGAACTCAATCAATTAGGTTTAGATGTTAAATCTATTAATATTAAGGAAAACCCACCTTCGGCTCAGTTTTTAAAAGAGCTTTTGGCAGGATCAGATTTAGAGCTTAAGAAATTTTTTAATACGAGTGGACAATCCTACCGATCTCTAGGATTAAAGGATAAGCTACCAACGCTATCTCTTGATGAAGCTGTTGAACTCTTAGCTTCAGATGGTATGTTGATTAAACGTCCTATCTTGATTAAAGATGGTAAGGTTTTACAGGTTGGATACCGTACGCCTTACCAAGACTTAAATTTATAAAAAATAAGCAAAAAATCTTGCCACAGTAAATAGAAGTATGGTAAGATTAAAACAGTTGCCGCTATAGTTAAATGGTATAATAGAGCAATGGTAATGCTCCGTTCCGAGTTCAATTCTCGGTGGTGGCATCTGTGATAGAGTCCAGCCTTTGGGTTGGATTTTTTTATGTTCAAAGGGGCTGATTTATGGATCTCAATTTTTCAAAAGAATTTACTGAAAACTCTTGAAATTCAAAAAAAAAGGAGTAGACTAATAGGTGATTAAACCTAGGAGGCAAGTTGTGAAATACTACGTTCAATTCATGTTGATTTGTTTGTTTGCCGTTATTGGTGAAGCTCTTTCAACATTCTTCAAATTACCTATTCCTGGAAGCATTATTGGCTTATTCTTGCTTCTGATTGCTCTTCAGCTTAAGTGGATTCGTCTACGTCATATACATGCTGTGGCAGAATTTTTAATTGCCAATATGACTATTCTATTTTTGCCAGCAGGTGTCGGTATTATGGAACGTTGGAATGCTATTTCAGCGAATATTGTCCCTATTATTTTGATTATTATGGGAGCCTTGGTTCTTAATATTGTAGTGATTGCAGTAGTCGTCGGTTTCATCAAAAAACATTTTGAAGGTGATTACGAGGAGGTTAAACGTGGCTAATTTTTTTAACACACCCTTGTTTGGGCTAACACTTTCTGTACTAGCTTACACATTAGGGCTATTGATTTATCGCCGTTTCCCTAATCCTTTGACGACGCCTCTTCTTGTATCGACTGCCCTGATTATCGTCATTTTGCACTATACAGGAATTTCCTACAAGGATTACTATGTCGGTGGCTCTTATCTTAACAGTTTGATTATTCCTTCAACAGTCGCGCTAGCAGTTCCTTTTTATAAAAATCTACACCTCATGCGCCATCACTATAAGAGTATTCTAATTGGATCAACGGTTGCTTGTGTTCTAAATACGACTTACACGGCCTTGATTGCTAAGCTTTTTGGAATGGATTATTTTTTGGCTATTTCGCTCTTTCCTAAGTCTGTAACGACTGCCATGGCTGTGGGAATTTCGGAAAAAATGCAGGGGATTACGACGGTAACCTTGGTTGTAGTTGTTATTACGGGTATCTTAACCTCTGTCTTAGGTCCTGTCTTTCTAAAAATGATTGGGATGAAAGACCCAGTCGCTATCGGACTTTCACTAGGAGGAACCGGACACGCTGTAGGTACAGGAACTGCCTTCAGATATGGTCAGGTTGCAGGTGCCATGGGTGGTCTCTCAATTGCTGTAACAGGGATTCTATATGTCTTTATTAGTCCTATTGTGGCGAGTTTGATTCTGAAATAAAAAATTAAGGTTTGGATAGGTTTTCCAACCCTTTTTAGCTGTGAAAAGCAAGCAAAATCTAACCTTTTATGTTATAATTAAGGTTATGAATTATGGAGATTATATCTGGGATTTGGGTGGTACCTTGTTGGATAATTACCAGGTATCAACTCAAGCTTTTCTAGCAACTTTAGAACAATTTGAGCGTACAGCAGAACCTCAAGCAGTCTATGATGCCCTTAAGGTATCAACGAGCACTGCCATTGCTATGTTTGCGCCTGATATAGCTGATTTTCGAACCCTATATAAGCAGGAGGAAGCCAAGCATTTACAGGAACCTGTTCTTTTTGAAGGTGCTAGGGCTATCCTAGCTAAGATTGTGACCGAGGGTGGGCGTAATTTTTTGGTTAGCCACCGTAATCACTTGGTGCTAGACATCCTTGATAAAGCAGAAATTGCCTCTTATTTTACAGAGGTTGTAACTTCTGAAAATGGTTTTGCTAGAAAGCCGAGTCCAGATAGTTTCCTTTATTTAATTAAAAAATACGATATTAAACACGGCTTGGTCATAGGTGACCGCCAGATAGATATAGAGGCAGGAAAAGCAGCGGGTCTGGATACCTTGCTTGTTGATGGCCATAAATCATTATTGGAGATTGTGACATAAATGACTGATGAATTAAAAAATCTTGAAGAAAAAGCGCAAGAATATGATGCCAGCCAGATTCAAGTCCTAGAGGGACTTGAAGCGGTACGTATGCGCCCAGGTATGTATATTGGCTCAACCTCAAAAGAGGGATTGCATCATTTGGTATGGGAGATTGTCGATAACTCAATCGATGAGGCCTTGGCTGGTTTCGCCACTCATATTCAAGTCTTTATTGAGCCGGACAATTCTATTACGGTTGTCGATGATGGTCGTGGTATTCCAGTCGATATCCAAGAAAAAACTGGCCGTCCTGCGGTAGAAACTGTCTTTACAGTACTTCACGCTGGTGGTAAATTCGGCGGAGGCGGTTATAAGGTCTCTGGTGGTTTGCATGGGGTTGGTTCTTCGGTCGTTAATGCCCTCTCAACACAACTTGATGTTAAGGTTTATAAAAATGGCCATATCCACTTCCAAGAGTATAAACGTGGGGTAGTGGTAGCAGATTTGGCAGTAATTGGTGAAACAGAGAAACATGGTACGACTGTTCACTTTACGCCAGACCCAGAGATTTTCCAAGAGACAACCGAGTTTGATTTTGGAAAATTGGCTAAACGTATCCAAGAATTAGCCTTTTTGAACAAGGGGCTCCGTATCTCTATCACAGATAAGCGTGAAGGTCTCGAACAAGAGAAACATTATCACTACGAAGGTGGTATCACATCTTATGTGAAATACATCAATGAAAACAAGGATGTTATCTTTGATGAACCTATCTACACTGATGGTGAGATGGATGGTATTTCGGTTGAAGTTGCTATGCAATACACGACTGGCTATCATGAAACGGTAATGAGTTTTGCCAACAACATTCACACCCATGAGGGTGGTACTCACGAACAAGGTTTCCGAACAGCCTTAACGCGTGTCATTAATGACTATGCACGTCAGAATAAGATTCTCAAAGAAAAAGATGATAATTTGACAGGGGATGATGTTCGTGAAGGTTTGACTGCTATCATCTCTGTTAAACATCCAAACCCACAGTTTGAAGGTCAAACCAAGACCAAGCTTGGAAACTCTGAAGTGGTTAAGATTACCAATCGTCTTTTCAGTGAAGCTTTGAGTCGCTTCCTCTTGGAAAATCCTGCTATCGCTAAGAAGATTGTTGAAAAAGGGATTTTGGCTTCTAAGGCCCGTATCGCCGCTAAGCGTGCCCGTGAGGTGACACGTAAGAAGTCAGGTCTTGAAATTTCTAACCTTCCAGGGAAGTTGGCAGACTGTTCATCGAATAATGCTGAAATGAATGAACTTTTCATTGTCGAAGGGGACTCAGCCGGTGGATCTGCTAAATCAGGTCGTAATCGTGAATTCCAAGCTATTCTGCCAATTCGAGGTAAGATTTTGAACGTTGAAAAGGCTAGCATGGATAAGATTCTAGCCAATGAAGAAATTCGTTCTCTCTTCACAGCTATGGGAACAGGTTTTGGAGCTGAATTTGATGTCAGCAAGGCTCGTTACCACAAGTTGGTAATCATGACCGATGCCGATGTCGATGGGGCCCACATCCGTACTTTGCTTCTGACTTTGATTTACCGCTTTATGCGTCCAGTCTTGGAAGCAGGCTATGTCTACATTGCTCAACCACCAATTTATGGGGTTAAGGTTGGTTCTGAGATTAAAGAATACATCCAACCTGGTGCCGATCAAGAAGACAAATTGCGTGCTGCTTTTGAAAAGTATAGTGTGGGACGTTCAAAACCTACAGTACAACGTTATAAAGGTTTGGGTGAAATGGATGACCACCAACTTTGGGAAACTACCATGGACCCTGAAAATCGTTTGATGGCACGTGTTTCTGTGGATGATGCTGCAGAGGCCGATAAGATTTTCGATATGCTGATGGGAGACAAGGTTGAACCTCGCCGCGAATTTATCGAAGAAAATGCCGTTTACAGTACTCTAGATATCTAATATTCTTTTAGAAAAGGGTGCAATGCTAGGATAACTATGATATAATCGTAATGTTATTCTACATTTATGAACATAATAGACGATTAAGGAGAAACTATGTCTAGCGGAATTGTTTTACTGATTGTAGTGGTAGTTATGCTCGTAATTATCGCTTACTTAGTCGGTATTCTTATTAGAAAACGAAATGATTCGCGGATTGCACAGCTTGAAGAACGCAAGCAAAAATTGTTTGACTTGCCAATTAACGAAGAAATTGAAGAAGTTAAAAAGCTTCACTTGATTGGACAAAGTCAAACAACATTCCGTGAATGGCATCAGAAATGGATTGATATCTCGACAAATTCATTCGCAGATATTGAAAATCATATTTTCGAAGCTGAAAATATGAACGATACCTTCCATTTCTTCAAGGCTAGTGGTGAAATCAATAACATTGAGAGTCAGTTAGATCTTGTGGAAGAAGACATCAAGTCTATCCGCGAAGCGCTCTCAACCTTGAAAGAACAAGAAGAAAAGAACAGTGCTCGCGTTAAGCATGCATTAGACTTGTACGAAGAGTTGCAAAACTCAATCGAGGAAAACTCTGATAATTTCGGTTCTACCATGACCGAAATCAATAAGCAGCTTAAAAACATTGAAGCTGAGTTTGCAGAATTCGTGACTCTTAACTCATCAGGTGACCCTGTTGAAGCATCTACTATCTTGGATCGTGCAGAAGAGCACACTATTGCATTGGGTCAAATTTCAGAGAAGATTCCTGCTATTGTAGCTAAGTTGGAAGATGATTTCCCAGATCAGTTGGATGATTTGGAATCTGGCTATCGCAAGTTGATTGAGCAAAATTATCACTTCCCTGAGAAAAATATCGAACGTCGCTTCCAAGAAATTCGTGAAGCTATCCGTTCAAACTCAAGTGAGTTGGTTTCTCTTGATTTAGACCGTGCGGAAGAAGAAAACGCTGAGATTCAAGAAAAAATTGACAACTTGTATAGCATTTTTGAACGTGAAATTGCCTCATACAAGGTTGTTATGCGTCAAAAGAAAATTTTGCCAGATTATCTCAAGCATGCTAAAGAAAACAACAAGAAACTTCAAGAAGAGCTTGAGCGTCTTATGTTGACTTACATCTTCGATGAAACATATGCGGCAGATGTTCGTAGCTTTGCATCTGATATTTCAGGTGTGGAGACGGCTGTTCTTCCAACCCTTGAAAACTTTGAAACTCAGGTGAAACCATTCTCAGAACTTGAGAAAATCTTTGAAAAGAGTCTTAATACCTTGTCAGCTGTTGAAAACGGTCAGGTTGAGGTCTTTGAAAATCTTCAGGCTATTGAGAAAAACGAAGCTAAAGCACGTGAAGAGCTTGATCTTTATGTTAATAAATTGCATGTTATCAAGCGTTACATGGAAAAACGTAACCTGCCAGGTATTCCTCAATCCTTCTTGAGTGTATTCTTCTCAACTAGTGCTCAAATTGAGGCCCTTATGGACGAACTTAGCCGTGGCCGTATTAATATTGATGCGGTAATGCGTTTGACAGAAACATCTAAAAACGCCATTGATCATTTGGAAGAGACTGCTTACTTGGTTGTTCAAAATGCAACCTTGACTGAGCAACTCTTGCAATACTCAAACCGCTACCGTTCGTTCGAACCTGCTGTTCAAAGTAGCTTTGAGCATGCACTTAAATTGTTTGAGGTTGATCATGATTATGATGCATCTTTGGAAGAAATCTCTTATGCCTTGGAAACAGTTGAACCAGGTGTGACAGATCGTTTTGTATCATCTTACGAGAAGACACGCGAACAAATTCGTATGTAAGAGAAAGATTCTGGACTGCGGTCCAGATTTTTTGTAAGGTCCGTTTTTCATTTCATATTTGAATTAAATCTAGTGAAGGCTTATATAGACATCGAAGAATCGAGGTAATTATGTCAGAAGTTAAAGGTTTATTAGTTATGGACGTAGATTCTACGCTAGTCCAAGAAGAAGTTATTGATTTATTGGGAGAAGAAGCAGGCGTTGGTCAAAAGGTTGCTGAAATCACAGAGCGTGCCATGCGTGGAGAATTGGATTTTAGACAGGCCTTGAATGAGCGTGTGGCGACCCTCAAGGGATTGCCAGAGAGTATATTTGACAAGGTCTACGCCCGTATTCATTTCAACAAGGGGGCCAAGGAACTTATAGATGAACTCCACGCCCGTGGCTTTAAGGTAGGCTTGGTTTCTGGAGGTTTCCATGAGACTGTGGATAGACTAGCAGTTGAAGCAGGAATCGATTATGTTAAGGCTAATCACCTAGAGGTGGTTGACGGTGTCTTAACTGGTAAGGTCTATGGTGACATTGTCACCAAAGATGTCAAGGTAGCCAAACTCAAAGATTGGGCAGCAGAAAATGATCTCGAACTCTCGCAAACCATTGCTATGGGTGACGGTGCTAATGATTTGCCTATGATTAAGACAGCTGGCATCGGCATCGCCTTTTGTGCTAAACCAATTGTCCGTGAACAAGCGCCTTACCAAATCACAGAACCAGATTTGTATAAGGTGATTGAGATTTTGGATGAGGTTAAGAAATAGAACAGATAAAAAGAGTCCTTTGGATAATTCCAAGGGACTTTTTGGGTTTCAAAAAAGCACCGAATCGGTGCCACTTTCTCAAGTTGAATACGGACTAAGCCTTATTTTAACTTTGCTGTATTGTTTCGAATGGTTTCAATACCTTTATTATAACGATTTTTGGTTGACTTCTCTTCAAACGCATCTTATCATAGAGGAGTATAGTATTGAAATGGGGGAAGAGACATGTTATACGAATATCCAGCGATTTTTCACACGATTGAGGAAGGTTATCAAATTAGTTTTCCTGATTTTGGTCGTAGCATTAGGGCAGATTCTTTACCTCTTGCCATGACAAAAGCGTCTGTGTTCTTATCACATATTATTAAGGGGTATGGAGATAAGGCTTTACCTGAGCCGACTGCGGTAAGCAGCATTCCTAATGAGGAAGAACTCGTCGTGTTAATCCAAACAGAGCTTGATTAAGACTAAAAACTCTCGGAAGCTTAATTCCCGAGAGTTTTAGGTTTTATTGGCCACATAGACGCCCAAGACGACTAAAATTCCTGCAAAAATTTGTAAATACGAGAAGGGTTCTCCTAAGACGACGACAGCCGCTAGAATTGAGATAATTGTCGAAATCCCAATAAAGGATGCTGTTCGGTTAACCCCGATATTTGCGATGGCAAAATTTGATAGAAGATAGCCCAGAACACTGCATCCCAAGCCTTGATAAATGATGGTGATAGTGAATTTTGGATTGATCACAGGGAGTAGCAAGAGCTCTTTCAAATCGCCTGCTAGAAAGCCTTGGCTGAGTGCAAAGAGTCCGAATGTCAGGCAACCACTGGCAAGCATAAAATAAGTAATCTCAAGGCTACTGAATTGACTAGCCCTTTCAACATCAACGCAATACAGGGCGTAGGAGACAACTGCTAGACCTAGAATCAAGTAGCCCACCAGGGAGAAGTGGGTAGAACCGCCAGCAGCAAAGACAGCCATGATGATACCGACGAGGGTTGTGATGACACCGACCACCTGCCAACGGCTGGGCCATTCTTTTAAAATAAGGCTAGACATGATAAGGGCAACGACTGGGATGCAGGCGAGAAAGGCTCCACTTTCAGAAGCCGTCGTCATACGAATGCCAATCGTTTCACAGATAAAATAGATAATCGGATTGAGGATGGCAATACGTGTCAGAGGTTTAAGATTCCTACCGTTAATGTTTATACGACGTCGACTGATGAGAAAATAGAGGTTAATAAAAAGGAAGGCTGTGACAAAACGCCAAGAGATTAAAGCCAGGTCACTGACCTGTGCTGTAATAGATTTGGTAAAGATAAAACTGAGCCCAAAGAGAATCTCACAAGTCGCTGCAGCCAAACATCCCAAGATGATTTTATTTTTCATTGTCTCACCTCCTGAATTTGGATTACCACGCCTATTATAACACTTTCAGGAAGCGTTTACATCAATCTAAATCTAAAAAAATAGACTAGCAGAATAGCTAGCCTTTTTTATCTTATTTAGTTACCAATTGAGACAGTTCCGTCTGATCTGACTTTGACGTTTGTACCGTCTTGGCTATTAACTTCTACTGAACCATCTTGACCAACTGTTGCGCTGTTACCCTCGCTATCGTTGGCTTCTACAGTGTTATTGCCGTTTGTTTTTGCTGAGTTACCGTTTCCGTCGCTGACTTCAGTTGATCCGTCTTTGTTGACTTTTACAGAAGCACTTGAATCAGTTGAAGAAGATTCTTTGATCACCTTGCTTGATGATGGTGCTGAAGATGACGAGTCAGTTTTGTCTTTAGAGTTGCCACATGCTGCTAAGGTCAACAAGGCAAGAACTGAGATAGAGGCTAAAGTTAATTTCGAAAATATTTTCATAATAGTCTCCCTTTTTTCTTAATAAATTCATTTTAAATGAAAAACCAAAATTTTAAAAACGCTTCTAGTCGTTTTTACTCAACTGGAATCCCTAGGTAATATCAGTTTTGTACAAGACTAATCTATTGGAAAATAAGAGTTAAAAACCCTTACGCTTTCTGTTTTTTTGATAGATATTTCAAATCGTTCAGCTCGGTCCTTAGGCCTCTCTTTGTTATAATAATAAAAACAGATTGAGGTGATATGATGTATCAAACAACAATTAAAGGTGACAAACGATTCCATTCACTTTCAGAGGGGTATGGAGCACCTGTGGAACTTTTTGGCTATACGGAAGATGGGGAAACACCTATGAGCCTGGTGAATATTGCTTTGGCTTCTTGTGTGACCATGTGTCTACAGAGTTATTTTACAAAGTATCAGGGAATCGAGGAGCTTGCTATTCAGGTTGATTCCAACTATGAAGAAGGGCATTTCACACTTGCGATTCATTTACCTAAGGATCTGATTTTGGAAAATGAACAAGAACTCTTGGCTTTTGTGGATAATTATTGTCGAGTGAAGAAGCTTTTTCGTGAAGATATTAAGGTTGATATTAGCTTAGCCAAATAAGCTTATTATCCTTTATGAACTTCGTGTTATACTAGTAGATAAAGACGTGTCATTTCACTAGGTGTGGAATGAGCAACGATAGGAGGGCTTGCTATGGAAGACAAACTACATGAGATCCGTGTATTTGAGAATTTTCAAGAAGAACTATTTGAAACGGGACATGTTATCGTGACAACTAAGGTAGTCGAGAAGTCCCTGAATTATTTTGGTAATGCTCACGGGGGATATCTATTTACGCTTTGTGACCAGGTCGCAGGGCTCGTGGCCATTTCAACAGGTGACTATGCGGTGACGCTTCAGTCTAATATCAATTATCTCAAGGCAGGGCATTTGTCTGACCAACTCAAGATTGAAGGATTATGTGTTCATAATGGTAAGACGACTAAGGTGGTGGAAGTTGTCATTACTAATCAGGAAGAGAAAATTCTTACAAGGGCTACATTTACTATGTATGTGACAGGCTCGGTCGAGGATTAGAAAAGGAGCGTTTATGTCAGATTTTCAAACAATGGATGACTTTGCGGTCTTTGTTAATGACTACCTGACACCAGACCAATTGAGCGTTCAAGCCTATTCTTATGCTTCTGACCAACAGGAGCTCTCTCTTCTGGTGACCATTGACGATTATGAGATGATGTGTCGTTGGCATGCTGTCTGGACTTTTTCAGGTTTACACCAGGCCTTCTTTCAGTCTGTAATGGACTCGGATAACAGCTTTTCTATTGATAGTGATAGCTTGGCTATGAAGGCTCGTTTAAGGGATCAAGAGCTCTTGTTTAAGGCAAACGGGCTTGAGATGGTGGTTGTCGATTTGCCTGAACCTCTTTTTCGTTTAGCTGATGTTTCTTTTAACGAAGGAGGCAAGTACTTTACCTACCTTTGTGAAGATCGAAGCGTTGCAGCAGAAGATTGGGTCTTGGTTCCTATAGGCTCTGGTAATGCCGAAAAAGAAGCATTTGTAGAAAAGATTTCCTATGTCCTAGCGGACGAGGTTCCAGTTGAGCTGACAAAACTGAAAAAGGTGATTCAAAAGTTGGATTTAGTAACCGTTCGTTATGATGTGAGAGTTGTTCGGAAGGGATTTTTGAGTTTTTCAGGGATGGCTTTTGAAGGCGAGGAATTAGGTAAGCCAACAGACTTCCTTTGGGTACCTTTTTTAGCAGAGCAAGATGATTTGGCTGTTCCTACCTATGGCATTCGGATCAATGATGGCAGTCGCAAGACTTATGTAACAGCCTTGGCTGGTGAGGATGATAGTATGGAAATGATTGCTCTAGCACCGGTTACTTATGCGGTATTTAAACTTAGAGGGCCTGCAACGGCAGCTGTTTGGGAGAGTTTTCACTATGCTAAGAACCATTTTGAAATGATTGACCAGCCCACTGTAGAGGTTTATCTCCCAGGAAATCGTCAGGCTGAAGATTATGAGATGGAAGTTTGGATTCCAATAAAGGAGGAAGTTTAGATGCGTCTGGATAAGTTTTTGGTAGACTGTGGTGTCGGGAGTCGTAGTCAGGTCAAGACCTTCCTAAAAAAGAAGCAAGTGACTGTAAATGGTCAAGTGGAGACGTCAGCTAAGGTTCAGATTGATGAGAATGAAGACCGAATTGCTTACTTGGGTCAGGAGCTGACACATGAGACCTTTGTTTACTATCTTTTAAATAAGCCTCAGGGTGTCATTTCAGCAACAGAGGATGCCCGTCACAAGACAGTGCTCGATTTACTCGATGACACAGCAAGACATAAGCAAGTTTTTCCAGTTGGTCGCTTGGATATTGACACTCATGGTCTTCTTCTATTGACCAATAATGGTGACTTAGCTCACGCCATGCTATCTCCAAAGAAACATGTGGACAAGATTTATCAAGCCAAGGTGGATGGTATCATGGATCAGGAGGATATTCTGGCTTTTGAAAAAGGGATTGAACTCAAAGACCACACTTGCCAACCAGCTAAACTAGAGATTGTATCCGTAGATAGGGATGCTGGGACTAGCTTGGTTCAGATTACCATTGCTGAGGGGAAATTCCATCAGGTTAAGCGTATGGTAGCTGCTTGTGGTAAGGAAGTGGCAGAGTTACAACGTATGAGTATGGGGCCTTTAAGTCTGCCAGATGATTTAGAACTTGGTGCTTGGCGACGTTTAACCGAGGAGGAGTTGGAAGCTTTGGCTGTTTTTGGAATTCCTTTGGCTTAAGCTAGTTAAGAGTTGCGAAATGGGCAGATTTTTGTTACTATTATTGTGAAATAATAGAAGAAAAAACGAGGTAAATTCAAGTGGCATTTGGAGATAACGGACCACGTAAGAAATCATTTTTTGAACGTCTAACAGTATTGGTCGTTTTGATTATGCTATTAGTAACAGTTGGGGCATTGATTTTCCAAGCAGTCGCAGCTGTCCTTTAAGACGCTATCAAGCGTTTTTTTGTGTCTGTCAGAAATTCTTTTATATGAGAATGTCTTGAGATAGGACACACGAGTCAGAAAGAGAGATATAGAGATGAGTATGTTTTTAGATACAGCCAAGATTAGTGTCAAAGCTGGTCGTGGTGGTGACGGGATGGTCGCTTTCCGTCGTGAGAAATATGTACCCAATGGCGGTCCTTGGGGCGGTGACGGTGGTAAGGGTGGCTCAGTCATTTTCAAGGTTGACGAAGGTCTGCGTACCCTTATGGATTTCCGTTATAACCGTAAATTCAAGGCTAAGAATGGCGAAAAAGGGATGACCAAGGGAATGCACGGTCGAGGTGCTGAAGACCTCATTGTTAGCATCCCGCCAGGTACGACAGTTCGTGATGCTGAGACCGGCAAAGTTATTACTGATTTGGTTGAAGATGGCCAAGAGTTTGTCATTGCTCACGGTGGACGTGGTGGTCGAGGAAATATCCGTTTTGCTACACCTCGTAACCCTGCTCCTGAAATCGCTGAAAATGGTGAACCAGGTGAAGAACGCGAACTTCAATTGGAATTGAAGATTTTGGCTGATGTTGGTTTGGTTGGTTTCCCATCTGTTGGTAAATCAACGATTCTCAGTGTGGTAACGGCAGCAAAGCCGAAGATTGGTGCCTATCATTTTACGACAATTGTTCCTAACTTGGGAATGGTCCGCACTAAGTCAGGTGAGAGCTTTGCTATGGCTGACCTTCCAGGATTGATTGAGGGGGCTAGTCAGGGTGTTGGTTTGGGAACGCAGTTCCTTCGCCACATTGAGCGTACACGTGTTATACTTCATGTGATTGATATGTCAGCGAGTGAAGGGCGTGATCCTTACGAGGATTATCTTCAGATCAATAAAGAGTTGGAAACTTACAACTTACGCTTGATGGAACGCCCACAAATTATTGTGGCTAATAAGATGGACATGCCTGAGGCTGAGGAAAACTTGAAAGAGTTTAAGGAAAAATTGGCTGCTAACTACGATGAATTCGATGAGTTGCCACAAATTTTCCCAATTTCAAGTTTGGCTCACCAAGGTTTGGAAAATCTCTTAGAAGCTACTGCAAAATTGCTTGATGAGACAGACGAATTCTTGCTTTATAGCGAAGATGATATGGAACAAGAAGAAGTTTACTACGGCTTTAACGAGGATGAACGTCCATTTGAAATTAGCCGTGACGATGATGCCTCATGGGTACTTTCTGGTGAGAAACTTGAAAAACTCTTTGTTATGACCAACATGGAACGTGACGAATCAATCATGAAATTTGCACGTCAATTGCGTGGTATGGGAGTTGATGAAGCGCTTCGTGAACGTGGTGCTAAGGATGGCGACATCGTTCGTATTGGTAACTTCGAATTTGAGTTTGTGGATTGACGTTGAAAGACTCTCTAAGTGCTGAAGCACTTGATAGTCTACGGCAGCCGCTATGGCGGATTGCCTATCAACCTCACTAACTGCGCAAAGTCGGTATAATCGACCGACTTTCCTTCGTGTCGTGACCATGAAAGACTCTCTGAGTGCCAAGCACTTGATAGTCTACGGCAGCCGCTATGGCGGACTGTCTATCAACCTCACTAACCGCGTAAAGTCGGTATAATCGACCGACTTTCCTTCGTGTCGTGACTATGAAAGACCCTCTAAGTGCCAAGCACTTGCTAGTCTACGGCAGCCGCTATGGCGGATTGCCTAACAACCTCACTAACTGCGTAAAGTCGGTATAATCGACCGACTTTCCTTCGTGTCGTGACCATGAAAGACTCTCTAAGTGCCAAGCACTTGCTAGTCTACGGTAGTCGCTATGGGGGTCTGCCTATCAACCTCACTAACTACGTAAAATCGGTATAATCGACCGACTTTCCTTCGTGTCGTGACCATGAAAGACTCTCTAAGTGCCAAGCACTTGATAGTCTAGGCCAATTGCTATGGCGGTCTGCCAAGCAACCTTACTAACTACGTGAAGTTGGCGAATTTAAAAATATTGAAATAAGAGGTTTACAATGGGAGATAAACCGATATCCTTCAGGGATAAAGATGGAAATTTTGTTTCTGCGGCCGATGTTTGGAATCCAAAGAAACTTGAAGAACTCTTTACGCGCTTAAATCCTAACCGAAAACTCCGTCTTGAGCGTGAACGCTTGGCAAGGGAAGAAGCAGCAAAACACCCTGAACTAAATGATGAAACAGAGCAAGTCTAGCACTTGCTCTGTTTTTCTTATCCAAAATGGCAATCAAAAACAGCTACTCTAGCAAGAGTAACTGTTTTGATAATTAGTTAGGCGTTTAGAACCTTGTCCAAGAATTCTTTCAAACGTGGGTGTTGTGGGTTATCAAAGATTTGATCTGGAGTACCATCTTCGAGGAACTCACCGTCCGCAGTAAAGATTACTCGGTTGGCAACTTGACGAGCAAATCCCATTTCGTGAGTAACGATAATCATGGTCATACCTTGCTCTGCCAATTCTTTCATAACGTTAAGAACGTCTCCGACCATTTCAGGGTCAAGGGCAGAAGTAGGTTCGTCAAAGAGCATGATATCAGGATTCATTGCCAAACCACGTGCAATCGCCACACGTTGTTTTTGTCCACCTGATAGGCTATCTGGCATTGCATCTGCCTTGTCAGCAAGTCCCACACGATCAAGAAGATCCATAGCTAATTTATCAGCTTCTTCCTTATTCATACGTCCGAGTTCAACAGGTGCAAATGTCACGTTTTCAAGGACTGTCATGTGTGGGAAGAGGTTGAAATGTTGGAAGACCATCCCGATATTTTCGCGGGCTTTGTCAAGGTCTGTCTTAGGATCTGATAATTCATAGCCATCAACGACTACCTTACCAGATGTCACTGTTTCAAGTAGGTTAAGCGTACGAAGGAAGGTTGATTTACCTGAACCTGAAGGACCGATGATACATACAACGTCACCTTCGTAGAATTTGGCGTCAATGCCTTTGAGGACTTCATTGTCGCCGTATGATTTGTGCAAGTCCTGCACATCGATTTTCAATTCAGCCATTATTTAAGTCTCTTTTCTAGTCGTTTAGCCAATTTCGTCAAGCATGTGATGATGACCAAGTAAAGGATGGCCAAGATCGCATACATACGGAATGATTGGTAGTTACGAGCAATGATGATTTTACCAGTTTGGAAGAGTTCAACCAAACCGATAGCTGATACGATAGTCGTATCTTTCAATGAGATAACAAATTGGTTGATGAAGTTTGGCAACATCAAGCGAACCGCTTGTGGCAAGATAACCTTACGCATTGTTGTATTGTAAGGGACACCCAAGCTTCGGCTAGCTTCCATCTGACCAATAGGAACAGCTTCGATACCACCACGTACAATTTCGGCAATATAAGCACCACCGTTAAGTGAGAGGGCAATTGTCGCTGCCACAAAATCATTGATTGGTGATTGGTGACCAGTGATATTTTCAATCAAGTTAGGAATACCCCAGTAGATGAAGGCTGCAACAATCATCAATGGGATACCACGAACCACGTCAACAAAGACTTGCGAAATCACGCGGAGTGTCTTATTTGGTGCAACTGCCATCATACCGAAGATAACACCGATAATCATGGCAATAGCAAATGAAAGAAGGGTCAATCCAAGGGTAATTCCAAGACCTTGGAGGAGTTGTTTGTAGTTGTTTTTAATCAAGCCTACGATGGTTGTTTCATCGGTAGCTTTTTTTGAGCTTCCTTCTTTTGATTTGTTGCTATCGAGGTATTTATTGATAATCTTATCGTAAGTACCATCTTTCACGATAGCAGCCAAACCATTGTTGAACATCTCAATCAACTCAGGATTAGTGCCTTTTTTAACAGCAAATCCGACTTCACCAGTGGCAATACCTTCAATTGGTGTTGTAAAGTTACGTCCTTGTTGGATAGCGTATAGAAGAACGGCTTCATCATCCATAAGAGCATCGATTGAACCAGAGTTCAAGCTGTCATACATAGTAGAAGCTTCATCGTAAGCACGAACAGTAAAGCCATATTCACCAGCGTGGTCTTCCAACCATGAGTAAGATGACGTACCGTTTTTAGCTCCTACAGTCTTACCTTTAAGATCCTTGTAAGATTTAACCTTACTTCCTTTAGCTACAGCCAAACGAATGTTTGATGTGTAGTAAGGATCTGAGAAGTCAAAGATTTGTTTACGAGCATCAGTGATGGTCATACCAGCCAATACGGCATCAGCTTGGCTAGATTGTACAGCATTAAGTGATGCATCGAAACCAGGGTTTGTCAATTTTACATTGAAGCCTTGGTTTTTAGCAATAGCATTGATGATATCAACATCGATACCTACATATTTACCTGAACCATTTTGGTATTCGAATGGAGCAAAAGATGAGTCCATTGAGATAGTGTAGGTTTCCTTAGCAGGAGTGGCTTTTGCGTTAGCATCACCAGTCAATTTAAGATCTGCTGAAGGTTTTGAGGAAGAAGATTTTTCTGAGTCACCCAACCATTTATTCATGATTTTATCGTAGGTGCCGTCTTTCTTCATTTCCTTAAGAGCTTCGTTGAAGTCTTTGATAAGATTTTCGTGTTTTCCGCCTTTTTTAACAGCGAAAGCGAAGCTACCGATAGATTCAGGCTTAATGTTGATAGCGTAGTCTTTTCCTTGACCAATAGCGTATTTAACAACTGGTGTGTCGTCCATAGCTGCGTCAACAGAACCAGAATCCAAGCTGTTGTTCATCAAGTCGCTAGTGTCAAAAGTTTTAACTGTAAAACCATATTTGCTAGCGTTTTTATCAAGCCAAGTTTGAGCAGCGGTACCGTTTTTAACACCGACTGTTTTACCCTTCAATTGTTTGTAGTCGCTGACTTTGTCGCTACTACGTGTGTAGATAACAATTGAAGTGTCGTAATAAGTGTCTGAGAAAGTGAAGACCTTCTTACGTGCGTCGGTAACAGTAGTACCGGCCATTAGGGCGTCTGCTTGGCCTGATTGAACAGCGTTAACAGCTGCATCGAAACCAGGGAAGGTTTGGTTAACATCCCAATTTTTACGTTTGGCAACTTCGTTGATGATATCAACGTCGATACCTTTGTAGGTCTGATCAGAATCTTTGAATTCAAATGGGGCATAGGCTGTGTCTGAAACGACTGAAATTGTTTCAGCAGATACCTTAGCTCCGAAAACAAAGAAAACTGACATGGCACTCAAGAAGAGTGTCAGAAGTTTTTTCTTCATTATAAAAAGTCTCCTTTATAAAATACCTTCCTATTCTATCAAAAAAAGGTCTTGTTATCAAACTTCTTGGAGTTTGATGTTAGGAAATGTAACAAGGTTCGTTAGCTATGAGAGCTATCTGAGAAGAAGTTGACAAGCTTGTGTCAATTAGTTACACTGTAATCGAATACATGTAAGATTTGTTACAGGAGCTAAAAAATGAAGAAACGTATGCTTGAGAAATATACTAGCCGATATGATAAAGTTCCAAGTTGGCTGATGATTATGCTGTCCTGTTTTATTGCCTTTGGTTATGTCCTTGTAGGTGGATTTCTATCAGGGATTGTTGTGGGAATTCCAATGGCTATTGTTCTTTCTTTCTTAGTATTAAATGGTAACATTCAGTTCCAGGATATAAATACGATTTCCTATAAGATGTTTTCAAACATGTATTTTCAGTTGGGAACATTTGCCTTTACTGCCTTAGCTATCTTTTTCTGGGTTAAAGTTGTTGAAAAACGTCCCATTCGTACACTTGGATTTTTCAAGGGGCATATTTGGTTTAACTTGCTTAAGGGCTGGGGATTGGGAACCCTGCTCTTGTTAGTGAGTTTCCTTGGGACTTATATACTTGGAGGGTTAGAATTTGTAAAAGTAGACTTTTCTCAGAAAACCCTCCTATATATACTATCCCTAATACCTTTCTGGTTTATCCAAGGTGGAACCGAGGAACTGGTGACACGTGGTTGGTTACTTCAGACGGTGACTAATAAATTGAACCTTTCCTGGGGAATTGCTATTTCAAGTTCTTTCTTTTCAATATTACACCTAGGAAATCAAGGTGTTACCGCCTTGTCTCTAATTAGTATTGTTCTAGTAGGAGTTCTTTTGGCTCTTTACATGCTCAAGACAGATAATATCTGGGGTGTCGCTGCCCTTCACGGTGCTTGGAACTTTGCGCAAGGGAATCTAGTTGGCGTGGCAGTTAGTGGACAGAATGCAGGCGGCAGCTTATTGCACTTTCAGGCCAGGTCAGGCGTGCCTGATTGGTTGTCAGGAGGAGCTTTTGGTCTAGAAGGAAATCTCGTTACCTGTCTCGTTCTCCTAGTAGGGATTATCATCCTTCGTCTACAATTGAAAAAAGAAAACTTTTAAGGCTGAGTTCAAAGACTCGGTCTTTTTACTTCTGTGTTAAAATAGAAGAAACACTTGGAGGAGACAATATGATAGTTAAGCTTGATAGGGTCATGTTGAAATTGAAAATAGTCGTTGGCCTTATATTTTCTGTCTTGTCTTTATGGATTCTTTGTCCTGAGCTCATTATAGGTTCTCTTCGTGATAATCCAGTCAAGCAGTTCCTTGCTGTCATTGTTTTATTTTGGCTTTTATTATCCATTGTTCACCTTATAGACGGTATCGTAAATCTCAAAGGTCATGGAAAGCTCTTGGAACTGGATGACAATTCCTTGACCTACTATGGCCAAGCATTTGGACGGAAAACTTTTGACATTCCTTTATCCGAGATTGAATTTGTCAAGAAAGCTTGGACAACACGGATGGAGGATATTGGACGCTCTTCGACAGTGAGATATTCTTTGAAACGCATCGAGCATGTCTTCGACTATGATGCCGAGGTTGATGATAAAAAGAGATATCAGGTGTTGCTTATCTTCTTCAAAAATGGTGAGACAGCTGTTACCTATGACAAAAAACTTGGTCATCAATCACGGAAGAAACGTGCCTATGTCGCTAAGATGCGAATGATTCAAATTCCGCTTACAAGTGGGGAAATCTTCTCCGACCAAGAGATGAATGATTACATAAATGAAAGGAAAAAGAATGATAGATAGAAAAGAAGACAACCAATTCCATTTGGTTTCTAAATATGAACCTTCTGGGGATCAACCTCAGGCCATCGAAGCCTTGGTGGACAATATTGAAGGTGGTGAGAAGGCTCAAATTCTAAAGGGGGCGACAGGGACAGGTAAGACTTATACCATGAGTCAGGTCATCCAGCGCGTCAATAAACCAACCTTGGTTATTGCCCACAATAAAACTTTGGCAGGTCAGCTTTATGGAGAGTTCAAGGAGTTCTTCCCAGACAATGCTGTAGAATACTTCGTTTCCTACTATGATTTCTATCAGCCAGAGGCCTATGTACCGTCATCAGATACCTATATCGAAAAAGATAGTTCTGTAAATGATGAAATTGATAAGCTCCGTCACTCAGCGACATCTGCCCTCCTTGAGCGTAATGATGTTATCGTTGTGGCTTCCGTTTCTTGTATTTACGGTTTGGGTTCGCCAAAAGAATATGCCGATTCAGCGGTTAGTCTTCGTCCAGGGCAAGAGATTTCTCGAGACAAGTTGCTCAATGACCTAGTTGATATCCAGTTTGAGCGAAATGACATTGATTTCCAACGTGGGAAATTCCGTGTACGCGGTGATGTAGTCGAGATTTTCCCTGCCAGCCGCGATGAACACGCCTTTCGTGTGGAATTTTTCGGTGATGAGATTGACCGTATCTGTGAGATTGAAAGTTTGACAGGACGCAATCTCGGCGAGGTTGAGCACCTTGTTCTTTTCCCGGCGACTCACTTTATGACTAATGAAGAGCATATGGAAGAGGCCATCAAGAATATTATGGAAGAGATGGAAGCTCAAGTTAAACAATTTGAAGCTGAAGGTAAG
Source organism: Streptococcus sp. 21.1 (assembly GCF_016648635.1). Classification (NCBI taxonomy): domain Bacteria; kingdom Bacillati; phylum Bacillota; class Bacilli; order Lactobacillales; family Streptococcaceae; genus Streptococcus; species Streptococcus sp. 21.1. Next base: position 19,977 of record NZ_JACLQL010000007.1, on the reverse strand, counting down.
CTCATCGAGGCTCAACGTATCCGCCAAAGGACAGAATACGATGTTGAAATGCTTCGTGAGATGGGCTACACAAATGGTGTTGAAAACTACTCACGACACATGGATGGGCGAAAAGAGGGCGAGCCACCGTTCACCTTGCTTGATTTCTTCCCAGAAGATTTTCTCATCATGATTGATGAAAGCCACATGACAATGGGTCAGATTAAGGGAATGTATAACGGAGACCAGGCTCGTAAGAAGATGTTGGTTGATTACGGTTTCCGTTTGCCATCGGCGCTTGACAACCGTCCACTTCGACGTGAAGAATTTGAGAGTCATGTTCATCAGATTGTCTATGTGTCTGCCACTCCAGGTGATTATGAGATGGAGCAAACTGAGACTGTCGTTGAGCAAATTATCCGTCCGACAGGGCTCCTTGATCCAGAAGTCGAAGTTCGTCCAACCATGGGACAAATGGATGACCTTCTTGGTGAAATTAATGCCCGTACTGAAAAAGGCGAGCGTGTCTTTGTAACAACTTTGACTAAGAAGATGGCTGAAGACTTGACTGACTATCTCAAGGAAATGGGTGTCAAGGTCAAATACATGCACTCTGACATTAAGACTCTAGAGCGTACTGAGATTATCCGTGACCTACGTTTGGGTGTCTTTGATGTTCTTATCGGTATTAACCTTCTTCGTGAGGGAATTGACGTTCCTGAAGTTAGTCTGGTTGCTATTTTGGATGCTGATAAGGAAGGCTTCCTTCGTAATGAACGTGGACTTATCCAAACAATCGGACGTGCTGCTCGAAATAGCGAAGGTCACGTTATCATGTATGCGGATAAGATTACAGAGTCTATGCAGAAGGCCATGGATGAAACGGCTCGTCGTCGTGAAATCCAGATGGCCTATAATAAGGAGCATGGCATTGCTCCACAAACGATTAAGAAAGAAATTCGTGACCTTATTTCTATTACCAAGGCCAATGAAGCAGAAGTGGCAGAGGACACTGTGGACTACAGTGCCATGAACAAAAAAGAACGCCAAGAAGCCATCAAGAAACTTCAAAAACAAATGCACGAAGCAGCAGAACTGCTTGACTTTGAATTGGCGGCTCAAATCCGTGATATGGTTCTTGAGCTGAAGAGTATGGATTAAGGCTAGTTACATCACTTAGGCATTATAAGTAAGAAAGGAAATATATGTCACGTTCACAAGCAACTATTTTAACCAATATGTGTCTCATCGAAGATGGCCGTGGAAATATCGTCATGCAAATCCGCGATCCAAAGCGTTATTACTGGTCGGGAGCAGCCCTACCCGGTGGCCATATCGAAGCACATGAAGGTCTGGTAGAATCAGTTATCCGTGAGGTTGAAGAAGAAACTGGCTTGACCATCAAAAACCCTAAATTAGTTGGTATGAAGCATTTTTACACGACAGATGATGAGCGTTATCTAGTATTCCTTTATAGAACTTCGGATTTTGAAGGAAAAATCCATTCAACAGAGGAAGGCGAAGTTCGTTGGGTTGCTCGAGAGGAGGTAGCTAATATGGATTTAGCTTATGACATGCTCAATCTGCTACGTGTCTTTGAAGAAGACAATCTCTCAGAACTTTTCTATCGGGAGCGACTCGAAAATGACTTTATCCGAGAATTTTGGTAAGAATATGAACTATTTATTCAAATGAATGAATAGTTTTTTTGTCGTTAAAATCAGATAGGAGAGCTTTAAATAAGTAATTTTTAGATTTTATAATGACGATAAAATTAATAAAAATGAAAACTTTAATCAATAAAAGTTCATTTTTTCATTGACAAATGCATAATAATACATTATTATACTTACATAAGTTAATAAATATAGAAAAGAGATTGATTATGAAAACATGGAAAAAACTTTTGTTGGGATTTGCAGGGATCTTTGCTTTGACGACTTTAGCAGCTTGTTCTTCGTCGAAGGACACTTTGGAAAAGGTACAAGATAAAGGAACTTTGACAGTTGCTCTTAATCCCCACTTTGCTCCTTTTGAGTTTAAAACAATCCAAGATGGTAAGGATACTATTGTTGGAGCAGACATCGAAATTGCCAAGGCCATTGCAGATGAGCTTGGTGTGAAAGTCAAATTCTCTGAAATGTCCTTTGACAATGTCCTAGCCAGCGTCCAATCTGGTAAGGCAGATATTGCCATTTCTGGTATCTCAGCCACTAAAGAACGTCAGAAAATTTTCGACTTCTCGGATACTTACTATGAGTCTGAAACGGTTCTTGTTGTCAAAAAAGATGCGACAGGAACTTACAAACAAACCGGTGATTTTGCTAAAAAATCTGTAGCCGTTCAAAAAGGGTCTATTCAAGAAAATATCGCCAAAGCCAACTTGTCAGATGCTAATGTGGTTTCCTTGGCACAACCTGGTGAAGCTATCAATGAATTGAAGTCTGGTCAAGTTGAAGGAGTAGTTCTTGAAAAAGCAATTGCACAAGGTTATGTAGACCAAAATAGCGACCTAGCTGTGTCAGACATTGCTCTCAAGTCTGATTCAAAAGATGCCTATGCCGTAGCAATGCCTAAAGGAAGCGATAAGCTAAAAGAAAAGGTTAATAAGGTTATCGCTAAACTCAAAAAAGAAGGTAAGATTGACAGCTATGTTCAAGATGCCTACACTCTTTCACTTAAGAGTTCTAGCAAATAAGGAGTTATTATATGAAGAAATTTTGGTTTATCCTTACAGCTCTAGTCGCTACCTGCTTTCTAGTTGCTTGTAGCGGAAGTCAGGGAGTAAGTCCTAAAACGATTAAGGAAAAGAAGAAAATTGTCGTGGCAACAGAATCAGAATTTGCACCATTTGAGTTCAAATCATTGGTTAACGGCAAAGATACGCTAGTTGGAGCAGACATCGAGTTGGCCAAAGCTATCGGTGAAAAACTCGGCGTAAAGGTTGAATTTTCCGTGATGTCTTTTGATAATGTTCTTGCTAACGTACAAAGTGGTAAAGCCGATATCGCCATTGCAGGGATTTCGGTGACAGACGAACGTAAGAAGGTTTATGATTTTTCAGACAGCTACTATACGTCAGAAAATGTAGTGATTGTCAAAAAAGACAAGGTAAATGACTACACAAGCACTGATAGTCTAGCAAAACAAACGGTCGGTACGCAAAAAGGGTCTGTTCAAGAAACCGTTGCTAAGAAACAAATCCCTAAGGCAAGTGTGGTATCACTGGCTTCAAATGGTGAAATGATTAACGAACTCAAATCAGGGCAGCTTCAAGCAGTTGTACTTGAGAAGGCCATTGCAGAAGGTTATATCGCTCAAAATGACGATTTAACCCTTGCCAACTTTAATCTCAAGTCAGATAGCACAGATGCTTATGCCGTCGCAACACGTAAAGGTTCGGATGACTTGCTTAAAGAAATCAATGCCGTCATCAAAGAGACTAAGGACTCTGGGAAATTTGACCAATGGTTGAAAGAAGCATCAACCTACAAACAAAGTAAGTAAATTTAAAACTCCCGAGCACCTGAAAAGAGTAAAATTCAGGTGCTTTCATCAACAGTGAAAAGTTTCGTTTGGTGATGGCTTTGTTCACCTAAGAGGAGTCTCCAAAAATTCTTAAATCTAAAATGGGGCAATACCCCATTTTTTATTGAATTCTCTGTTAAAAACAGTTATTATCAAAGTAGGTAAGTCTGTCAAAATAGACAAATGACATCGTATAGAGTGCTTAAGAAAAGCAAGGAGAAACTATGAAGCTACCACGTTTTGGTGTTGAAGAATGGCTTAATGTCCATGAAAAATCTGCCATATATGATATCGCAGGAGTTTCAATTAAGGCCCTCACAATGGAAGAATTATTTGACCTGTCAGGCCTTGATAAAGACGCCTTTTTTGCCCAACTACTAAAGAAAAAGATGGATTACGGCTGGATTGAAGGGTCACCAGAGTTTAAGACTCAAGTGGCTAGCTTATACAAGAACATGCCGGTTGATAATATCCTCCAAACCAATGGGGCTACAGGAGCGACGATGCTAGCCCTTTATGCGCTTATTGAGCCTGAGGACCATGTCATCTCCATGTATCCAACTTATCAACAGCTCTATGACATTCCTAAGTCGCTAGGAGCAGACGTGGATCTCTGGGAGGTTGAAGAGGACAAGGGGTGGTTGCCTGATTTGGACCAACTCCGCCGTCTCATTCGTCCTAATACCAAAATGATCTGTATTAACAACGCCAACAATCCTACCGGTGCCCTTATGGACGCTGCTTACCTCGAGGAGCTAGTGGCTATCGCTAAAGAAGTAGACGCCTATATCTTCTCAGATGAGGTCTATCGCAGTTTTGACCAGCCTACGCCTTCTATTGTAGATTTGTATGAAAAGGGCATTGCCGTCAATAGTCTGTCAAAGACCTATTCCATTCCTGGTATTCGTGTGGGTTGGGTTGCTTCTAACACAGAGGTGGCGGACATTCTGCGTGACTACCGTGACTACACGATGATTTGTGCGGGTGTCTTTGATGATATGGTGGCTACCCTTGTCTTGGAAAATAAAGAAGCCATCCTAGAGCGTAATCGTCAGATTGTAGAGGAAAATCTAGCTCTTATGGATGAATGGATTGCCAAGGAACCTAAGGCGTCATGGATTAGACCTGCCAGTGTTTCCACATCTTTCGTCAAACTAGATGTGAATCGTCCTATCGAAGATTTTGCTTTGGAGCTTCTTCAGGACTATGGTGTTCTTGTGGTTCCAGGTAACCGTTTTGACAAGGAGTCTCATGTCCGCATCGGTTATTGCTGTGACAAGGAAGTTCTTCAAAAGGGCTTAGAAAAATTGTCGCAATTTCTTAATAAATGTTGACAATACCACTAATTTTAAGTAAAATAAACGAGCAAAAATTATATTTATACAGGAGTTTCTTATGAAAATGAAAAAACTTTTCCTTGGGGCTATGGCTCTCCTTGCTACTGTGACTTTAGTAGCTTGTGGGTCAAAAAAGGATGCTTACTTATCCATTAAAGAAAATAAAAAACTTGTCGTGGCTGTCAGCCCAGACTATGCACCATTTGAGTTCAAAACTTTGGTAGATGGTAAAGACCAAGTAGTTGGTTCAGATATCAAGTTGGCACAAGCTATCGCTGATGAACTCGGTGTTAAGCTTGAAGTTACAACAATGAGCTTTGACAATGTCCTTTCTAGCCTTCAATCAGGTAAGGCTGATCTTGCTATTTCAGGTATCTCAGTAACAGACGAACGTAAGAAAACCTTTGATTTCTCATATCCTTACTACGAAACACAAAATGCTATCATCGTTCGCAAAGATCAAGAGTCTACTTACTCAAGTCTTGATGCTTTCAAAGGTAAGAAAGTAGCAGTTCAAAAAGGTACCATTGAAGAAGGCCTTGCTAAGAAACAATTGAAAGATTCAACAGTCGTATCACTTACAGCAATGGGTGAGGCGATTAACGAGGTGAAATCTGGCCAAGTTGATGCTGTTGACCTTGAAAAACCAGTAGCAGAAGGTTACGTGGCACAAAATTCAGATTTGGCTTTGGCAAGCGTTGCCCTCAAAGTTGATGATGGCGATGCAAAAGCAGTCGCTATGGCTAAAGGCAACGAAAGATTGAAAGAAGTAGTCAACAAAGTCGTCAAGAAATTGAAAGCAGATGGTACTTACGACGAGTACATCAAGGATGCTTCTAAATACACAGCAGTTGAATAAATCAGTAGCTAGGGGAGATGCCTCCTCTAGTTTTTGTATAGGAAAAAACTTGGATAGTTTTAGTAGACTTAGAAGTCAACTGTAATAGCAAAAATTCCTAAACTTAAATATATTTCTTGACAGAAAAAGGCGAGTCTTGTATACTTGAATAGAACGTGTAAAATGTTACATTATCTTGAGGAGGTGAATTCAATGTCAAAAACAGTAGTACGTAAAAACGAATCACTTGACGACGCTCTTCGTCGTTTCAAACGTTCTGTGACTAAAGCTGGTACTCTTCAAGAGGCTCGTAAACGTGAACATTACGAAAAACCTTCTGTAAAACGTAAACGTAAATCAGAGGCAGCTCGCAAACGTAAAAAATTCTAATTAAGAATGAAATTAACAGAAAAAAGCTTGAGTCTTCTCAAGTTTTTTTCTTTTCATCGAATAAAGAAGTCGGTTAGTAATCGTGAGATACCAAAAAAGACGTCTGAGATTTCAGACGTCTTAAGTTTCATATGTCTTTAGTTGAACAAATAAAGATTATTTGTTTGCAAGAAGGTCGCGGATTTCAGCGAGCAATTCTTCTTGTGATGGACCTGCTGCTTCAGCAGCATCCTCAGCTTCTTTTTTGCTAAGAGCAGTTGCTTTGCTAGCAGCTTTAACAACGAAGAAGAGAGTAGTACCAACGATGATGAAGTTGATAACTGCGCTCAAGAAGCTACCGTATGCGATACCGTTCCATGACAATTTAGAGAGGTTTTCAACGTTAGCAGCCTTAACAACTGGGTTAAGGATAAGTGGAGTGATGATATCACTTACAAGTGAAGTGATGATAGCGTTGAAAGCAGCCCCCATAACAACGGCTACAGCAAGATCAAGGACGTTACCCTTGAACAAAAAGTCTTTAAGTTCTTTAATCATTTTGACAATGAATCCTTTCTTTTATTTACTTTTAATAGTTTATCCGATTTTGTAAATCTTGACAAGGTATTTGCTCATGAAAAATCAATTTTATTTTACTTTCATTTTTCATCGTGTTATAATTAGGGGTAATGCAATTATGGTAAGATAGGGGGCGATTAGATGGTGATTGATAAAGCTTTAATAGAAGATATTAAGAGCAGTACCAACATCGTCGACGTAATTGGCGAAGTTGTCAGTCTTAATCGTGCAGGTCGCAATTACCTGGGTCTCTGCCCCTTCCATAAGGAGAAAACCCCCTCATTTAACGTTATTGAGGACAGACAGTTTTACCATTGTTTTGGTTGCGGAAAGTCTGGGGATGTCTTTAAATTTTTAGAGGAATACCGTCAGATTTCTTTCCAAGAAAGTGTCAAGGTTCTGGCAGACCGCTTAGGTATTGCAGTTACGATAGACGCACCAAGACAGGCTCAGCAGCAGAATTCTCCTAATCAAGCCTTCTATGATCTTCATGAGGATGCGCTTAAGTTTTATCACGCTGTTCTGATGACGACCAAGATAGGAGAAGCAGCGCGTGCCTACCTCTATGAGCGTGGTATGACTGACGATTTACTTAAGACCTTCCAGATTGGTCTAGCCCCTGACGAACCAGATTATCTCTATCAGTCTGTATCAAAAAAATATGACGAAGAGGTGCTGACAGAATCAGGTCTTTTTAATCTTTCTGAAAGTAATCGTCTTTTCGATACTTTTAAAAATCGAATCATGTTTCCGCTTAAGAATGAGTTTGGAAAGACTATTGGTTTTTCAGGGCGTGTTTGGACTAAGGACGATATTGAAAAAGGACAAGCCAAGTACAAAAATACAAGGGCTACCCGTATTTTCAATAAATCTTATGAACTCTACCACCTCAATCAGGCTAAGCCAGTGATTCAGAAGACTCATGAGGTCTATCTGATGGAGGGATTCATGGATGTCATTGCTGCCTATAGGGCTGGGCATGTTAATGCTGTGGCTTCTATGGGAACGGCGTTGACCCCTGAGCATGTTAATCGTCTGCGTAAGTTAACCAAGAAAATTGTTCTGACCTATGATGGTGATAAGGCTGGGCAAAATGCTATTGCCAAGTCTCTGCAGCTTTTATCGGATTTTCAAGTCGATATTGTTAAAATTCCAGACAATATGGACCCTGATGAATATCTACAGAAAACATCTGAAGAGGCTTTGGGGAAACTTTTGGTCGAATCCCGCATTTCAGATGTGGAATTTTGGATTGGACAGCTCAAGCCCGCTAATGTGGACAATCTTCAAGCGGAGATTGCCTATGTTGAGCAGATTGCTAAGATTATTGCCAAGTCACCCTCTGTGACAGCACAAAATTCCTACATTTCTAAGGTGGCTGACCTTTTGCCAGACTTTGATTTTTTTCAAGTCGAGCAAGCGGTCAATAATGAACGGTTGAGCATGAGGAATCAGCAGACGGCTCAATTATCGGCTGCTAGTAATAGTGCTTATGAGTCTTCAGCGTCAGGATTTAGAGGGACGGTCAAACTACCTTCCACACCGAAGATTACAGGTCTTCGTCGAGCGGAAAATCAACTCTTCCATCGCATGTTAAATCATCCGATGATTTTGAATGACTATCGCATGAGAGAGGAGTTTTTCTTCCAAACACCTGAGTTAGAGGAGCTCTATCATATTCTGAAGCAAGATGGTCAAATCGATACGGTGGCCTTGTCTGTACTTTCTCAAGAGGTGCAAACAGCCTATTATCAGGTTTTAGAGGAGATTTTGCCACCTGAAACCAGTTTAGAGGAGGTCCAGGATATTGAAGAGCGTAGAAATCATTTTCTGAGGGAACAGGACTTCCGTAAGCAAAGTAAACAAATAAGAGAATCAAGTAACCACGGTGATGTGGATGCAGCGGTAGAAGCGCTGCAAATGCTCATCGCCCAAAAACGAGATATGGAGTAACACATGGCAAAGAAAAAACAAAATACAGCATTTAACGTTCAAGTCGCTGATTTCATCCGTAACCACAAAAAGGCTGGTACAGCAATTGATGATGAAGTCACAGAGAAACTAGTTATCCCATTTGTTCTTGATGCTGATGGGATTGATGACCTTTTGGAACGTTTGACAGACGGTGGTATCTCTATCACAGATAAGGACGGAAATCCTTCATCTAAATATGTTGTTGAAGCCCCAAAACCAGAAGAGTTGACAGACGAGGAGCTTCTTGGTTCAAACTCAGCTAAGGTCAATGACCCTGTTCGTATGTACCTCAAAGAGATTGGGGTAGTTCCTCTCTTGAGTAACGAAGAGGAAAAAGAATTGGCTATCGCTGTTGAAAATGGTGACTTGGAAGCGAAACAACGTTTGGCAGAAGCTAACCTTCGTTTGGTAGTCTCAATCGCTAAACGTTATGTGGGACGTGGCATGCAGTTCTTGGACTTGATTCAAGAAGGTAATATGGGGCTTATGAAAGCCGTTGATAAATTTGACTACTCTAAAGGTTTCAAATTCTCAACTTATGCGACATGGTGGATTCGTCAAGCAATCACACGTGCCATCGCAGACCAAGCACGTACCATCCGTATCCCAGTTCACATGGTTGAAACTATCAATAAATTGGTCCGTGAACAACGTAACCTCTTGCAAGAGTTGGGACAAGATCCAACGCCTGAGCAAATCGCTGAACGTATGGATATGACTCCAGATAAGGTTCGTGAAATCCTTAAGATTGCTCAAGAGCCAGTTTCTCTTGAGACACCTATCGGTGAAGAAGATGATAGCCATTTGGGTGACTTTATTGAAGATGAAGTTATCGAAAATCCAGTAGATTACACAACTCGAGTGGTTCTTCGTGAACAATTGGATGAAGTGCTTGATACCCTTACAGACCGTGAAGAGAATGTTCTTCGTCTCCGTTTTGGTCTTGACGATGGGAAGATGCGTACTTTGGAAGATGTTGGTAAAGTCTTCAACGTTACTCGTGAACGTATTCGCCAGATTGAAGCTAAAGCCCTTCGTAAATTGCGCCACCCAAGTCGTAGTAAACAACTTAAAGACTTTATTGAAGACTAAGATAGTAAATGGAAGGGGCCTGATTATTAGGTCCTGATTTTGGAGGAAAAGCTATGTCTGAAGTAAAATACACTGAAGCAGAAATTGAAAAAATCAAAGACCGTATCTTGGAAGCCTTAGAAATGGTCATTGACCCAGAGTTGGGGATTGATATTGTCAATCTTGGCCTTATTTACGATATTCGTTTCCAGCAAGATGGCTATACTGAAATCGACATGACCTTGACGACTATGGGCTGTCCTTTGGCAGATCTTTTGACAGATCAAATCTATGACGCTATGAAAGAAGTGCCAGAAGTCACTAAGACTGAGGTTAAATTGGTCTGGACACCAGCATGGACTATCGAAAAGATGAGCCGCTATGCCCGTATCGCCCTAGGTATTCGTTAGGAGAAGGCTTATGAAAACACTGGCTATCGTTGTTCCTTGTTATAACGAGGAAAAGACCATCCACCCTTTTTTAGAGGCTTGTCAGGCAGTTGAACGACAAATGGCCAATCAGTTGACTTTCAACTATTATTTTGTCAATGACGGTTCAAAAGATCGCACCTTAGAGGTTTTGAGACAGGTTTCAAAACAATTTGAAAATGTTCACTATCTCTCTTTCTCTCGTAATTTCGGGAAGGAAGCAGGCTTACTTGCAGGCCTTGAAGCAGCTGAAGGCGACTACGTCACAGTTATGGACGCCGATCTTCAGGATCCACCTGAACTTCTCATCGAGATGTATGCCAAAATCCAAGAAGGTTACGACGTTGTTGGGACACGACGTGCTGACCGCAAGGGTGAGCCACCTATTCGTTCACTCTTTGCTAAGGCCTTTTATTGGTTGATTAATAAAGTTTCTGACACAGAAATGGTAGACGGGGCGCGTGATTTCCGTTTGATGACGCGTCAGGTTGTTGACGCCATCCTTGAGCTCAAGGAAGTGAATCGCTTTTCAAAAGGGCTCTTTTCTTGGGTCGGCTTTGATGTGGCCTACGTCTCTTATGAAAATCGTGAACGTGTGGCAGGAGAAACTTCATGGTCTTTCTGGAGCCTATTGAACTATTCACTTGATGGCTTTATCAACTTCTCCGAGGTACCGTTGAAGCTTGCCACATGGGCAGGAACCTTCTCATTCTTAATCTCTTTGGTTGGAATTGTCTTTGTCGTTATCCGAAAACTAACTATAGGTGGGAGTGTTGCAGGCTGGGCAAGCCTCGTCTCAATCATCCTCTTTATCGGAGGAATCCAACTCTTAGCCTTGGGGATCATCGGGAACTACATTTCAAAGATTTTCCTAGAAACCAAGAAACGGCCAGTTTATATTGTTAAGGAAAAAGGGTGAAGGAATGAGTGGAGAGTTTTTAGGAGTGTTTCATAACTTAAAGGATTATATCAAGAGAAATAAATTTGTTTTATCTCTTATCTTAGGTGTTTATCTTTTAGTTAACATTAACATCAGCTTAGCTGAGTATCCGTACATTGATGATATAGGCCGTCAAATTCTGGGTTATACAGGATTTTCTGAACATTACTCTAGATATTTGAGTGAATTCTCAGCACGTCTTATTCAAGGTGGTGCTCATTTAACGGATCCTGGGCTGACTACAAATATTATCACAGCCTTCATATTAACATTTGCAAGCACGATATTATTGTTTGTACTGTTTCCATCGAAAAAGGTTACTCCAGTTTTAGCCCTAGCTTCAACTGTAATTGGAATAAATCCTTGGTTTTTAGAGCCTTTGAGCTTTAGGTTTGACAACCCATTTATGTCACTAAGTATTTTAGTGTCAATACTTCCTTTTATCTTCTGGGAGTCTAGAAAATTATTTAGCTTATGTTCAGTTGTATGTATTTATCTTATGTGTAATTCATACCAAGCATCATCGGGAATATATATTGTAATGACGCTCACACTGCTCTTTTTAGAGGTAGTTTACAGCGGTAAATTGAATATAAAGAGTTTAATCTGTTCAGTTTTATCCTATGTTGGGGGCATGGCTTTATATAAAATACAAATTACTATCAAGCCACCAATTTTTGCCGACCAAGGAAAAGTACCAAGTTTATTACATCTTCCTAGTATTATGCTTGCGAATGCTAAAGGTTATCTGAAAAATATTTATCTTCAAAGCTCGAAAGTTTGGATTCTTTTATTCCTAGTAATACTGATCTTATTAGTGTTTAATATAGTTAGTAGCAGTAAGCAAAAGAAAATTGTAGCGTTAGCTTTTACGTTTGCTTGGCTAGGTTTAGGAAGTATTTTGAGTTATGGAAGCTACTTAATACTTTCAGAACAATTTTATTTGTTGAGACCCAGATATGAATATGGATTGGGAATCTTTGCGTCCATTGTGTTAGTTATTTCTTTAGGAATAACCAATCGAAACCAGATTATTAATATTTTAAAATCTGTATTTTCTAGTTTACTCGTCTTTTATTTCCTTGCTTTTTCATTTATTTATGTAAGCAATTTAAAACAACAAAATAATACACTTGAAGTACAAAGTGCTATGTTAGGAAATAGTTTGAACAAGTATCTGAATGATAACAATAATGTGGTCAATATTAATCGTTTTGTTGCTAATTCCCCTATTTATGAAAATGCGACCTCGGTCTATCCAATGATTAGTAGCTTAATTATGCCTAATACTAATGTTTCTTGGGATATGACTATGAAATTTAATGCAGTTACAAAATTAAATGTTGATTTTAGACCATTTGATGCAACTACAGTAAATTCAGAGTATAAACAATTAGAAACAACCAAAATGTATAATGTTTATACAAAAGATAATGAACTTTTTGTAGTGATGAAATAATAAATTATATTTTATGAAAGCAGATTTTTTCTGCTTTTTTTGATAAAATTAAAGTGCTATTAATGAAAATTACAAGGAGAAAAATATGATTCTAGTAACAGGTGCAAATGGCCAACTCGGAACGGAACTTCGTCACCTTCTTGATGAACGTAACGAAGAATATGTAGCAGTAGATGTGGCAGAAATGGACATCACGGATGCTGACAAAGTAGATGAAGTTTTTGCGGAAGTAAAACCAACCTTGGTTTATCACTGTGCTGCTTACACAGCTGTTGATGCTGCTGAAGATGAAGGTAAAGAACTTGACTATGCTATCAACGTGACTGGTACTGAAAATGTCGCTAAGGCTGCTGAAAAACATGGTGCAACGCTGGTTTATATTTCAACGGACTACGTTTTTGATGGTGAAAAACCAGTAGGTCAAGAGTGGGAAGTTGATGACAAACCAGATCCACAGACAGAGTACGGCCGTACAAAACGTATGGGTGAAGAACTAGTCGAAAAACATGTGTCAAACTACTATATTATCCGTACTGCGTGGGTATTCGGTAACTATGGTAAGAACTTTGTCTTCACCATGCAAAACCTTGCTAAGACTCACAAGACACTCACAGTTGTTAATGACCAACATGGTCGTCCAACTTGGACACGTACTTTGGCAGAATTTATGACTTATTTGGCTGAAAACCGTAAGGACTATGGTTACTATCACTTGTCAAATGATGCAGCAGAAGATACAACTTGGTACGACTTTGCGGTTGAAATCCTCAAAGACACTGATGTTGAAGTGAAGCCTGTAGATTCAAGTCAATTCCCAGCTAAAGCTAAACGCCCTCTTAACTCAACAATGAGTTTGACTAAGGCTAAGGCAACAGGGTTTGTCATCCCAACATGGCAAGATGCTTTGAAAGAGTTTTACAAACAAGAAGTGAAATAAGAATACTTAATGAGCTTTTTAAGTTAAAAGAGAGAACGTGTGTCATGCTGTTCTCTCTTTTTTCATTGAGAATATGATATAATTAATGGAATATAGTTATCGAAAGAGAGTGAAATAATTGAAAAAAGTAACTGCCCAAAAGGTATTTTTCTGGAATATTTTAGGAAGTATGTCTTCAGCTGCTGTTTCAGTTATACTTCTTTTTATTGTTACACGTGCTTTAAATAGTGCTTCAGCGGATACCTATAGTTTTGCCTATGCGATTGCGAATCTCTTTGTTATTGTAGCAAGTTTTCAAGTTAGAGATTTCCAAGCAACAGATATAAGAGAGAAGTATTCTTTTGATACTTATTTCGTAACAAGGATTATTTCAAACGTTGCAATGGTTCTTCTTTTAGTGACGTATTTAATTTTTAATACAAATACTCACTCAAATCTAGGGATAATTTTTTGGGTATCTTTTTTCCGTGTTAGTGAAGCTTTATCGGATGTTTTTCAAGGATTATTTCAGCAGAAGGAACGTTTGGATATTGCCGGGAAATCACTGTTTTTGAGAAATACTATTTCAACAATTGTATTTGCTTTAACTCTAGTCATCTCAAAAAATCTATTGTGGTCCGTGATTTCACAAACTATTAGTTCATTTGTTTTTATTGCTCTATTCGATTACCCTCATTCAAAGTTCTTCCATCGCTTAAATCTTATGAGTGTTAAGCCGAGTAATATTATCAATGTATTGAAAGATTGCTTACCTTTATTTATTAATGCTTTTTTGTTGGTCTCAATTTATAATCAGCCTAAATATGCTTTGAATGATATTTTTAATCAAGGTTTGATTGGAAATGGTGTTCAGCGAGATTTTAGTATTTTGTTTACACCAATATTTGCAATGAATCTTATGATTGTATTTCTTAGACCGATGATTACGCAACTTGCAGTCTTTTTAGAAGAAAAGAAGATTTCTCATTTTGTCACTTACAAGAATAATCTCTTCAAGATTTTATTTGGAACTTGTACATTAATATTTCTAATTGGTGCTTTTATAGCCATTCCTGCTTTGGATATTGTATATGGGACTAACCTTAAACAGTATCAGACTAGTTTTGTTGTTTTGTTGCTTGGAGGAATTGCAAGTACTTTTTCAACTGTATGTGATAACATTTTGACAATATTTAGGAAACAACATTTTTTAGTTATTTCCTTTATTGTAGGCTATATTGTGTCAATCTTAACTGCCAAGCCTCTAGTGTCGAAATTTGAAATTTTTGGAGCCTCATTATCATTTCTTTGTGCGATGATAGCATGGCTACTTGCTTCTCTAGTAATTTATTTTGTAACAAATCCATATACAATCTTTAGAAGGAAAAAATAATTGACATGAAATTTTCTATCATTATTCCAGCATATAATGTGGCAGATTATTTAGAAAACTGTGTAGAGAGTATTCTTAAACAAACATATGATAATTATGAAGTTATAATTGTAAATGATGGTTCAACAGATGAGACAGGTAAAATAGCTGATGATTTGTCATTACAATTTAAACAAATTAATGTAATTCACCAATCTAATGGAGGTGCTTCAAAAGCTCGTAATACAGGGATGAAAGAAGTTGTTGGTGATTATATTTTATTTTTAGATGGTGATGATTTTTGGAGTGATATCTACTTTTTAGATCAGGTTGCTAGTGAACTAAATAAGCAACTAGTAGATGTTGTTATTTTTGGTTATAGTTATTACTATGATAATGAAATTAAAGAGATTCCAGTTTCTCGTTTAAACGACTTAATCGAAGCTACTAATTTTGGATTATTCAATGGTCCTAATTGGAATAAATGTATTTCTAAGGAATTAATTAATAAAGAGTTAAGTTTTCCTGAAGATTTGGTCTCTGAAGATAGTTTGTACTGTTCATCAATAATGAAGATGATGGAAAGTTTTTCTGTAATTAATAGCACTCAGTACATGTATCGTCAGAACAGAGTTGGAAGTTTAACAAATGTAGTGAAAGAAAGAAATGTATTAGATACTCTTAAGGGAATTAGTAGAGGTTTATCTGATGAAAAGTCATTATCTGAAGTTAAACGTAAAGCCCTAAACACCTATTTTACAATTTCTTATATTTCAATTCTTCCTTACGCTAGGCCATATTTATTTAACCAAGAAATACGTGATTTGTTAATTCAATATAAGTATTTGTTGAGAAATTCAAGTCATATAAACAACAAATCATTTAAAATGACAGGTATCTTTGCTTCGATTTTGGGAATTAATATCTCAACAAGGTTATTTTCTCACCTTCTGAAATTTTATAAAAAATAATAGATAGAAAGTATAATATGTCTAATCCAACCGTTTCAGTCATAATTCCTGTATATAACGCACAAGAGGGAATTAAACAATGCCTGGATTCTCTTCTAAATCAATCATTTACAGATTTTGAGATTATTCTGTTAAATGATGGCTCTACAGATAATAGTTTAGAAGTTATTAAAAAGTATGCAGCTGATAATGATTTTATCCGAGTAATTGATAAAGAAAACGAGGGAGTTGCTAAAACCAGAAATAAGGGTATACAACTTGCTAATGGAAAGTACATTGTATTTATCGATAATGACGATTTTGTTGATTCAGATTATTTAGAGCGTTTTTATAATGAAATAGATCAAGAACAACTAGATATTGTTCTTGGTGGTTATAAGCGTGTTAATCAGGAAATGAAGACGCTTTTTAAACAAGATTTAACACAATCTGAATGGTCTAAGTATATAGTCGTTGCACCTTGGGCACGTATTTATCGAACTTCGTTTTTAACAGATAATAATATCCAGTTCTTTGATTATCCAATAGGTGAAGATGTTATCTTCACTTTGACTGCTTACAATCTAACAGAAAGAATTAAAATAATTGATTATAATGGCTATAATTGGTTTTTTAATGAGAAGAGTATATCAAACACATCTCAAAGAGGGTTTAATCCGAATATAGATATTGTGTATTTCTTGAGTCACTTGCTTCAAGTTGCTGGTGATTCAAAATATATTCGCTATTTTATTAAACGATATTACATATGGTACTTACTCTTTTCTGGAAGAGCAGCTTCAAGTTCATCGTTTATGGATCAATATAGAAGAATTAAGCAATGGATTTCTAAAGAAAATCTTGATTCAAATTTAACACCATTATCATCTGAGATAACTGGAGAAAGAATTCAAACAGTTATTTCTGTAATGGCTTTTAGAACTTTGGAACGCTTAAGATTAGTTTCACTGTTTTCGATATTTTACTGTAAAGGAAAGGAGAAGTAGTTGAGAGTTTTAATGATAATTCCTGCCTACAATGAGGAGGAAAGTATTTTCGACACGGTAACGAGTATCTTGAATTACCGCAAGAAAGTTGATTTTGATCTGGACTATGTTGTTATCAATGATGGATCAACAGATAAGACAAAACAAATTCTGGAAGAGAATCATTTTAATGCGGTTAATCTCGTGATGAATCTTGGAATTGGCGGTGCAGTTCAAACAGGATATAAATATGCACTAGAGCATGACTATGATGTAGCAGTTCAATTTGATGGCGATGGCCAGCATGATATTGAATCCTTGTCAGATTTGCTAGAACCAATTCGAAAAAATGAAGCAGACCTAGTTATTGGTTCTCGCTTTGTTGGTGATGTTAAGTCTGAATTTCAAACAACTTTTATGAGGCGCTTCGGAATTAGTGTTATTTCCAACCTTATCAAATGGACAACTGGACAAAGAGTTTTAGATACAACTTCGGGGTACCGTTTGGCTGATAAAGATGTTATTAAACAGTTCGCTAAGCGTTATCCAATCAAATATCCAGAACCAGAAACCATTGTTCATATTTTGAAACGTAAATATCGAGTTGTTGAACGACCAGCAAATATGTTTGAACGTACTGGTGGTGTTTCTTCCATTACGCCAATTAAATCGATTCGATATATGCTTGAAGTGTGTTCGTCGATTGTTATTGCAGCCTTTATGAGGGAGAGTGAATAATGTCAGTTTTATCTATTGTGATGTTGGTAGCTTCCATCTTTTTCCTTTATCTAGTCATTAGAAATATCAATAAGAACAATATCTTATTTGAACAGGCCTTCATGTGGATTGTCATCAGTCTGGTAATGATTGTTATTTCGATTTTTGATGTTATTCCAGTTTATTTTGCAGGATTACTTGGATTTGAACTGACTTCGAATTTTTTGCTGTCGCTTGCTATCTTTTTCTTATTGGTCATCGCTTTCCTACAAACCATGACTTTATCGAAACAAAAAGAGCAGATTAAACATTTAGTTCAGGAATTATCTATTCTAAAAAGTCATGTAGAAGAGAAAGAGGAAAAGAATGAATGATAATCATACTTGGGTAATTTGCGCTTATGGAGAAAGTGATTATCTTGAAGCCTGTATTCAATCTTTAAAAAATCAAACTCTTTATTCTCAAATTATCTGTTATAGTTCAACGCCACTTGATTCGATTAAGGAGCTTTGCCAGCGTTATGATATCCCATTTTATACTAAACAAGGTGGGGGGATTGGTAAGGATTGGAATAATGCCATTTCTTTTGTAGGAACAAAATATGCTACTATCGCCCATCAGGACGACTACTATGAGCCAAGATATGCAGAAAAAGTATTGGCCAAGATGGAAAAAACTAGTGATGTTCTAATCGGATATTCTGATTATTTTGAAGAAAAAAATGGTCTTAAGATCCCTGCAAATACAAACCTCAAGATTAAAACCTTGATGCTAAAAACAATGAATCTTTTTCCTAGTAGTCATTTTTGGCGTAACCGCGTAATGGCCTTTGGTAATCCAATTTGTTGTCCAGCTGTCACCTATAACCTTGAAAAATTGAAGAATTTCTATTTTGATGAGGGAATGAAGGTCAGCCTTGATTGGTATGCTTGGTATAAGATTAGTGAATACAAGGGACGTTTTGTTTATGTGTCAGATAAGCTAATGTGTCACCGAATTCATGAGGAATCTGAGACTTCTAAGACTATTGCTGATAATACTCGTAGTAAAGAAGATTTGTATATGTACCAACTCTTTTGGCCAAAATGGATAGCAAATATCCTTATGAAACAATATGTGAAGAGTCAGAAGACGAATGGGTAAGTATGAATCGTTATTGTTTGAGAGAGAAAATGAAAAGTAAAAGTAGATTTTATTGTTACATCTTAATTATTTCTATACTGTATGGTTTTCAGTATTATATTAATAACAAAATTACACCTGTAGGGGATCAAACAGCATTTTTAAATTATGCAAAGGAATTTCACCATAATTACCTTGAATTTGGAATTAATCGTTATCTTACATGGAGTAGCCGGTTACTGATTGAATCCGCAACGTTATTCTTTTCAGTACACGATAAGTTATTTATAATTGCTTCTATTATTGCAAGTTTCTTTTTGCTTTTACCTAGTAAGAAACTTTGCCCTAATTTACCTTGGATACCTGGACTTTTCATTTTTATTTTTCTTCCAGCAAGTGAATTTTTAAGTGCAGGTTCTATTCCTACATATATTAATTATGTATTTCCAGCATCATTTCTTTTGTTCTCTCTGTATTATCGTTATTCAGATAAGTGGTGGGTTCAATGTCTAGCGTTCCTATCTTTTGTTTTTGCTATTATGAATGAACAGTTAGCAGTCTATGCTTTTTTATGGATTGTTTTCGAATTAATAAGGGATTGGAAAGTCATTACATTTAGGTACAGAAATATATTGTATGGCTTGGTTTCGTTGACAGGAATTCTCTCTGCAAAATTCTCTCCTGGAAACACATTGAGGTTTGAAAAAAATGTGGAATCTTGGTTTCCAAATTTTGTCCACTTGAACCCACTCCAAAAAATAGGGTTAGGAATTTTGGAAACTGGAGATGGTATATTTTCAGTATCTTTCGAGTTTATTTTTGTATTTTTGATAGTTTTAGTAGTTTTGTCGTTTTATAAAAAGAATTTTATTTCACTGATTCTGTCATCTTTTACCCTATTTGCTATTTTAAGTCAGAAGTTTGAGTGGAGAAATATTTTATTTACACTTTCTAGTGTTAGTAAAGTTGCTAGAGAGAGTGGCACCTTTGAATACAATGTTGTCTATTTTGGAGCGGTGATTTATAATATCGTTTTATTTATGATGGTGATGTATTCTCTATGGGCTCTTTCTAAAGTTTCAGATAGGTTATGGATTGTATACTTATTCGGGATAGGTTTAATTGGGCGTTTGCTGATTTCATTTTCACCTACGCTTTATGCTTCAAGCACCAGAACGTATTTACCTATAATGCTTAGTCTATTTATTATTACTTGTTATTTTTTGAATGATGTTTATATTCATTTTAAACGGTCCAAAGTTATCAAGTAAAAGCAGAGTTATTCTGCTTTTTTCTTTGCCTGTAGTAAGGGGATTTTTTCTTCAAACTATAGTATAATTAAAGCGGTATACACTTTCAAAATAAGATACTCTTTCTTTGAAAGATTGGATTTAATAGTTATTATTATTTAC